>CACHKE010000005.1 GCA_902580335.1 uncultured Pelagibacteraceae bacterium
TTATCTCAAATTGGTATTGAAAATCATTTAGTCAAACGACTAAATATGAGAGAACAATTAATTAAATTTGTAGAAATAATTCCAATTGAATTTGTTATTCGGAATGTGGCGACAGGATCTTTAACTAAAAGACTTGGAATAGAAGATGGAACCGTACTAAAAGAACCTTTAATTGAATACTGTTTAAAAGATGACAAACTTGGCGATCCTTTAATTTCAGAGGATCATATTTACGCATTTGATTGGGCAAATAAAAAAGAAATTGAAAAAATAAAAAAAACTATTTTTAGAATTAATGATTTTATGATTGGGATGTTTAGAGGAGTGAGAATAAAATTAATTGATTTTAAATTAGAATTTGGACGAACTAAAATTGATGGAAGAAGAGAAATAATTTTAGCTGATGAAATAAGCCCTGATACTTGTAGATTGTGGGACTCTGCAACTGACAAAAAACTTGATAAAGATAGATTTAGAAAAGATTTAGGAGATTTATTACCTGCCTATACCGAAGTTGCCAAAAGACTTGGAATTCTGCATGAACAATCAAATGTTTCTGCAGTAAATGTAACTAAATTATCCTCAATTAAAAAAAAGAGAAAATGAAAGTTTCTGCAGTAATAACTCTTAAAAAGGATGTTTTAGATCCACAAGGCAAAGTAATCCATGAAACATTAGGTGGTATGGGTTTTAATTCTGTGAATGAAGTAAGACAAGGAAAATATTTTGAAATTGATGTTAAAGAAAATGATCCAAAAAAAGCTAAAGATCTTGTTGAAGAAATGTGTAAAAGACTTTTAGCTAATCTTGTCATTGAAAACTACAAAATTATTGAGACAAAATAATTGATGAAATCATCGGTTATAACCTTCCCTGGTTCAAATTGTGATAGAGATATGGATGTGGCTCTTACAAAATTTGGATTTAAAAATAAAATGGTTTGGCATAATGATCAAGAATTGCCCAAAAGTGATTTAATTGTTTTACCTGGTGGTTTCTCTTACGGGGATTATTTACGTTGTGGCAGTATGGCCTCAAAGTCAAAAATTATGCACTCAGTGATTAATTTTGCAAAATCAGGTGGATTGGTTATGGGAATTTGTAATGGTTTTCAAATTTTGGTTGAGTCCGGATTGGTGCCAGGAGTATTATTAAGAAATAAATACCTTCAGTTTATTTGTAAAAATGTCCACGTCAAAGTTGATAATATAGATAACACATTCTTTAAAAATCTTGATAAAAAAGTTTTGGAATTTCACATAGCCCATAATGAGGGTAACTATTTTTGTACTAATGATCAACTCAAAGAGATTGAAGATAATAATCAAATAGCAATTTATTATTGTGATCAAAATGGTAATACAAATGATCAAATAAATCCTAATGGTTCAATAAAAAATATTGCAGGTATTTTTAACAAAGAAAAAAATGTTTTAGGAATGATGCCTCATCCTGAGAGAATGATAGATCAAAGTTTATCTGGGGAAGATGGATCCATCTTTTTTTAAAAATCTTTTAAATAATATTAAATAATGTTGGTTAACGAAAAAATTGCAATTGAACATGGTTTAAAATCAGATGAATATAAAAAGATTTGTAAATTATTAAAAAGAATACCCAATATTACTGAGTTAGGTATATTTTCTGCAATGTGGAATGAACATTGCTCCTATAAATCTTCGCGAATTCATTTAAAAAAATTACACACTAAAGGAAAAAAAGTAATTCAAGGACCAGGGGAAAATGCTGGAGTTATTGATATTGAGGATGGAGATGCAATAGTTTTTAAAATCGAGAGTCATAATCACCCATCGTTTATTGAGCCTTACCAAGGAGCTGCTACAGGAGTTGGTGGAATTATGCGAGATGTTTTTACCATGGGTGCAAGACCCATTGCTAACTTAAATTCAATTCATTTTGGATCAACACAACATAAGAAAACAAAAAATTTATTAAGAGGTGTGGTTCATGGAATTGGTGGTTATGGTAATTGTATGGGAATACCCACAATAGCAGGACAAACATCTTTTGATAGATCATATAATGGAAATATCTTAGTGAATGCTATGACTTTAGGATTAGTTAAAAAAGATAAGATATTTTATTCAAAAGCAGCTGGTTTAAATAAACCAGTTATATATGTTGGATCAAAAACCGGTAGAGATGGAATTCACGGAGCAAGTATGGCTTCAGCAAGTTTTGATGAAAAGATAGAGGAAAAAAAACCAACTGTGCAAGTTGGAGATCCTTTTACTGAAAAACTTTTATTAGAGGCGTGCTTAGAATTAATGTCAGGAGACTCAATTATTGCAATTCAAGATATGGGAGCTGCAGGACTAACCTCCTCAAGTATTGAAATGGCATCAAAGGGAAATTTAGGTATTGAAATTAACTTAAACAAAGTTCCATGTAGAGAAACCAAAATGACCCCTTACGAAATTATGTTATCAGAAAGCCAAGAACGAATGCTTATAGTGCTTGAGAGTGGAAAAGAGGAATTAGCCAAAAAAATATTTGATAAATGGAACTTAGATTTTGCTATAATAGGAAAAACAACTGATACAAAAAACATTGAATTGTATTTTGATAATAAACAAGTTGCTAATATTCCAGTTAATACATTGGTTGAAAATTCTCCGATGTATGATCGGAAATGGAAAAAATCAAAATTACCAAAAAAAAATAAAATAGATAAAACAACATTTAAAAGTCTTAAAATTAAAGATACATTAAAAAAAATCTTATCAAGCCCAAATGTTTGTAGCAAAGAATGGATTTGGCAACAATACGATCACACAGTCATGGGTGACACAATTCAAAAACCAGGTGGAGATTCAGGCGTAGTAAGAGTTCACAAAACAGATAAAGCTATAGCTGCTACAGTTGACTCATCTGCAACTTATTGTTGGGCACATCCACTCACAGGAGGAAAACAAGTTGTTTGTGAAACTTGGAGAAATTTAATCTCAGTTGGTGCTAAGCCAATAGCAGTTACAAATTGTTTAAATTTTGGAAGTCCAGAGAAAGAAGAAAATATGGGTGAGTTTGTTGAATGTGTTCAGGGTATCAGTGAAGCATGCAAGTATTTAGATTATCCCGTTGTCTCAGGAAATGTATCTTTTTACAACGAAACTAAAGACATCGGAATAAAACCAACTCCTACAATAGGAGGTGTAGGTTTGATCAAGGATTACAAAAAAATGATCACAATGGATTTTAAGGAAATCGACAATATTGTATTAGTGATTGGTAAAACGGAGGGTCATATTGATCAAAGTTTATTATCAAGAATAATATTAAATGAAAATAATGGACCCCCACCTGAAGTAAATTTATTTAATGAAAAAAATAATGGTCTGACTCTACTTAATTTGATTGAAAAAAATTTCATTAAAAGTGCCCATGATGTATCTCTAGGTGGAATAATCACAGCGATAAGCAAAATGTGTATAAAAGGTAATAAAGGTATACAAATCAAAAAGCCAAAATTTTTGATTAATGAAATTGAATACTTTTTTGCTGAAGATCAAGGAAGATATTTGATTGAAATAAATCCACAAAATTTTAAAGAAGTTTCTAATATTTTAGATAAAAATTCGGTACATTATGATGAGTTAGGTAAAATTATTGATAAAGAGATGATAATTGATCAAAAGACGAAACTATCAATTGACGAATTAAAATCATATAATACTAATTGGCTTAAGAGTTACATGGTTTGATTATGGCAATGGATTTAAAAGAGATTGAGAGATTTATTAAAGAAGCAATGCCAGATGCTTCAATCGAAATACAAGATTTAGCTGGAGATGGTAATCATTATTCTGCTACTGTTACATCATCTCAATTTGCTGGAAAAAGTAAAATTGAACAACACAAAATGGTTTATAATTCATTAAAAGGCAGAATGGGGAATGAATTACATGCCTTAGCTATTAAAACAAAGGAACAATAATGGATGATAAAACAAAAAATATAATTCAAAATCATATTGACACTAACGATGTATGTTTATTCATGAAGGGAACTCCAGATGCTCCACAGTGTGGATTCTCAATGGCAGTTTCAAACATGCTAAAAATTTTAGAGGTAAATTTTAAAAGTGTAAATGTTCTTGAAGACCAATCAATTAGAGAGGGAATTAAAATTTTTAGTGATTGGCCTACCATACCTCAACTTTACGTAAAAAAAGAATTTGTTGGTGGGTGTGATATTGTAAAAGAAATGTACGAAAGTGGTGAATTAAAAAAAGTTTTTTCTGATAAAGGAATTAATTTCAAAAAATAATTATTATCTTGAGTAATATTCAATTACCAAGTTTGGCTCCATTACTACGGGGTAAGGAACTTCTTCAAATTTTGGAATTCTTACAAACTTAAATTTTTTGTTTTTTTGATCTAATTGAATATATTCAGGTGCTTCTCTCTCTTTACTTGCTAATGCTATATCAATGATTGCAAGTTGTTTGGATTTATCTCTTATTTCAATGCTATCTTCTTCTTTAACTAAGTAACTAGAAATATTCACTTTTTTTCCATTCACTTTAACATGTCCGTGGTTGATTAACTGTCTAGCAGAAAAAATTGTTGTAGCAAACTTGGCTCTGTAAATTACTGCATCTAGTCTTCTCTCTAAAAGACCAATTAAATTTTCACTGGTATCTCCTTTAAGCATAGAAGCCTTTTTATAAATATTTCTAAATTGTCTCTCATTTATATTTCCATAATACGCTTTGAGTTTTTGTTTTGCTTGTAATTGAATACCATAGTCTGAAGCTTTACCTTGTTTAGACTGACCATGCTGACCTGGTCCGTAAGCTCTTTTATTGTAAGGGCTTTTAGGTCTTCCCCATAGGTTAACCTTTAGTCTTCTATCAACTTTATGTTTAGAGTTAATTCTTTTTGTCATTTGATATTGGGTCTTATAAACTTACTCTTTTGTTTGTCAATCAACGTTTTTTACCTAAACTTGCAAATACACCTGATAATATACGAGTTTCTTTATCAGATAACTCCATTTTATAAAAAATATTTCTGAGGTTCTCAAGCATTTTGGGTTTCTTTTCCTTGGGTCTAAAAAAATTTATTTCATCTAAATTTTTAATGCAAAGACTTAACATTGATTGAATTTCTTTTTTATTAGCTGATTTGATTTTTTTTGATCTTTTAAATGGAGTATTTTTTAGTTTGATAAGGCTAGATACGTATTGAGCAATGATAATCAGACTATGAGATAAATTCAAAGATTTAAAATCTGGGTTAGTAGGTATTTGTAAAGTATAATTAGCATAACTGATTTCATCATTTGATAAACCTGACGCCTCCGAACCAAACAAGAACCCAATTTTCTTTTTAAAATTTATCTTTTTTAAATCATCTAAGTTTATATGTTTAATATTTTTATTTCTAAATCTCGCAGAAGTGGCAATAACAACATCAATTTTGCTTATTGCATCTTCTAAATTATCATAATTTTTACTTTGTTTAATAATATCTTTAGCTCCAACTGATGTAGCTAGAATTTTATCATTTGGAAAAATAGGTTTAGGGTTTATCAAAATCAATTTATTAAAATCAAAGTTTTTTATTGCTCTGGCGCAGGCACCAATATTTTCTGATAATTTAGGTTTGTGAAGAATAAATGAGATATTATTTTTACTCATTTATTTACTTGCGGGCGCATTATCCTTAAATAATTTATAATCCAAACTATCAATTAATGCTTTGAATGAAGCCTCGATAATGTTTGTTGAGACACCAATAGTAAACCAATTTTTTCCTTGGGAGTCAGTGCTTTCAATTGAAACTCTTGTAACGGCTTCAGTTCCTGTATTTAAAATTCTTACTTTATAATCTACCAGTTTTAAATCTTTTAAATATTTTGAGTATTTTGCTAGCCTATCAACGTTTTGTCTGATTGCATTATCTAAAGCATTTACTGGACCGTTCCCTTCTCCCTCACACATAATCTTTTCTCCATCAACTTCTAACTGAGCTTTTGCAGAAGAAACTATTTCGCCGGAATTATTTTTTTTTACTGAAACGTCATATTCATTAATAGAAATATATCTTGGTATTTCTCCAATTATTCTTCTAGCTAATAATTCAAATGATGCATCGGCACCATCATAACTATAACCAATGAATTCTCTGTCTTTTACTTCATCTAATAATTTTTTTATTTTTGGATCATTTTCTTGAATATCAATTTTAATACTTTTTAATCTAGAGATAATATTTGACTTTCCTGATTGATCAGAAACAACAATATTTCTTGTGTTACCAACTTCCTCCGGATTGATGTGTTCATAAGTTTTTGGATCTTTTTGTACAGCAGATACATGCAATCCTCCTTTATGTGAAAAAGCTGCTGCGCCCACATATGGCAAATGTTGGTTAGGTTTTCTATTTAAAATTTCATCTAAAAGTCTTGAACAATCAGTGAGATTTTTAATATTTTTTGATTTTATTCCAATTTCAAATTGAGATGAAAAATCTTTCTTTAAAAAAAATGTTGGTATTAATGACATTAAATTTGCATTTCCACATCTTTCACCCAATCCATTTATTGTACCTTGAATTTGTCGAACACCAGACAATACTGCTGCTAATGAGTTAGCAACCGCATTACCAGTATCATTATGTGCGTGAATTCCCAAGTTTTTTCCTGGTACTACTTTTGTAACCTCACTAACTATCTGTGTAACTTCATGTGGAAGTGTACCTCCATTCGTATCACATAATATCACCCACCTTGCACCTTGATCATAAGCAGCTTTAATACATGAGAGTGCATATTTTGGATTTGCTTTATAACCATCAAAAAAATGTTCTGCATCGAACATAAATTCTTTTTTTGCTTTAACAAAATGTTTTGCACTTTCAGAAATATTATCTAAATTTTCTTCATTGGTAATTCCTAAAGCAACATCGACATGAAAATCCCAAGACTTACCAACCAAACATACTGCAGAGGTATTAGAGTTGATGAGTGCAGATAAACCAGTATCGTTTTCTGCACTTCGTCCAGACCTTTTCGTCATTCCAAAAGATGTTAGTTTTGAATTTTTAAAATCGTGTTTCTTTTGAAAAAATTCTGTGTCAGTTGGGTTGGCCCCGGGCCAACCTGCTTCAATATAATCCACCCCCAAATTGTCTAGAGCTAAAGCAATTTTTTCTTTGTCTTCCAAAGAAAAATCGACTCCTTGCGTTTGAGCTCCATCTCTTAAAGTTGTATCAAATATGTATAATCTTTCTTTGCTCATTTAAATTTCCAGAGTGTTTTACCATCTTTATCTTCTATTAAAACACCTTTGTCCAAGAGCTCATCTCTAATTCTATCAGCTTCTTTATAGTTCTTATTTTCTCTAGCTTTGTCTCTTAAACTAAGCATATTTTCAATTTCAGACTCGGTTATAGATACTCTTTTCTTCTTAAATTCATTCCATTGCTCGCTAGTTTCATTCATCAAACCAATAAATTTACATGCTGAAACAAATAGGTCTTTGTTTTCACCTTTGTTAGCTTTTTCGAATAACTTGTGAAGGTTGGCTATATATCCAGGTGTGTTCAAATCTTCATAAAGTGGTTTTATAATTTCATCTGAAACTTTGACGGATTTAAGATCAGATGAATATACTTTATACCACTTATCTAAAGTGCTTTCACAATCACTTAATAATTTGTCGTTCCAATCTAATGGTTGCTTATAATGTGCACTCATTAAAGCCAATCTGATTATTTGGCCACTAATTTTATTTCTAAAATCTTTTATTTTTAGAATGTTACCTTGTGACTTAGCCATTTTTTCATTAGACATAGTAATAAAAGCATTGTGCACCCAATAATTTGCAAAAACTTTTGTATCATTGGCACATCTAGATTGAGCTATTTCATTTTCATGATGAGGAAAAATAAGATCTATACCTCCACCATGAATATCAAATTCATTACCTAAGAATTTTTTTGACATAGCTGAACACTCTAAATGCCATCCTGGTCTACCCCTGCCCCATGGCGAATCCCAAGCGGGTTCATCATTATTTGATGGTTTCCACAGAACAAAATCTTCAGAATTTTTTTTATTTTCACTTATTTCTACTCTAGATCCAGCAATTAAATCGTCTAAATTTTTATTTGATAATTTTCCATACTCAGGAAATTTTTTAACTTCAAAATAAACATGCCTATTATTTTCATACGCAAATCCTTTTTTAATTAAATCGTTTATCATTTCAATCATTAGATCAATGTGTTCTGTTGCTTTTGGCTGATGAGTAGGATTTTCACAATTTAAAAACTCACAATCTTTAAAAAAACTTGAAGTTACTTTTTCTGTGAGTTTTTTCGTAGAAATTTTTTGTTCCTGTGAGGATTTGATTATTTTATCATCAATATCAGTTATATTTCTCACATAGGTTACTGAGGGAAATTCGTTTTTTAATAATTTAAATAAAATATCAAAAATTACTAAGGGTCTTGCGTTTCCTATATGAGGATCATCATAAACTGTGGGTCCACAAACGTACATTCCAACATTTTTTTTTTCTTTTGGAACAAAGTGTTCTTTTTTATTACTTAAATTATTTGTTAAAAAAATATCCATATCAGCTGATTAAGAAATATACCTTATTTAATGATTTGTTAATCTAATTGATTAACTAGGAATCTTGCAAACTGGAATTGGCTCCATTTTATGCAAGTTTTGATTTCGAATTTTTTCGTATTGTTCTCTGTGAGGCGAATTTGGGTTACCCATTGCGTCTTCAAGTTCTGAGTAATTGAATCCTAATTGACCTTCATCTGTTCTTCCATCATCCCACAATCCATCGGTTGGTGGAGCATCAATAATTTCTTTTAATATACCTAATTCTTTACCAAGTTCCCATACTTCGGTTTTATTACAATCTGCTATAGGAGATATATCAACACCACCATCTCCATATTTTGTATAAAAACCTACTCCAAAATCCTCTACTTTATTTCCTGTTCCAACTACAATACCTTTGTTTGCTGCTGCAACTTGGTAAAGAGTAGTCATTCTAAGTCTAGCTCTAGAGTTAGCAAAACCATGTTCATTATCAAATTTATTAAGGGTTGTTGAAAATGTTTCAAAAAGTTTATCTAAACTTAAAGTATGCGCTTCAACATTTTTAAAATTTTTTACAAGCCATTGTTGATGCTTCAAACTAAGATCATGTTGATTTTCTTTTTGTTTAATCGGCATGGTTAAAACAATAGTTTTAATTCCTGTCATCGCACTCAGAGTGCTTGAAACAGATGAATCTATACCACCAGATATTCCTATGACTAATGATTGGGCCTTGTTTGGCATTTGATCAACATATTTTTTGATCCAATTTGAAATAAATTTTACTTTTTCTGATGGCGTCATACTAAATATTTAACTATCTTAAATTTTTATGCAATAGCTTAAGATGCCGCTTGAATAGCATTTTTAGAATAGCTGCTATTCTTTTTAATCTCATCAGAAATTAAAAAGGCTAATTCTAAAGCCTGGTCTGAATTCAATCTTGGGTCACAATGAGTGTGATATCTACTCGATAAATCAGCATCAGATATTTTTCTAGCTCCACCTGTACACTCTGTCACATCTTGGCCAGTCATTTCAACATGTAAACCACCTGCGTACGATCCCTCAGACTGATGGACACCAAAAACATTTTTAACCTCATTAACTACATTGTTAAATGGTCTCGTTTTAAAACCAGTGGTTGATACAATTGTATTTCCATGCATTGGATCACATGACCAAATAACATTAAGACCTTCTTTTTTAATTCGTCTTATTAACTTTGGTAAAAACTTTTCTACATTTTGATGACCAAATCTTGAGATTAAAGTAATTTTACCTTTTTCATTTTTTGGATTTAATACTTCACAAATTTTCGCAATCTCCTCAGGTTTAGAGGTAGGGCCACACTTTATTCCAATAGGATTTTCTATTCCTCTACAAAATTCAACATGTCCACCATCTAACTGTCTTGTTCTATCACCAATCCAGACAAAATGAGCAGATGTATCGTGATACTCACCGGTAGTAGAGTCTACTCTAGTCATACTTTCCTCAAAGGGTAAATGCAACGCTTCATGTGATGTCCAGAAATTTACAGTGTATAATCTATTATTAAAGTCTGAAGTTATTCCACATGCTTCCATAAAAGCTAGTGCATCCGCAATTTTGTCCTCCAAGTCTTTAAATTTTTTTGCTTGAGGACTTTTTTTAATGTAATCTAAATTCCATAAATGAACTTTGTTCAAATCTGCAAAACCACCTTTTGAAAATGCTCTAAGTAAATTAAGAGTTGAAGCTGATTGAGAATATGCTTTATACATTCTTTTTGGATCAGGTCTTCTAGCTTTTTCGTTAAAGTCTATTGCATTAATATTATCACCTAAATAACTTGGTAATTCTACGTCACCTTGTTTTTCTGTTGGAGCACTTCTTGGTTTAGAAAACTGTCCAGCAATCCTTCCAAGTTTTACAATAGGTAAAGACGCTGAATATGTCATCACCAAAGCCATTTGAAGAATTACCTTAAAAGTATCTCTTATATTATCTGGATGAAATTCTGCAAAACTTTCGGCACAGTCACCACCTTGCAATAAAAAAGCTTTACCATCAACTACTTTAGATAATTGATCTTTTAAATGTCTTGTCTCACCTGCAAATACAAGTGGTGGAAATGTTTTTAATTTATTTAAAACACTATTAAGTTCCTTCTCGTCACCATACGTTGGTATGTGTTTGACAGGATACTTTCTCCAACTATTTACTTTCCAATTTTTCATGTTCAACTCAGGATTGTTGTATCAGAGTTTTTCTATTATTCAACGGTTACTGATTTAGCTAAATTTCTGGGCTTATCTATATCAAATCCTTTTTTAAGAGCTGAATAATAAGCTAATTTTTGTAAAGGAATAGTTAAAAGAAAGGGTAAAAGGTCCTCATTAGCACTTTCAACTTCTATTTTTTCCCAAATATTTTCTGAAACCACTTCATCACTACTTTTGTTGGTTACTAATAAAACTTTTGCTCCTCTTGCAATAACTTCCTGCATATTAGAAATAGTTTTTTTATAATAATTGTCTCTCGGTGCTAACACAACAACTGGCATTCCTTCTTCGATAAGAGCAAGCGGTCCATGTTTCATTTCACCAGCTGGATAGCCTTCGGCATGGATATAAGACAGTTCTTTTAATTTTAACGCACCTTCTAATGCTATCGGAAAAGAAAAACCTCTTCCTAAAAACATTGAACCTTTAGCCTCATTAAAAGTATTAGATATTGTCTGTATCTTATTATCGGTCAATAAAGTCTTTTCTGCTAATTTTGGGAGAGATTTAAGGTCTTTAAGTTTTTCATTAAATAACTCTTTTTTTAAATCTTTTCTTAATAATCCAATTTTTAAAGCTAAAATGTACAATATAAGTATTTGACCCAAAAAGGCTTTGGTAGATGCAACACCTATCTCAGTCCCACAATGTATTGGTAAAACAAATTTAGAGTCTCTAGCAATCGAACTCTCAATTACATTTACAACTGCGCATGTTTTCATATCATTTTGATTACATAAATCTAATGCTGCATAAGTATCTGCTGTCTCACCAGATTGAGATACAAATATATATAAAGTTTCTTTCTTTAATCTGTTTTTTCTATATCTAAACTCTGACGCAATATCTACATTAACATCTAATGAGGTTAATTCTTCGAACCAGTATTTTGCAAGTAGACATGAATGATAAGCTGTTCCACAACCAATAAGAGTTACTGAGGAAATTTCATTTGTTTTCCAAGGAAAATTATAAATGTTTATATCATTATTTAATGTATCTACATATTCATTAATTCCATTTTTTAACGTTGTAGGTTGTTCCTCAATTTCTTTAGCCATGAAATGTTTGTAATCGCCCTTATCATATTTTTCATCTTCAAGAGATAATTCTAAAACTTTTTTATTAATTTTATCTCCATCCTCATTAAAAAAATCAACATGATCCTTTTTTATAATGCAGAATTCACCATCATTAAGATAAGTAATCTTATTTGTCATTGCTTTAAGTGCATATGAGTCTGAACCTAAATAATTTTCATTTGGACCATACCCAACAGCTAACGGAGATCCTCTTCTGGCTCCAACAATTAAATCAGGTTGATCTTTAAATATTATACCTAGTGCAAAACTTCCATGTAAGGATTTGAGAGTTTTTTTGATTGAATTGATAATATTTTCAGTTTTTAAATTTTCTGTGATTAAATGGACAATCACCTCAGTATCAGTTTGTGATTTAAATTTATGCCCTTTACCTACTAAAAATTTTTTTAGTAATGTAGAATTTTCAATAATTCCATTGTGAACTACTGAAACATTTTGAGATGAGTGGGGATGAGCGTTAATACTATTAGGCAACCCATGTGTCGCCCAACGAACATGGCCTATACCAATGGTTCCTTCCATTTTTTGAACTAATAGATTATTTTCTAAATTATCAACTCTCCCTTCAGATTTAACTTCGTTAATTTCGTTTTTTGAAAGTGTAGCTATGCCTGCTGAGTCATAACCTCTATATTCTAATTTTTTTAAAGAGCTGATAATTGTTGATGAAACAGGTCTATTACTATTTATTCCAATTATTCCACACATAATTATTTAGATTTTCTTTTATAATTTTTTACCTCTAATTGTTGGCTTCTGGTGAGCGCTAGAGATTTTTTACTTACATTTCTAGTAATTACTGATCCTGCTCCAATTATACTATTTTCTGCAAGTGTTATTGGAGCTACTAAAGAAGAATTTGAACCAATAAAAACATTATCTTTTATTTGTGTTTTATTTTTTTTTAATCCATCATAATTACATGTGATGGTCCCCGCCCCAACATTAACTGATTTACCAATTGAAGTGTCACCAATGTAAGTTAAATGATTTACCTTAGATTTTTTTCCAAGAGTACTTTTTTTAATTTCAACAAAATTTCCAATCCTAGATCCCTCTTTTAAAATGGTACCAGGTCTTATTCTTGCATAGGGGCCTATTTCAACTTTATTTTCAATTTTACAATTCTCTAAATGGCTAAAAGATTTTATAGTTACATTATTTCCAATCTTCACTTTTGATCCTATAACTACATATGGTTCTATGGTCACATTTTTTCCAATTTTTGTATCTTTAGAAAAATAAATTGTCTCTGGAGCTATCATATTTACTTTAGATTTTAAAAATTTATTTCTCAGTGAATTCTGTAACTTATATATCTGTAATTGTTTCATCTAGAAAATTATTTATATTAAGTATATATCTTTCTTAATTCACAAAATATTTCTTAAAAATACTTTTAATTATGAAACAAAATTTTACAATTCTTTTTGATTTAGATGGTACTTTAGTGGATACAGCTCCCGACTTAATGAGGGCTCACAATCACGTGATGAGTAAATTTGGATATCCAACCAAGTCTACTGAAGAAATAAGAAACTTGGTGGGCCAGGGAGCCGGTGCAATGCTTGGTCGATCTATATGGGGTCAGGCTAAAAAAGAATTTGGAAAAGTCCAAGATGAAAAAATAAAAAAAGAAATGGTTAAAGAATTTGTAGAGTATTACGGAAAAAATATTGTAAATGAAAGTAAATTAATTGATGGAGTTAAAGATTTTTTAATATGGTCGAAAGAAAAAAAAATTTCAATGGGTGTTTGTACAAATAAACAAGAACATCTAGCAATCGATCTTTTAAAAAAAATTGGAATTTATGAATTTTTTGAATATGTAGCGGGTCACAATACATTTGATTATTGTAAGCCTGATCCAAGACACTTAACATCTGTGGTTGAAATTTTAGATGGGGATCTTAAAAAAACTTTAATGATTGGCGATAGTGAAACAGATGCTAACGCGGCAAAGGCTGCGGGAATTCCAGTGATTTTACTTGAAGATGGATACACGGAAAAAAATACAACTGAAATTTACCATAATCACTTAATAAAAGACTTCACAGGTATTGAAAAAATCGTAACAAAATATCTTTAATATTGATTATTTTTTTTTAACTATTAGAACAGATTTCAATTAGGAGTTATTTTGATCATTCATAACGTAAAAGTTTTCCCATCTAAAGTACACTTACCCAAAAAAAAACAACTAGCTTGGAAAATCGCAGAAATTGCAAGTGATAATGCAAAGTTAAATAAAGAAGCGATAGAGATGGTGATTAATAGAATTATTGATAATGCTTCAGTCGCAATGGCTTCTTTAAATAGACGTCCAGTTATTTCATCTCGAGAAATGGCTTTAAAGCATTTAAGAAAAAATGGTGCAACATTATTTGGGGTCGATAGTAAGTTAAAATTTGATTGTGAGTGGGCAGCGTGGAGTAACGGAACAGCTGTAAGAGAACTTGATTTTCATGACACATTTTTGGCAGCTGATTACAGTCATCCTGGTGATAATATTCCTCCCCTTATAAGCGTTGCACAACAAAATAAAAAAAGCGGATTAGATCTTTTAAGAGGGATAATTACTGCGTATGAAGTTCAAGTTAATCTAGTAAAAGGAATTTGTTTACATAAACATAAAGTAGACCACATTGCTCACTTAGGGCCAAGTGTTGCGGCTGGAATAGGATCGATGTTAAGACTAAATACAGAAACAATCTATCAAGCTGTCCAACAAGCTCTGCACACAACTATTTCAACTAGACAATCTAGAAAAGGTGAAATCTCCAGTTGGAAAGCTTATGCTCCAGCACACGCTGGGAAACTTGCAATCGAAGCTGTAGATAGAGTTATGCGTGGTGAAGGTGCTCCAAGTCCAATTTATGAAGGTGAAGATAGTGTCATAGCAAGAATTTTAGATGGAAAAAAAGCTTTATATAAAGTTCCACTTCCAAAAAAAAACGAAACTAAGAAAGCTATACTTGAAACTTATACAAAAGAATATTCTGCTGAATATCAATCTCAAGCATTAATTGATCTTGCAAAAAAACTTAAAAAGAAAATATCAAATCTAAATCAGGTAAAAAAGATTGATATTTATACCAGTCATCATACTCATTATGTGATTGGTACTGGTGCAAATGATCCTCAAAAAATGGATCCAAATGCAAGTAGAGAAACATTAGATCATTCAATAATGTATATATTTGCCGTTGCGTTAGAAGATGGTAGTTGGCATCATGTAAAATCTTATTCGAAAGCTAGAGCAAAAAGAAGAAGTACAATTAAAATATGGAGATCAATCAAAACACATGAGGATAAAAAATGGACCAAAAGATATCATGATCCAAACCCCAGAAAAAAAGCTTTTGGTGCAAAAGTTATAATTACCCTTAAAAATGGAAGAAAAATTATCGAAGAACAAGGTGTTGCAGATGCTCATCCTTATGGCTCAAGACCGTTTAATAGACAAAACTATATTAATAAATTTATAACACTTACTGAGGATATATTAGATAAAAAAGAAATTGAAAGATTTTTAAAGACAGTGCAAAACTTAAAAAAATTAAAGTCAGGTCAATTAGATAGATTGAATATTACTGTTAAAAAAAGCAAAATTAAACGAAATTTAAAAAAAGGAATTTTTTAATGCATTTTGTTGAAAAAGAACCAATAGAAAAAAGAAAAGATTTTACACAAAAATTAAAATCAAAAAAAATATTAAGAGTTCCTGGTGCTTATAATCCTTTAACAGCAAAATTGATTGAAGAGATTGGTTATGATGCTGTTTATGTTTCAGGAGGTGTTATGGCAAATGATCTTGGATTTCCAGATATTGGATTAACTACATTGCAAGATGTTAGTACGAGGTCGTATTTAATCTCCAGAGTTACAAACCTTCCTACAATTGTGGATATAGATACAGGATTTAAATCATGTAAAGAAACCATAGAAACTTTTGAAGAGTTTGGAATTACAGGGGTACATATAGAAGATCAAGTTGAAAGAAAAAGATGTGGACACCTAGATAATAAAGAATTGATATCCACTGATACAATGGTGAAAAAAATAAAAGAATGTGTTTCAGCAAAAAAAGATGAAAATTTTAAAATTATTGCAAGATCCGATGCAAAAAGTGTGGAAGGAATTGATAAAATGATCGAGAGATGTAAGGCGTATATCGATGCTGGAGCAGAAATTATTTTTCCCGAGGCGCTTCATGATGAAAAGGATTTTGAAAAAGTTAGAAAAAAGTTATCGAGTTATTTGTTAGCCAATATGACTGAGTTTGGAAAAACTAAGTTATTAAATTACAAACAACTGGAAGAACTGGGTTACAACATCGTTATTTATCCTGTTACAACCCAAAGGTTAGCAATGAAAAATGTTGAGGATGGTTTGAGAGACATTTATGCAAATGGACATCAAAACAACATTATTGATAAAATGCAAACTCGAAAACGATTATATGAACTTGTGGATTATGAGAAATATAATAGTTTGGATGAAAAAATTTATAACTTTAATACTGATGGTCACGAATAATGAGTGATGATATTAAAAAAGGCTTATTAGGAATTGTCGTAGACGAAACAGAAGTCTCAAAAGTAATGCCTGAAATTAACTCTCTAACATATAGAGGTTATGCTGCTCAAGATCTTTGTGAATACTGCAGATTTGAGGAGGTTGCTTATCTCATTTTAAATAAAGACCTTCCAAACACTATTCAACTTAGAAAATTTGAAAAAGAAGAGAAGAACAATAGAGAGTTATCTAAAGATTTATATTCAGTTATAAAAAAAATGCCCAAAAAATCCCATCCTATGGATGTTGCCAGAACTGCCGTAAGTATTATGGGTTTAGAGGATAAAGAAACAACAGACTCTTCTCCTGAAGCAAATATGAGAAAAGCGATTAGAATCCTAGCGAAAACTCCAACTGCTTTAGCTGCATTCTACAGAATTAGAAAAGGGAAAAAAATTATCAAACCTAAAAAAAATTTAAATATAGCAGAAAACTTTTTTTATATGTGTTTTGGAAAAGTACCTCAAAAAGAAATAGTAAAAGCTTTTGATGTGTCTTTAATATTATATGCAGAGCATAGCTTTAACGTTTCAACTTTTACTGCAAGAACTATTACCAGCAGCTTATCTGACATTCATGGTGCAATTACTGGAGCAATCGCAAGTTTAAAAGGTCCATTACATGGAGGGGCTAATGAAGAAGTAATGCATATGATGAACAAAATTAAGGATCCTAAAAACGCTCTTAAATGGATAAATTCTGCTTTAGATAAGAAAGAAGTTGTTATGGGTTTTGGACATAGAGTTTACAAAAGTGGAGACTCAAGAGTTCCTACAATGAGAAAATATTTTGCTAAAGTAGCAAAAATTAAAAAAGATAAAAAATTTGAAAAAATTTACGACATTGTTGAAAAAGTAATGATTGAGAGAAAAAACATCTATCCAAACGTGGATTATCCTACTGGACCGACTTATCACTTAATGGGTTTTGACACGGATTTCTTTACACCAATATTTGTTATTTCAAGAATCACTGGTTGGTCAGCGCATATAATGGAGCAACATGCTGCAAATAAATTGATCAGACCTCTTGCAAGTTACAAAGGTAACAAGCACAGAAAAGTTTTACAATTAAACCAAAGATAATTAACTAAAAGCTTCGACCCAAGTTCCTTGTGTAGATGCTTTAGAATACTCGGTTGCACGACCCTCAAAGAAGTTCATATGCTCAACTGCATTTAACATTGTATCTAACCATCCAAGAGGATTTTTCTGTACATCATAAATTGGTTCCAAACCTAGTTGAACTAATCTTCTGTTACCAATAAATCTAATATAATCTTTTACCTCTTTTGCAGTTAATCCTTCCATTGGACCCATTTCAAAAGCTAAATCTATAAAAGCATCTTCATGCTCAATGATAGTTCTACAAGCCTCATACAACTCTTTTTTTAATTTGGGTGTCCAGATTTCTGGATTCTCTTTAATGAATTCTTTAAAAATTCTAATCATAGAGTTGCAGTGAAGAGTTTCATCTCTTACAGACCAAGTAACTATTTGTCCCATTCCTTTCATTTTATTATGTCTTGGGAAATTCAAAAGGATCGCAAAGCTTGCAAATAGTTGTAATCCTTCAGTGAAAGCACTAAAGACCGCAACAGTCTTAGCAATATCCTCTTTTGAATTAACATTAAATCCTTGCATGTAATCATATTTGTCTTTCATTTCTTTATACTTCATAAATGCAGAATATTCTGACTCTGGCATTCCAATAGTATCTAATAAATGAGAATAAGCAGCGACATGAACTGTTTCCATTGCAGCAAAAGCTGTCATCATCATTAAAACTTCAGTTGGTTTAAAAACAGTTGTGTAATGTCTCAAATAACAGTTATTGACTTCAACATCAGCTTGAGTAAAAAATCTAAAGATTTGAGTTAAAAGATTTTTTTCAGGTTGTGATAAATTTTTCTGCCAATCTCTAACATCATCACCAAGTGGCACCTCCTCAGGTAACCAATGAATTCTTTGTTGCGTTAACCAAGCGTCATAACACCAAGGATATCTAAATGGTTTGTAAACTGGATTTTCTACTAAAAGACCCATCTTTTTGGGTTGGATAATTTCTTTTTTTTCTACTTTAATTTTCTCTGCTACTGACATGATAAACACTCCTCGTATTCTGGTTCCTCGTTAGTTTGTTGATTTTTAGATTTATATACATTGGCTGTAATATCAGTTGATTGAGCATTATTGATATTTTCAGCTCTTTGAATTGATTTTGATCTACAGTAATAAAGGCTTTTCAAACCTTTTTTCCATGCATCAAAATGAATTCTATGTAATTCTTTTTTATGAACGTCTGCTGGTAAAAACAAATTGACTGATTGTGCTTGAGAAATAAATGGTGTCCTATCACCACTCAACTCAATAATCCATTTTTGATTTAATTCAAAAGCAGTTTTAAAAACATCTTTTTCTAAATCAGTTAAAAAATCTAGATGCGAAACTGAACCTTGATTAGTAGTTATTGTTGACCATGTTTCATCATCATTCTTACCGTGACTTTCCAAAATCTCCTCAAGATATCTATTTCTTACATTGAAAGATCCTGACAAAGTTTTGTGAGTATAACTGTTAGCTGCAATAGGTTCTACTCCTGGCGATGCACCTCCGCAGATTATTGAAATAGATGCAGTTGGTGCTATTGCGGTCTTATTTGAAAATCTCTCTTTAAAACCATATTCTTCAGCATCTGGACATGCACCTCTTTCTTCGGCTAAATCTTTTGAGGCTAGATTTACCTTTTCATGAATATTTTTAAAAATCTTTTTATTCCATGACTTTGCCATAACAGACTCGAGTGGAATTCTTTTTTTCTGCAAGAAAGAATGGAAACCCATCACTCCTAGCCCAACACTTCTTTCTCTCTCAGCAGAGTATTTGGCATCTTTAAATTGCTCAGGGGCTTTGTTAATAAAATCAGATAAAACATTATCTAAAAATCTCATTACATCTCCAATCATATCTGGATCATCTTTCCACTCATCATACTTTTCTAAATTTAATGAAGACAAACAACAAACAGCTGTTCTATCTCTTCCATCTTTATCGATACCAGTAGGTAAAGTTATTTCACTGCAAAGGTTTGAAGTTTTAACTGTAAGGTTTGCAAGCTTATGATGTTGCGGTATTTGTCTATTAACAGTATCGATGTAAATAATGTAAGGTTCACCTGTTTCAATTCTTGCCGTTAATAATCTAATCCATAAATTTCTTGCAGATATAGTTTGTTGAATAGTTCCATCAGCTGGACTCTTTAGTGCCCATTGCTCATCATTTTCCACAGCCCGCATAAATGCATCCGAAACTAAAACACCGTGGTGTAAATTTAATGCTTTTCTGTTCGGATCACCACCTGTTGGTCTTCTCATTTCCATAAACTCTTCTATTTCAGGATGGTCAATTGGAAGATAACATGCTGCAGATCCTCTTCTTAATGAACCTTGGCTGATTGCCATAGTTAATGAATCCATAACTTTTATAAAAGGAATAATCCCAGAAGTTTTTCCAACTTTACCAATCTTCTCACCTATTGATCTTAAATTTCCCCAATAACTTCCTATGCCTCCACCTTTTGCGGCTAACCAAACATTTTCACTCCAAAGATCTAGAATGCCACCTAAGCTATCTGATGCTTCATTTAAAAAACATGAAATTGGTAATCCCCTTTTAGTTCCACCATTAGACAAAACAGGTGTAGCTGGCATGAACCAGAGATTACTTATATAATTATAAATTCTTTGCGCATGCAAATTATCGTCAGCATATGTGCTAGCTACTCTTGCAAATAAATCTTGAAAAGATTCATTGTGACCCAGATATCTATCTTTTAAAGTTGCCTTGCCAAAATCAGTTAAGTTTGCATCTTTTGATCGGTCAATTTTAATTATTATACCTTTATCATTTTGAAACAGCTCAGTTTCATTATTTAATGAGAATAAATCTGGTCTATTGTTTTTTTGGACTTCTTTGACTTCTGGGCTATATTCAGAGACAGCTTTCTTTAATGCCTGCGATAGTATTTTATTCATTTTTTGTTAATATATCTTGTTAATAAAGCGAAAACAACTATATGTTGTGTGCGCTTAGTGTTGATATACTAAATATTATGTAAATCAACAGAACATTTATAGAACAGTGAAAAAAAAATTCAACTATAAAAATGAAAAAAATGTAAGTAATTAACAGCATGTCTCAATCAATAAAAATAGACCCTTTCGGCTTTAGAGAATATGACGCAAGATGGATTTACGAAAAAGACATTAATGAGCCAGGAATCACGAATCTTGGAAAAGGTCTAGGTACGCAAATTAAAGAACACACTAAGAAAGAAAACCCAAGAGTAATAGTTGGACATGATTACAGATCATACAGCGAAAATATAAAGTCAGCTTTAAAAAAGGGTTTGCTATCAACTGGATGTTTTATTGAAGATGTTGGTTTATCTCTATCACCAATGGTTTATTTCGCACAATTTAATTTAGATGCTGATGCAATTGCTATGGTAACAGCTAGTCATAATGAAAACGGCTGGACGGGAGTAAAAATGGGAATCAAAAAAGGATTAACTCATGCACCTGAGGAAATGAAAGAATTAAAAGAAATTACTTTAAACCAAAATTTTACTGAAGGTAACGGTAATGAAAAACAAATTAAAGATTTTGATAAAGTTTATAAAGAAGATTTAATAAATAAGAATAAGTTAAAAAAGAAAATAAAAGCTGTTGTTGCGTGTGGTAATGGTACAGCAGGAATTTTTGCTCCTGATATACTAAGAGGTATTGGGTGTGAAGTAATAGAATTAGACTGTGATTTAGATTGGAATTTCCCAAAATATAATCCAAACCCTGAAGATTTAGAAATGCTCCATGCAATTGTTAAATCAGTAAAAGAAAACAATGCTGATATTGGTTTTGGTTTTGATGGAGATGGTGATCGTGTTGGAGTAATTGATAACGAAGGAAATGAAATTTTTTCTGATAAAATAGGTTTATTGATCGCTAGAAATTTGTCAAATTCACATAAAAATTCAAAGTTTATTGTAGATGTAAAATCTACTGGTCTTTATTCAACTGACAAAATTTTAAACAAAAATCAATGTGAAACTTTATATTGGAAAACAGGTCATTCTCACATCAAAAGAAAAGTTCATAATGAGAAAGCTCTAGCTGGATTTGAAAAAAGTGGACACTTTTTTTTCAATCAACCATTAGGTTATGGTTATGACGACGGAATTAATTCAGCTATTCAAGTTTGTCACTTATTAAATAATCAAGATAAAAAAATGAGTGAAATAATTAAAGAACTTCCAACCACTTACCAGTCGCCAACAATGGCCCCTTTTTGTAAAGATGAGGAGAAATACAAAGTAGTTGAAGAAATGGTAAGGGAATTTAAAAAAATAAAAGACCAAAAAATAAAAATAGATAATCAAGAAATAAAAGATATTATAACTGTTAATGGAGTTAGATTCTCTTTTGAAGATGGTTCTTGGGGTTTAATTCGAGCATCCTCTAATAAACCCTCATTAGTTGTAGTAACTGAAAGCCCTACTTCTGATGAAAGAAAGTTAAATATTTTTAAATTTATTGATAAAACATTAATGAAAACTGGCAAGATTGGTGAGTACGATCAAAAAATTTAATAAGGGAAAGATTCAACTAAAAAGTGTTCATAAAACTGTAAAGAATCATTTATTCTAAGTTTGTGAGGTGATGGAGGGAGACTGAAATCACCTCTTTTTTTTTATGGCAGATAAAAAAATTAGATCAATAGCTAAAACTTTTTCTTGGAGATTTATCATTTTTGTTTATTGGGTAATTTTTGGATACATTTACACTGGAACATTTACAGGTGCAGGGATACTCGGTGTTGGATCAATAGTTCCTCTTTTTTTTTACTATTTTCATGAGAGAATTTGGAACAAGGTTAAATGGGGAACTGGTTAATATTAATTTATTGATAAGTATTCAAAAAAAGATCTAATCGATACAATAATTAAGAATATCCCAAAGATCTTGCTCAATATATTTTTATCTATTTTATAAACTGCTTTTGCGCCTACTCTAGCCATTATCATTGTTACCGGCACAAAAACTAGAAATCCAAGTAAATTCACATATCCAAGACTGTAGGGTGTATTAATATTATTTAAAATTTTACCTCCAGCAATCATTGTAATTGTACCAAATACAGCGATCAGAAAACCAACTCCTGCTGCAGTTCCTATTGATCTCCTAATATCGTATCCAAAAGTTCTCATAAAAGGAACCATTAATGAACCACCACCTATCCCCAATAATACAGATATAAAACCTATAATAACTCCTGAAATATTTTTAGCTGAGTCAGAAATCATTTTTGGATTTTTTAAAAGCTGTTCTCTAAAAAAGATAAAGAATAAACCAACTATAAAAGCCATAATGGAAAAGAATAAAACAAAAGCTGGTGTTTTTAAGTTTACTGCTAAAAATGTTCCCCCAATAACTCCAAATAAAATAAATATGCCAAAGGATTTTATGAGTTTAAAATCAACTGCATCATACTCCATATGAGTTTTTGTTGATATGATAGAAGTTGGAATTATAATCGCTAATGAAGTACCAACTGAAAGATGCATTCTTGTTGCAATATCAAAATCTAAAACAGTAAAAGCATAATAAAGGGCAGGCACTATTATAATACCACCACCAACTCCTAATAAACCTGCCATAAAACCAGCAACAGATGCTGCTAAAGATAAAACAAATAAAAGATTTATAATTTCGTTTATGTCTAAAGTTTCCATTATGAGTTAGCCTGGATTGCTTTCTCATTATTCTGAACAATAGTCATAATATGTTTTGCTTTTTGAAAATCAGAGTCTCTTGCCATCATGTTGTCACTTAAATATCTTTTCCATTCTTTTGAACCAACTTGTCCATGATATAAACCTACTGTATGTCTCATGATGTGATTAATTTTTGTCCCTAATTTTACTTCTCTATCAGCATACTCTAAAAGTTTTTCTACAACTTGTTCCCTTGTAGGACTACTCTTTGTATTAAATATTTCTTTTTCAATTTCAATTAAGGAATATGGATTTTGATATATTGATCTTCCTATCATTACACCATCACAATGCTTTAAATGATTATTTATTTCCTCAATTTTTGTTATCCCTCCATTTATAATTATTTCTAAATTAGGATTTTTTTTTTTAATATCATAAACCATTTTATAATTTAGTTTTGGAATGTTTAAATTTTGTTTGGGAGATAAACCTGTCAAGATTGCTTTCCTTGCATGCAATATAAATGTTTTTGAACCAGCATCTCTCATCTTATGAATAAAATCATTTAAATAATCAAATTCTTCTGTATTATCGAAACCAATTCTTGTCTTAGCTGTGACAGGAATTTTACATGCATTTACCATTGAATTAATACATTCAGCAACCAAATCAGGTTCTTTAATTAAACATGCGCCAAATTTATTTTTTTGAACTTTTTTGCTAGGACAACCAAGATTTATATTAACTTCATCATAACCCATATCCTCTGCAATTTTAGCTACTTCTGCTAACTCCTCTTTATTAGAACCACCTACTTGAAGAGCTAATGGTTTTTCTTCAGGACTATAGGATAAAATTTTTTTTCTATCGCCATGAATTGCAGATTTTGTTGCAACCATCTCAGTATAGAGCATTACATTTTTGCTCATCAATCTTAAAAAAAAACGATCATGCCTATCAGTGCAATCCATCATTGGGGCAACTGATATTTTTCTGTTTATTTCTTTTTTAGAATCCAAGGTCTTTACCCATTATTTTATCAGGTAACCATGTAACAATCTCAGGAAAAATACATAAAATTACTATAGCTAAAGCCATAATTATCATAAACGGTATAGATCCTTTTAAAATTTCTGACAAAGTAACGTCTGGGGTAATTCCTTTTATAATATAAAGATTTAATCCAACTGGTGGTGTAATTAAGCCAATCTCCATATTGATTGTAAATACTATTGCAAACCAATATGGGTCAAAACCTAAAGTAGTGATAACTGGCAATAATATTGCTGAAGTCATTACAATAACTGCAACTGGCGGTAAAAAGAAACCAGCTATTAAAAGAAATATGTTTATTAGAATGAACACAACCCACTTGTTAGAGCTTAATTCAACCATGCTCTGTGCTAATGACTGAGTTACATATAGTTGTGAAAGAGTGAACGCAAAAAGATATGAGGCAGCGATAATGAACATTATCATTACACTTTCTTTCATAGAAACTTTAACAATGTTCCAAATCTTCTTTGGCTGATAAATTTTATAAACAACAGCTATTAATACAAAAACTAAGAATGCACCTACTCCAGATGCCTCAGATGGTGTTGCAACTCCTCCATAAAGTACATAAAGAACTCCTGCTATGATCGCTAAGAAAGGAAGAATTCTTGGCAAAACTTCAAGTTTTTCTTTTAGAGTTGGTCTCGCTCTATTTCTTAAAGCTTTTGCTGCATCTTTATCAATAAAATAACTATGTATTAGAGCCCATATCGCAAACATACCTGCCAACATAAAACCTGGTACAAGACCACATAAAAATAATCTTCCAATAGATGTACCCGTTGCGATTCCGTAAACTATCAAAACAATACTAGGTGGAATTAAAACTCCTAAAGTTCCACCTGCTGCTATAGTTCCTGTTGCGATTTGATCGGAGTAACCTCTTTTTCTCATTTCAGGTATTCCCATTGTTCCAATCGCAGCACAAGTTGCAGGACTAGATCCACTTAAGGCTGCAAAAATTGAACAAGCACCAATGTTTGAAATTACCAATCCACCTGGTACTCTCCAGAGCCATCTATCTAATCCTGTATATAAATCTTTTCCAGCAGGAGAATTAGCAACAGCCATTCCCATTAAAATAAACATCGGTATAGAAAGTAAAACAAATGAATTTAATCCTGCAAAAAATGTTTCAGCAAATACATCAAGCATTTGAAAACCTTCAAATGTAACCAAAAGAGCTATCGAAACAAAACTCAAACCAAATGCAATTGGAATTCCAGAAAAAAGTACCAATAAAGTAAAAACTGCAACAATTAATGCAATAATCAGTGGATCCATTTATTTAAAATCCTTTTCATCAGTTAATTTTATAATTTCTGCGATATACTGTAATATCATCAATAAAGCCCCTAACATCATTGATGAATATGGTATCCATAGTGGTGGATCCCAAACAGTTCCTGTTGAATAATTTTTGGTAAATGCTTCCTCGAACATTAAGAATCCAAAATAAAATAAAATTAGGAAAAATAATAAACTGATAGAAGATGTAAAAATTTTTAACCTAATTATATTTTTTTTGGATAAAAAATCGTAAATCCATTCCATACTAACATGGGCTTTTTCACTTAGAACGTATACACTTCCTATAAAAGTTGAAGCAACTAACAACATAGTTACAAGTTCTGTTTGCCATGTAATTGCTCTTTGAAAAAAATATCTTTCAAAAACAAGTTCAACGATTACTAAGATTGATAAGAGTAATGCTAATACGGCGAAAGCACCGCATGCTTTAGCAATTAGATCGCAAAATTGAAGATACTTTTTTTTCATAAAAAAAACCCCTATTTAATAAGAATAAATAGGGGTTCTTTATATATTATTTTATTTAACTGCTAAAGCCATTTCCATCAGCTTATCGCCACCTGGAACTTTGTCAGCAAATGCTTTATGAGAAGATTTTTTTGCAATCTCTACCCATGCAGCATGGTCTTTTGCATCCATGTATACTAATTTTACACCTGCAGCTTTATAAGCATCTTCAAACTTTTTATCTAAGTTTTCTACTTGAGCTGTCATGTATTTCTCAGCAACTTTTCCTGCCTTCATTAAAGCTTTTTGTTGCTTAGAATTTAGAGCATCAAAAGACTTTTTCGACATCAAAATTGGCTCATACATAAACCATAGACCAAATTTTCCTGGAGGAGTAGCACATGAAACTTGTTCATAAATTTTGTAACTTACAAAACTTCCTGAACTTGTGTTAGCACCTGTTAATACGCCAGTTTGTAAACCTGTGTAAATTTCAGATGAAGGCATACTTTGTATACCAGCTCCAGCTGCTTCTAACATTTGGTTAAATGCTTTTCCAGCAGCTCTCATAACTTGACCTTTTGCGTCGCTAGGATTTTTAATACACTTTGTTTTTGAGGCAAAACCACCACCTAACCAAGCATCAGATAAAACTACAACACCTGCATCATTAATGATTTTTTTAATTTCAGTCATCATTGGACCTTTGTTAAATCTTAATGCGTGGTCGTGATTTTTTACTGTTCCAGGCATTAAAGTTGCATCAAATTCTGGATGGAATTTTGAGGCATATGCTAATGGAAAAGCAGAAATATCTAATTGACCAGTTGTCATTGGTTTCCACTGTTCTTTCGGTTTGTATAATGATTTAGCTGGGTAAATTCTAATATCTACTCCAACATTTGCTTTTTTAACCTCGTCAGCAATGATTTGAACCATTTCATGACGTGGGTCATAAGATCCATCAGCTCTTGGTGTACCTGGCCATTGGTGACTTGCTTTTAGCGTAACTGCATAAGCAGAACCAATAGTAGTAAAAACAAAAACTAATGAAGTTAAATATAAAGATATCTTTTTAAACATTATTTTTTCCCTCTATTGTTATTTTTAATTATTGAATTAAAGTGAACTTATTAATAAGAGTCAAGTCGACAAAAACTCATGATATACGTAATTATATGGATGGACCTTTAAAAAACCTTCTAGTTGTTGATCTAACAAGGGTATTGGTAGGTCCTTACTGCACAATGATATTATCAGATCTTGGTGCAAGAGTAATTAAAGTTGAAGCCCCAGAAATAGGAGATGACTCAAGAAAATTTGGACCATTCATAAAAGATTACTCAGCTTATTTTATGTCTTTGAATAGAGGTAAAGAGAGTATTGCGCTGAATTTAAAGAACAGTGACGATAAAAAAATTTTTGATAAAATTTTATCTAAAGCAGATATTTTAGTTGAAAATTTTAAACCAGGTACTTTAGAAAAATGGGGTTACGGTTGGAAAGATATAAATAAAAAATATCCTAAATTGATTTATGCTTCTGCCTCTGGATTTGGACAAACAGGTCCTCTTAAAGAATTGCCTGCTTACGATATGGTTGTCCAAGGCATGGGTGGATTAATGAGTGTAACTGGACAACCTAATTCTGAACCAACTAGAGTTGGGACATCAATTGGTGACATCACTGCTGGTTTGTTTACAGCAATTGGAATTAATGCAGCTCTTTATGATAGACAAAAAACAGGTAAAGGTATGTACATAGATGTTTCGATGCTAGATTGTCAAATAGCAATTTTAGAAAACGCTATAGCTCGTTACTTAGCAAAAAATGAGATACCAAAACCAATGGGCTCACGTCATCCATCAATTGCACCTTTCGAAGCTTTTAAAACAAAAGATAGTTACATTATTATTGCTGCTGGAAACGATAGATTATTCGAAAAACTTTGTGAACTTTTAGCAATGCCTGAAATGAGTAAAGATTCTAAATTTTCTGAAAATTCATCTAGAGCCAAAAATATGGATGAACTTAAGAGTATACTTGAAAAAAAATTAGTTTCTAGATCGACCAGTGAATGGGTTAAAGATATGGAAAAAGAAAAAATTCCATGTGGTCCAATATTTAATATTAAAGAAGCAGTAGAAAATCCTCAAATAGATGCAAGAAACATGATTGTTAAAGCTTTTCATAAAAAAATTGGAGATTTCAAATTAGCTGGTAATCCAATTAAAATGTCTACTTATAAAGATGAAAAAACTAGGGGTGATATCCCTGATTTAGACGAACATAGAGAAAAAATTTTAAAAGAATTTACTTAATTATTCTCAACTTCATTTGAAGTATCTTGCTCAGTAGCTTGATTTTCTGTTTCAGTTACTTCATCTAATGAAACATCCCCTTGTTCACCACCTGATTCATCTGTTGCTGCTGGGTCAATTTCTGGTTTAGCAGTTTGAGATAGTTCTGCTAAATCTTCATTAGAAACTTGAATTTTTTCTGGAGTTTTTCTTGCTCTCTTAGATGGCAAAATAGGTGTACCGCTTTTTGAAATTTCACCTTTATATAAACTTTCAAAATCATCGCCTACATCTTCATCATCTTCAGCACCATCATCAACTTGCTCTACATGCTTTCTTAATTTATAAACCGCACTTTCGGTAAGTTCATTTACTTTAATATTTTCTTCTGCAATTTCTCTTAAAGCTATAACTGTATTTTTGTCGTTATCTCTATCTAAAGTTGGTTCTATTCCAGTGTTTAACTGAGTTGCTCTCTCTTTAGCAACTAACACCAATTCATAAGGACTCTCTACTTTATCGATACAATCTTCTACTGTTACTCTAGCCATGCGGAGTATCTATACAGTGATCTTTAAAAAATCAAGGAGAATTTTATAAATACTTAGGATTAAGCTTATTTCTAACAAAAAATAATAAGACTGCAGCTATAGCAATATAGATAAACGAGACTTGAGCAACCTGTTCTATTGAAAATCCTGTATCAATTAAAAGGCCAAATAATGCAGTACCAAAAGCCGTTGAAAAAACCATTAATGCTGTGGTTAGTGCTTTAATGGAGCCAATGTATCTAACACCATAAATTTCTGCCCATGTTGAGGAACCCAGTACGTTTGCAAGTCCATTTGATATCCCAATTAAGCCTAAAAATAAGAAAGCTGAAAATGAAATATCAAAATACATTAAAACTATAGTTGAAAATAATAATGGAATATTCATAAAAATAAGTAGTTTTCTGCTAGTAAATTTATCAATCAAAAAACCTGCAACTAGCAAAGTTATTACTGATAAAACTGAATAAACCATAAATGATTGAGCAATTACATAAGCGCCCCACCCTTTAGACTCTGTAATAAAAGATTGGTAAACAAATACACCTGTTGCAATCCATGGCATAGCTAACATATTCAAACAAACGATATAAAATCGATAGTCTTTAAGAACTTCAATTCTTTTCCATTGTTTTATTTTTTGATTAAATTCTTTTTGGTTTGTCTCTTCTCTAGATTCAAAGTTTAAGTTTTTAACTAGAAGAAAAGAGGTAATTGGAAGAAATATTAATACTAATATTGAAATATATATCCATAAATTTTGCCAAGAAATAATGGTAAGCAAATATACAATCAAAACAGGTAATATAAACTCAGCAGTGGAAAGGCCAAACCAGCTTGTACTTAGAGCCTTTCCTCTAGATTTCGTAAAATATCTAGAGATTGTTGTTGTTGCAGTGTGAGACATCATACCCTGACCTGAAAATCTCATCAAAAAAATTGCTATAAATAAAAAAGTTATTGATGAAATTTTTGAAAAGAAAAAACATGAAAAAGATAAAAGTATTGTTACAAAAAATGCAAATTTAAATATATTGATATCATCTATTTTTTTTCCAACCCAAATTAATAAAAAACTACTCAACAAAGTTGCGGATGCATAGATTGTTCCAAATTGTCCCTGGGTGATAGATAATGCATCTCGTATACTGGAATTAAAAAGACCAAGAAAAAAACTCTGTCCAAAACTAGAAAAAAATGTAAATATAAAACCAAATATAATTACTTTTAAACTTAAACTTTTAAACATATTAAAAAATTATGAGCTGTAATGTTGCTTTCATAGGTCTTGGTGTCATGGGTTATCCAATGGCTGGTTATATATCAAAAGGTGGACACAATGTAACTGTTTTTAATAGAACAAAATCCAAAGCTGAAAAATGGATTAAAGAATACAAAGGTAATATGGCAGATACTCCAGCTGAAGCTACAAAAGACGCGGAATACATTTTTACATGTGTTGGAAATGATAATGATTTAAAAGAAGTAACCTTTGGAGACAACGGTGCATTTAAAACAATTAAAAAAGGTGCTGTTTATATTGATAACACAACTGCCTCTGCAACAATTGCAAGAGAAATACATGCTTATGCAAAAAAAAATGGATTTGGTGCATTAGATGCTCCTGTATCGGGAGGACAAGCTGGTGCAGAGAATGGTGCATTAACAGTAATGATTGGTGGAGATCAAGCGGACTTTGATAAAGCAAAAGATAAAATAGATTGTTACAGCAAAAAAATGAAATTGCTTGGTGGACCAGGAAATGGACAGCTAGCTAAAATGGTCAATCAAATTTGCATTGCAGGTTTAGTTCAAGGTTTATCTGAGGCTATTAATTTTGGAATGAAAGCTGGATTGAACATGGAAGATGTTATTGAAGTTATTTCAAAAGGTGCAGCACAATCTTGGCAAATGGAAAATAGATATAAAACAATGATTGATGATAAGTTTGATTTTGGTTTTGCAGTGGATTGGATGAGAAAAGATTTAAAGATTGCAATGGAAGAGGCTAAAAATAATGGATCATTGTTACCTGTAACTGAACTAGTGGATAAATATTATGGGGAAATCCAAGGCATGGGTGGTAATCGTTGGGATACTTCAAGCTTAATAAAAAGATTTAGAAAGTAAAGTATGCAGCCAGCATACTATGAAGATTTTGTAGAAATTCAAAATAAGTATTGGTCTATGTTAGACGATGCTGTAACCAATAGAAGTTCACCATTTAGAATTCCTGTTTTTATATGTGCTCATCAAAATGAAGTTGATGGTAGAATTGTTGTTTTACGAAAATCAGACAGAGCAAACAATCTATTGCAGTTTCATACAGATCTTAGATCTCTAAAAGTAGACATCTTAAAAAAGAATAACAAAGCATCATTACTTTTTTACGACAAAGACGAAAAGATCCAACTTAGAGTTAAAGTTGAGTGTGAAATTAATAATCAAAATTCTACCACTGAGGAATCTTGGAAAAAAACTCAACATATTAGTAGAAGATGTTATTTAACAGATAGCCCTCCTGGAACATCCTCAGAAAATCCAACTTCTGGAATGATATCAAAATTAGAAGATTTTGATTATACAATGGAACAAAGTGAAGAAGGCTATAAAAACTTTACAGTTATAAAATGTAAAATAAAATCTATTGAGTGGCTATATCTCGCTGCCAAAGGACATCGAAGAGCAAAGTTTGATTTAGAATCAAACAAAAATAATTGGTTAGTTCCTTAAAAGACAGATTTAGAATATCTTTTCCAATTGTCTTGATAGTGTTTCGTATTTTCAATAATTGCTTTTTTTTCTTCCTCAGTAATTTCTCTTACGACTTTTCCAGGTGAGCCAATCACTAAAGAGTTATCTGGAATTTCTTTGTTCTCTGTAATTAAAGCCTTTGCGCCGACTAAACAATTTTTTCCAATTTTTGCATTGTTTAAAATCACTGCTCCAATACCAATTAAACTATTATCTCCTATCGTACATCCATGAAGCATAACCATATGTCCAACGGTAACATTCTTTCCAACTTTTAATGGAAAACCAGGGTCTGTATGTAAAACACTTCCGTCTTGAATATTGGAGCCTTCACCAATATGAATATTTTCTAAGTCGCCTCTTAAGGTTGCATTAAACCAAATACTAGAATTTTTTTCTAAGGTAACATCGCCTATAATAGTTGCATTAGGCGCTACCCAATTTTCGCCAGAGTTTTTTGGTTTTTTATCTTTTAAATCATAAAACATAATTTATATATTATTACATTATGCCCATACAAACTCCAATATGTGATTTTGGTCAAAAAGCTCATGACTTTAAGCTAAAATCAACAGACGGTAAAATTCTTTCACTAGCAGATGTCAAAGGTGAAAAAGGAACACTCATTATGTTTATTTGCAATCATTGTCCATATGTTAAAGCGGTTACAAAAGATATTGTTGAAGATTGTAAAAAATTAAAAGACATCGGTATCAATTCAGTAGCCATTTGTGCTAATGATGCAGAAAATTATCCAGAAGACTCTTTTAATAATATGATTGAGTTTTCAAAAAAAAATCAATTTGGTTTTCCTTATTTAGTTGATGAAACGCAAGAAGTAGCAAAAACTTATGATGCTGTATGTACTCCGGATTTTTTTGGATACAACAAAGATTTGGAGCTTCAATATAGAGGAAGGGTAAGAGAACTTAAAAAATTAATTCCAGTTAGAGATGGAGATAGTGATCTTTTAAAAGCTATGACACAAATTGCTGAAACTAATAAAGGACCTGAAAACCAAATTCCTAGTGCTGGATGTGGTATTAAGTGGAAAACTAATTAATGTATATTATTGTTACTAGAACTTTTCCACCAGAATTGGGTGGAATGCAAAGTTTGATGTGGGGTTTATCCCGTGAAATGTCCAAAAATTTTATGATTAAAGTTTTTGCAGATTATTATGAAAATCATAAAAATTTTGATGAACAAGCAAGTTTTTCAATTGAAAGAGTCGGTGGAATAAAATTTTTAAGAAAAATAAGAAAAGCTCAATTAATAAATGAATTTTTAAAAGAAAATAAAGTTGAGGGTATTATTGCTGATCACTGGAAAAGTTTAGAACTAATTAAAACTGATAAAAAAAAGTATTGTTTAATTCATGGTAAGGAAATCAACCATCCTGTAGGAAGTTCATTAAATAATAGAGTTATAAAAGTTCTTAATAATGTAGAGAAAGTAATTGCGAATTCTGAATACACAAAAAATTTAGCAATAAATAATGGTATAGACCAAGACAGAGTTATAGTCATAAACCCTGGAGCTGATCCAGTTCAGGAATTAAATAAAAAATCTCTTGAGAAAGTTGAAAGTTTATTAAAAGTCAAAACACCAAGACTAATTACTGTTTCTAGATTTGATAAAAGAAAAAATCATGAAAAAGTAATTATGGCATTAAGAAATTTAAAACAACTATACCCTGATATTGTTTATATTTGTATTGGTTATGGCGATGAGGAAGAGAATATAAAAAAATTAGTTGAAGAATTAAATCTAACTTCACAAGTAATGTTTTTTAAAGATATAAGTTCAGATTTAAAAAATGCCTTAGTAGCTAAATCTAATATCTTTGTCATGCCATCTATTATACATAAGACTTCTGTAGAAGGTTTTGGAATAGCTTATGTAGAAGCTGCACAATATGGAATTCCTTCGATAGGAGGAAAAGATGGTGGTGCATCAGATGCCATTAACCATGATAGAACTGGATTAATTTGTGATGGGAACAGTCTAGATGAAATTTATTCATCATTAAATTCAATGATTGAAAATAAGAAATATATTGAACTTGGAAAAAATGCCAAAGAATATGTTTCAAAATTTCAATGGGATAAAACTTTTGAAGAATACAAAAAAATTCTTAATTAATTTAAAGAATTAATTAATCTTTCAAAAACTTTTTCTGCACTTAAATTATTCAGGTCCGTTACTTCAATTGCTTTAAAATTATCTCTTTCAATGCTGACTTTGTATGCAGTGGTGTGTTTTCCAAATAAAGTTAAGCCTTTAGCTCCAACATGAGCTGCAATATGAGCAGGTCCCGTATCATTAGCAATAACAAAGCTGCTTTCTTTAATTAAAGAAGTTAGTTGAGAAATATCAAGCGCTTTTCCATTATCTAATAAAACTTCAGCATTTATTTCTTTTACATCATTTATCTCAGACGGGCCTGGAGCTATCACAATTTTATATTCTTCACCAAATTTATCTAAAATAAGTTTTATAAGATCATTATAATAAGGCCATTTCTTAATATGTAAGTGAGGCGAGCAAAAAGGAAATAATAAAATAAATTTATTCAATTTGAAATGATCTTTAATTTTACTGATCTCAGAGCCAGCCCAACTAAAATTGGGATTTAAAGTATGAGATGTTTTTAGTCCTGAGGTTTGTAATTGATGATTAAATCTATCTAGAACAGAGTGTTTATCAAATTCCTTTTTATCTATTACTTCTGGCAAAGTTGTAATTGAGCTAGACCATGTTTCTTTTTTTGCTTTAGGAAAAAGAATATTTTTATAAAAATTTGTTCTTGAAGAATTTTGAAGATCAAAAACTTTTGAAAAACTATATTTCTTGAGTTCTCTCATTAAGAAATATAAGTATATAAGATTATATCTTGGTAATCTTTTATCTAGAATTACTTCATGAATAAATGGATTTTTTTTAAAAACTTCTAAATAAGCTTTTGTAGTTAGTAAATAAATCCGATCATTTTTCTGATTTTCAGATATGTCTTGAATTGCACCACTCGCTTGAGCTATATCTCCTAATGACCCGTGTTTAATAATTAAAATATTAGACATATTTATAACAAGATAGCACAGTATAAAATTTTATGAATAAAATTATAGTTGAAGTTTCGATAGGTGAGCTTTTAGATAAAATTTCAATTTTAGAAATCAAAAAAGGAAAAATTAAGGACTCAGAAAAACTAAAATTTATCAACAATGAACACTCTATTTTAAAAAATCAGCTTGATAAGAATGTAAAATCTGATGATAAACTGAATGATCTTTATCTATCATTAAAAAAAATAAATTCTAAACTATGGGTTATTGAGGATGATAAAAGACAATGTGAAAAAGATAAAGATTTTGGAGAAAAATTTATTAAACTTTCAAGAGACGTCCATTTTCTTAATGATGATCGAGCAAAAATAAAATTAGAAATTAATAATCACACGGGTTCAGTCATAAAAGAGATAAAAGAATACACTAGTTACTAAATAATTCTAATGGCGCTTCATTTTTCAAAAGAAGAGTTTTCTAGCAGAAAAAACAAAGTTTTAAATTCGATGCAAGAACAAAATATTGATGCTCTTCTGATGTTTAGACAAGAGTCTATGTATTGGTTAACTGGATACGATACCTTTGGTTATGTTTTTTTTCAAACATTGGTTTTAGATAAAAGTGGAAATATAATACTGCTCACAAGAGCTCCTGATTTAAGACAAGCTCAAAATACATCAAACATAGAAGATATTAGGATCTGGGTTGATAAAGACGGATCAAATCCAACTGATGATCTTAAAGCTATTTTGAATGAATTAAATCTTAAAGGAAAAAATTTAGGAGTTGAATATGAGGCTTATGGTTTAACTGGTCGTAATGCTCTTCGGTTAAACAAATCTTTAGAAAATTATTGTTCTCTTGAAGATAAATCAGACTTAGTAACAAAATTACGAGTGGTAAAATCTAAAGAGGAAATTGTTTATGTTAAAAAAGCTGCAGAACTTACTGATAAAGCTTTAGACGAAGTATGGAGACATGCAAAAGCTGGTGTTAGTGAATCTAAGATATTAGCAGAAATGAACAGAGTTATATTCGAAGGTGGTGGAGATTATCCTGCAAATGAATTTATAATTGGTTGTGGTAAAAATGCACTGCTTTGTCGTTATCAATCAGAAAAACAAATTTTGGACGAACAAGATCAATTAACTATTGAATGGGCTGGTACTTATAGACATTACCATTCTGCAATGTTTAGAACTATTCCGATCGGTAAAGCAAATCCTAAACATTTTAAAATGCATGAGGCATGCGTTGAAGCTCTTAAAAATTGCGAAAGTAAATTAAAACCTGGGAATAAAGTTGGAGAAGTTTTTGATATTCATGCAAAAACGTTTGATGACCTTGGTTTTAAAAAAGCTCGAATGAATGCTTGTGGTTACTCATTAGGAAATACTTTTTCTCCTAATTGGATGGATTGGCCAATGTTGTATACAAATAATCCTTATATAATTCAGCCTGGAAATATATTTTTTATGCATATGATATTAATGGACTCTGAAAACCAATTAGCCATGAACCTAGGTGAAACTTATTTAGTTACAGGAGACGGCAATGAAAGACTAGGTAAACAAAAGTTAGATTTAGTAGTACTTTAATTAAAACTATATTTTTTCTCTAAAAATTTAATTACCTGGTGAATTATAAAAGTCATAAATAGATAAATTCCACCGGCAACTATAAATACCTCAATTGGTTTAAAAGTGGTTGAAATTATATATTTTGCAACACCTGTAAGGTCCATTATGGTGACAGTGCTCGCTAAAGAAGTTCCTTTCATCATCAGGATAATTTCATTCCCATAAGCTGGTAAAGATTGTCTGATGGCGATAGGTATCTGAATTTTATAAAAAATTACTTTGTTTGAGATGCCCAAACTTTTACCTGCCTCTATAATTCCAGGTTTAATTGTTTGAAATGCTGATCTTAATATCTCTGAAGTATAAGCACCCGTGTTTAAAGCAAAAGCAATAATTGCACACCAATATGGTTCTTTTAAAATTACCCATAAAACTGTCGATCTTAAATATTCAATCTGACCTAATCCAAAATAAATTATAAAAATTTGTACTAAAAGTGGAGTACCTCTAAAAACATATGAATATCCATAAGCAAAACTGTTGATAAAAATATTTTTATTTAATCTCAGAATTGCAAAAAATAAGCCAATGAATAATCCAATTATTAAAGAAACTGAAAGAAGTTTTAAAGTTATTAAAGCAGCATTAAGTAACTTTGGTAAACTATTAATCATCAATTCAAGATCCATCAATACCCCCTACTATATTTGACTTCTAATCTGTTGATTAATTTCATGCTCACAAAAGTAAGTAATAAATACAAAACTGCAGCAAATGAATAAAAGAATAATGGATCTCTTGTTGATCCTGCAGCAATATAGGATTGTCTCATGATTTCAACTAATCCTGTAACTGAAATTAACGAAGTATCTTTTAGAGTTATTTGCCAAACATTACTTAGATTTGGAATAGCTAATCTTAATGTTTGAGGTAAAATAATTTTAAAAAATTTTCCAAATTTATTTAGACCTAATACATTTGCAGCTTCAAACTGGCCTTTATCGATTGATTGAATGGCTCCCCTAAAAACTTCTGTCGAATAAGCGCCAGAGATTATTCCAATTGCAAATGCACCTGTAATAAATGCGTTTATTTCAATATATTCATTATAACCAAATATTGATGCAACAAACATGACTGCACCAGTTCCACCAAAAAAGAAAAGGTAAATTACTAATAATTCCGGAACACCTCTTATTATAGTTGTGTAAGAGTTGGCGATAAAATTTAAAAACTTATTTTTAGATAATTTTAATGGAGTAAAGATTAATGCAAAAAGAAAACCTATAAACATTGCTGTTATTGAAACAGCTATGGTCATTAGGGTTGCATAAAATAATTCATCACCCCAACCAGTATCTCCGAATGCTAGAAGTTCCATACAGATCGGCGACTATACATGATAGTCGCCAAATCTAAAATTTAATTACATAGAAGCGTCGAAACCAAACCACTTAGTAGCAATTCTACTAATGTCTCCGTTTTTTCTCGCTTTATTGATAGCGGCATTAAACTTTTTCAAAAGTTCAGTATCATCTTTTCTAATACCTACTCCAACACCGTTTCCAAATGCACCACCTGAGAAAGTTGGTCCAGTTAAAACAACTGGCTTACCAGATTTTTCTGCATAATCACTGAAAGCAACAGCAGCAGCTAATGCAGCATCACATCTTCCTGATGCTAAATCTAGGTTAACTTCGTCTTGTGTTTTATAAGTTCTAACATTTACTTTTCCTACATCACCAGAGTCTAAAAAGTTTTGATGAATTGTAGCAGTTTGTACACAAACAGTTTTACCTGCTAATGCAGCAGTAAGTGTTTTAAGATCTTTTTTAGCTGCAGCATTTGGTTTTGTAAGATTTATCCCAGCAGATGTGTCTAAACCTTCAAGGCTAGATCCTTTCATAACCGCTAAAGATGCAACTTCATCTGCATATCCTTGAGAAAAGCTAATAGCCTTTTGTCTTTCTGCAGTAATTGACATGCCTGCCATTATTGCATCAAACTTTCTCATGATTAAAGCTGGAATCATTCCATCCCAATCTTGCTCAACTATTACACATTGCTGTCCAATGTATCTACATAGCGTGTAAGCTAATTCAACTTCGAAACCTATTAACTTACCTGCTTCATTTTTTGAGTTCCATGGAGGATAAGCACCCTCTGTTCCAATTCTTATTTTATCAGCATTAACATTCCCAATTATCAATAGAGAAAGTAAAACTGAAAAAATAGTTTTCTTGAATATATTCATTGTTATCTCCTTTAATAAAAAAAATAGTATTTCACAGATTGTTGATATTAAAAAGAAAAAATTAGTGGTTTATCGAAGAAGAGAAATTCCAAGAACAATCAAAACTAGGTATGTAAACTCTAGATAAATTAGTGTTTCCAAAATGATGATTAAATACATTCAACCAATTTTCAACTTGAAGAGGTTTTTTATCCTGACTTCCCACTTGGGCAGTAATTACTCCTTTAGGTTTAAGTATTCTCACTAAAGAGTCCATATTTTTAGCAGCAAGGTCTATGCAAAACTGGTCATCATTTAGATCAACAAAAATATGATCATAAGTATCTTCGTTCACTGTCTTTATGCTTTCAAAAGCATCACCCCATACACATTTTACAGAATTTTTTTCTGTAGATTTTTTTCCTATATCACCAAGATGTTTATTGCAAACTTCTACAACTTCTGGATCCAATTCGTACCAATCTATAAAATTAAACTTTTTTGAAATACATTCTCTTGCAACACCACCATCGCCACCACCAATTATTGCTGCTCTTTCATTTTTTTTATTTAACTTCAGACCTGCTCCAACAAAAGTTGAACTATATAAATGTTCATCCGAAGCAGCAACTTGTATTTCACCATCAATAAATAAAGATTTTCCAAATTGTTCTAATTCTAAAATTTCAATGTGTTGACCAACTTTTGATTTAAAATCCTCAAGAACTTCGTTTACAACATATGATTTTTGTAATCCAGGTGAACTATAGATATCATGGTAAAGAGATCTGGTATCTCTATTAAATTCTTTTTTAACAATTCTTTTATGTTCAAATTCTTTTTTAACAATATCAATTGCTACTGATGGACTTATTTTACCGCAGGTAAAAAAATCAAAACTAATTATTCCATTTTCTGGAAATGTATGAAAACTAATATGACTCTCAGCCAATAAAGCTAAAATAGTAAAACCTTGAGGTTCAAATTTATATTTTGAGATGTTAAGAATAGTTACATTAGCTGCTTTAGCTATTTTATATATAACTCTTTCATAAACTGAAGGATCGTACTCTTTTGTAGTACCTATAATATCTAAAGTAATATGCTCCCCAACTTTAATCATCTTACCCTTTTTTATAGTTTTTAGACTTATCTAAAACTTTTTTCATTTCTTTAAATGAAAGAATCTTAGGTTGTCCTAATTTTAAAGCAATAGTGTATTGATGACAAATATTTTCTATCTCTTGTGCAAGTTCAAATGCATCCTCTAAATTTTTTCCAAAAGCAACCTGCCCGTGATTAGACATTAAGCAAGCACTTCTATTCTCTAAAGCTTTGATTACATTTTTAGATAACTCTTCAGTTCCAAAAGTCGCGTATTCAGCACATTTAATGTCATCTCCTCCTGCAAGAGCAATCATGTAATGAAAAGGTGGAATGGGTTTTCCATGTGAAGATACAGCCGTTGCGTGTGGAGAATGAGCATGAACAATGGCATGTGCCTCTTTTTTATTTCTATAAATATCTCGATGAAATCTCCATTCAGACGAAGGTTTGTTGGCTGAGTTGTTTTTTTCTTCTTCGTCATTTAAACCCATAAAAACAATATCTTCAGGTTTTAATGTTTCATATTTTTTTCCTGATGGGGTAATTAAGTATCCCTCAATATCATTCTCCATTCCTCTTAATGATATATTGCCGGATCTAAGAGGTGAGAGATTTGTAGAGTTTAATTTTAATGAATATTCAATAATTTGATTTCTTTGATCTAAATTCTTCATTTAAATAATTCTTTAAGTCCTTTTTCCGATGCTTCGCACACACCTTTTTCAGTAATTAATCCCGTAACATATTTTGCAGGAGTTACATCAAAAGCTAAATTCATAGCTTTGCTTTTTTTGGGATAAATTTGTATTTTCTTTAAATGTCCTTTTTCATCTAAACCTTCCATATGAGATAATTCATCTGAATTTCTCTCTTCAATTGGAATATCTTTATGATCTTTTATATTCCAATCAATTGTTGAGCTTGGTAATGCAACATAAAAAGGAATCTTGTTATCATGAGCTGCTAGTGCTTTAAGATAAGTTCCAACTTTATTACAAACATCTCCATTAGCTAAAGTTCTGTCTGTTCCAACAATACACATGTCAACTTCACCTCTTTGCATTAGTATGCCACCTGTATTATCTGCAATAATTGTGTTTTTAATTCCTTCTTCATTTAATTCATAAGATGTAAGATTTGCTCCTTGATTTCTTGGTCTAGTTTCATCTGCCCACACATGAACAGGGATTCCTTTTTTATGTGCATGATAGATCGGAGAAGTTGCGGTCCCCCAATTTATTGTTGCAAGCCATCCTGCATTACAATGAGTTAATATATTAACTGTATCTTTTTTTTTATTATAGATTTCTTCAATAATTTTTAGTCCATTTAATCCTATATTTTCACAAAATTTTATATCCTCTTCACATATATCTTTTGCTTCATTCAAGGCTATTTCTAAAATTTTATCGCTATTAACACCTGATAATTTCTTCATCATTCTATCAACAGCCCACTTTAAATTGATTGCTGTTGGTCTTGAACTAATTAAATCCTCTGCGGATTTCTTTAAAAATGACTGTTCATTATTTTCAATAATAGCTAAAACCATTCCATAAGCTGCGGTAGCTCCTATTAAAGGTGCACCTCTTACTTCCATTACTTTAATCGCATTAATTGAGTCCTTAACCGTTTTAAGATCTTTTATTAAGAATTGGTGTGGAAGTTTTGTCTGATCAATAATCTTTACAACATTATTTTCAAACCAAATAGTACGATATTCTTTTCCCTCTATTCTCATTGATTTAAAACTCTACCAGCAACAGTTTTAAGTTTTTCTATTGTCTTTTTTGTTCTTTTTTCAGGTGCTGTGATAATAGCTACATCCAAACAATTATTAGTTGGATCATTAGGGTCAATATGATCTTCAAAATTTTCTATTAAATTCTTAATCATATTTTTTGCTTTAGCAGCATTACCTAATAAAATTTTTACTACTTGTTGAACATCAACGTTTTCATGATCAGGATGCCAACAATCATAGTCTGTGACCATTGATACAGATGCATATCTAATTTCTGCCTCTCTTGCTAATTTTGCTTCAGGCATATTAGTCATTCCGATTACGTCTGCTTTCCAAGATCTATATAAATTTGACTCTGCTAATGTTGAAAATTGAGGTCCTTCCATAACAACGTATGTACCATTTCTTTGATATTCAATTTTCTCTTTTTTTATTGCTTCTTCACATGCGTTCATCAAACCATCAGACGTTGGATGAGCCATAGAAACATGAGCAACAATTTCATTATCAAAAAATGTTTTCTCTCTCGCAAATGTCCTATCAATAAATTGGTTAATAATTACAAATTTTCCTGGTGGCAAATCTTCTTTTAAAGACCCTACTGCTGAAACAGATACAATATCTGTTACACCTAATTGTTTAAGTGCATCAATATTTGCTCTAAAATTAATTTTTGAAGGAGAAATAAAATGACCTCTTCCGTGTCTAGGTAAGAAGTAAACTTCTTTATTATTGTAGTTAGTTTTTAAAATTTTGTCTGAGGGTTTTCCCCAAGGAGTGTCTAGATCTAATAATTCTCTATTTTTAAACTCTTCAACATCATAAAGACCACTTCCTCCTATAATTGCTAATTTATTTATTGTCATGTTAAAAATATAATTTATTTATACTTTTATAATTAACTATTATGAATTTGAAAGATTTTATTAGATCAATACCAGATTATCCAAAAAAAGGGATTTTATTTAGGGATATCACTACTTTAATAAAAGATGAAAAGGCATTTGCGGAAACAATTAACCAAATAGTTAAAAAATCTAAAAATTTTAATTTTGATAAAATTGCTGCAATCGAATCTAGAGGTTTTGTTTTTGCATCAGCAGCATCTTACATATTAAAAAAACCATTTATAATGTTAAGAAAAAAAAATAAGTTGCCTGCAGAAGTCCATTCTGTAGATTTCGAGCTCGAATACGGAAAAGCAACTATTGAAGTTCATAAAGACTCAATTCAAAAAAATGACAAAGTTTTAATAATTGATGATTTAATTGCTACAGGAGGAACAGCAGAGGCTGCTGCTAAACTAGTTGAAATTTCTGAGGGAAATGTATCCGGCTTTATATTTGTAATTAACTTATTTGACTTAAAAGGATCAGATAATTTACTTAGTAGGGGTTATAAAGTAGATAGCCTAATTGAATTTCCAGGTCACTAATTTTTAAATTTTTGGCCTATAAGATGATTTTTTTCCAAGCATCGAATTTACAAGACCGGAAACTCTCATAAAATAAATTCTTTTTTTATGGTTATTTAATCGAACAATATAAACAAAATATTTTAAAAAATTAAATAAGAGACTAGTTATTCCCATCATTAAAGAAAAATAAAATCCTTTATGTTTTTTATCAAAATAGAATTTAGACCACATCCAGTGCCAGTTTCTTGATAATTCAACCTCCTCAAAAAATTTTTCATCAACCCCTTTTGCACCAAGATGATTTATTTTTGAATTTTTACATATGAACAAATTTCCTCCCCGATTTTTTGCTCTTAAACAAAGATCTACATTTTCTAAATACATAAAAAATTTCTCATCAAAAAAACATCTGTCTGAAAAAAAATTTTTATTAATTATCATTGAATATCCGTCTATTTCAGCAACTGAAATTAAATTAGATTCTCTTATTTCTTTTTCTTCTTTATAATTTGGATAATCAATATTATCAGAGATTGGTGAGAGTATTGCAAAATCTTTAACTTTTGAGATCGACTGATTCAAAGATTTAATCGTATCTTCATTAAATTCAACATCTGGATTTAAAATATATACAAAATCAGTTTTTGAGTTAAGTATGCCAATATTATTACCAGCGCCCATACCAACATTACTTGATAAGATTACTTTGGTATAATCATAATTCTGCTCTATTTCTTTTTTTAACTCTTCGTCAGATGAATTTTCAATTATTATTTTCGGAAAATCTTTAGGAAGTGAATTTAGACAATTAAAAATGACTTTTCTACTTTTAAAAGAGACTATAATGAATGTTAAGTTATTTCTTGTAAATTCCATCTAATAATGAATTATACTTAAACATATTATTGTTGTAAAAAAAAAAATGCGAAAAATTATTGTTACTGGTGGATTAGGGTTTATAGGTAGTAATCTTGTTAACTTTTTACTTAAGAGAAAATTTTACGTTATTAATATTGACAAGAGAACTTACTCTTCAAATTTATATAATATCAAAGAATTTCAAAAATCCAGGAATTATAAATTTATAAAGCTTGATATCAAAAGTAATAAATTAATTAAAATACTTTTAAAATATAAACCTCTCGGAATATTCAATTTAGCTGCTGAAACCCATGTGGATAGATCTATAGATAATCCTGAAAGTTTCATACAAAGTAATATAGTTGGCGTTTATAATTTACTTGAATGTTTTAAAAAATTTTCAAAAAAATATAGTTCTAAATTAATTCATATATCAACCGATGAAGTTTATGGAGATATACTAAGGGGAAGGTCTGATGAAAAATACCCATATCAACCAAGTTCGCCTTACGCAGCAAGTAAAGCTTCTTCAGACCATCTAGTTAGTTCATATGTTAGAACATACAACTTGCCAGCTGTAGTTACCAATTGTTCAAATAATTATGGGCCAAGACAACATCCCGAAAAATTGATACCCAAATTAATTTATAATATTCTAAATAATAAAGTTTTGCCAATTTATGGAAAAGGTAAAAATTCAAGAGAATGGATATACGTTGATGATCATTGTGAAGCTCTATTCAAAGTTCTTAAAATGGGTAAAGTTGGTGAATTCTATAATATTGGATCAAATTACAATTTAAATAATATAGACGTAGTTAAAAAATTGTTAAGAGTTGCAAGAAGCAAAATAAGAATTGGCAGGAATGTAAAAATTAAATACGTAAAAGATAGACCTGGTCATGATATTAGGTATGCTTTAGATAGCAGTAAAATTAAAAATAAACTCAAATGGAAGCCAAAAACAAGCTTTAATGATGGTATAGCTAAAACTTTTGATTGGTATATGAAAAATCAAAAATATTATTCAAGCCTAAATAAAAAAGATATTATCAAAAGATTGGGTAAAAGATGATTAAAAAAGGAATTATTTTAGCTGGCGGTATGGGAACTAGGATGAGTCCATTAACAAAAGCTGTTAATAAACAACTATTACCAATTTATGATAAACCACTTATATATTATCCGTTATCAATATTAATGTTAGCAAAAATTAAAAATATCTTGATCATTGTGAACAAAGGTCAATTAAATCAGTATAAAAAATTATTTCCAAAAAATAAAAATTTAGGTTTGAATATTTCTTTTAAAGAACAAGATAAACCAAGAGGATTACCAGATGCGTTCTTAATTGGTGAGAAATTTATTAACAATTCAAACATTGCAATGATATTGGGGGATAATTTTTTTTATGGTCAGAATTTATCTAAATTATTACGTGATTGTGCAAAACTAAAACAAGGTGCTAAAGTAGTGCTTCATAACGTTAAAAATCCTGAATCATTTGGTGTTGCAAAAACTGATAAAAAAAATAGAAAAATTTTAAGAATTGTAGAAAAACCCAAAAGATTTATCTCAAATTATGCTGTAACGGGTCTTTATTTTTTTGATAAAAAAGTTGTTAATTATGCAAAAAAACTCAAACCATCTAAAAGAGGTGAGCTTGAGATAATTGATTTAATTAATCAATATAAAAAAACTAATAAACTATCTGCAGAATTTATTGGAAGAGGTGGTGCTTGGCTAGACACGGGTTCTATAAGCGACTATTACAAAACCTCTGCTTTTGTCCAGGCTATCGAAAATAGACAAGGTTTCAAAATAGCTTGTCTTGAGGAAATCGCATTGCTTAATAAGTGGATAAATAAAAAAGATATTTTAGATTCAATTAAATTTTATGGCAATTGTGAATATTCATCGTATCTTAAAAAATTAATTTAATGATAAAAAAAACCAAATTTAAAGATTTAGTTTTAATTGATAATGTTTCTTTTAAAGATAACAGAGGTTATTTTAGAGAATTACTTAAAGAAAAAGATTTAAATAGAAAATTCCCTTTTCTTGTAATGTCTTTCTCAAAAAAAAATGTAATTAGGGGTCTTCACCTTCAAACAAAAAATTCTCAAGGAAAATTTATTAGTGTTATCAAGGGAAAAATATTTGATGTAGTAGTTGATTTAAGAAAAAGATCTAAAACATATGGTAAAAGTTTCTCTGTTATATTAAGTGAAAAAAATGCAAAATCTATTTTTATACCTCCTGGTTTTGCACATGGATTTTGCACTTTATCTAAAGAAAATTACATTGTTTATAGCTGTACAAAATATAGAGATGCAAAACATGAGACAGGTATCAGGTTCGATGATAAAAACTTTAGAATTAAATGGCCAGTTAAAAAACCAATAATTTCAAAAAAAGACAGAAACAATCTCAGTTTTAATCAATTTAAAAGAAAATTTCTATAAAATGGTAGCGGGAAGTGGGATCGAACCACTGACCTCGGGCTTATGAGTCCCGCGCTCTAACCAACTGAGCTACCCCGCCATTAAGTAAAGTTTCAAATTATTTATAATAGTTTAATGATTTGATTCAATATCAATTAAATCTAATTATATGGGAATTTTGTTCTATTTAACAATTTTTATGAAAAGACAACAAGTCCAAATAAAATTAATCCTGTAGATGCTGCAGCAGTAAAATAAAATTTTTTTCTTTTTTCTTGTCTTTGGTCTAATTTTACTCGATTGAGAAGAATATTGATATTTGTGCTTTTAGTTTCATTAAGATTATCTCGCACTTTATATTTTGAAGCTAATTTGTCTGTGATAAAACTGCTTAAACTTTTCATATGCGCAATAAATCATCTTTTTAAAAAATAATCAAATAAAATTACAAAGATAGGTAAATTCCAACAGAACCTAAAATGATGATACAAAATGAAAAGATTATAATATTTTTTTTTAATTCTTTGCTTTGTTCCTGCTCAAGCTTTGATTTTAAAACATTGATGTCAACTCTGTTAGATTTATGTTGGTCAGTTTTTAAAGGCTTTTCATTATGATTAAAACCATTTGGGGTTTCAATACTATTCTTTTGATCTGTAAAACTCTTAATACTCATAATAATTATTTAAACACGGTTCCCTCTTAAGGACAATTTTAAAAAAGTTCAAATTGGGCCACTATTAAATTGACAACTGTTCAAATTGGGTTTCTATTAGAAAAATTTTAATTATGAGTGTTCCAGAAATAGATTTTTCAAAAACTCTTACTGACGAACAAGTATATGAGACAATAATGTCCAACTACTCCAATCTTAGTAGAGATTGGATTTCCCACCAGTGGAATTGGATGAATAACGTCTATGCATCATTCAATGATCACTACAAATACATGATAGTAATTTCTTTAATTGAAAAGACGCTACAATTTTATGACCAAATGAATATTCAATATAGTTATGATGAATATTATTCAAAATCATATTTACAAATCGAAAAATTTAGTATCACCGAGCTTTGTGAAAAATTAGATCTACCTAAAGAAACAGTTAGAAGAAAGGTTCTAGAGCTTGAAAAAGAGGGAGTTATAGCACGAAATAAAAAAAAAATAATCATTGATAGAAAAGCATTTCCATTTGTTAAACCTGATAACCAAATAAAGTTTTCAGCAAAATATATTTACTTAGTTTCACAAGCTTTAAATAAAGATAAAGTTTACACAAAAAAACTAGATCAAAAAATTATTGAAAATTTGATTAAAAAAAAATTTTCATTGTCATGGAGATGGTTTTATAGGATGCAGATACCTTTAATTATAGGATATCATAAATTTTTTCAAGATTTGACAACTTTTCATATTTGGGGGACAATTTGCATGAATCAGGTTTTAAATGTTTCAAGCCAATTAAATTCAGACAATAAAAAAACATCACTAGATTATTTTGCTACTAATAACATTCTCATAGAAAATCTTGGTTCAAATATTGGTATAAGTGCAATGTCAATTTCTGACATGACAAAAATTCCTCGAGCAACAATAATTAGAAAGTGTAAATATTTAATTAAAGAAGATTTAATAAAATTAAATGAAAAAAAACAATATGTGCTAACTTCTATGAATTTTAGAAAAATTTTACCTTATCAAACAGAAATTTTTATGTACAAAGCTAAATTTATTCGTAAAGTTTTAAATCTTCTTGTAATTTCTTAAATCTCTAATAAGTTGTCCTCGAGTATTACACAGAGGGGTCATGGGTATAGTAACAACAATAGCGCCATTTGCGCTAGCGCTTATAATGTTAGGGCTTGGTGCTTCATTAACAATAAAAGATTTCACTAGAGTTTTTCAGCATCCAAAAGAATTTTTTGTTGGTTTAATTTGTCAATTAATTGTTCTTCCAATTATAGGTTATATATTAATAATTATTTTAAAAACTCCGGTAGAGTTGGCATTAGGGGTAATGCTGATTGCAGCTGCACCTGGTGGAGTAACATCAAATGTTCTAACTAAATTTGCAGATGGTGATGTTGCACTTTCTATATCTCTTACAGCTTTTACCAGTTTAATAAGTATTGTATCAGTTCCTTATATTGTTTTTTTATCAATTGATTTATTTGATATTACTTATGTTGAAAAAGAAGTTTCAATGCTTGGTATATCATTGAAGATGTTTTTTGTGGTTACTGTGCCTGTGATAATTGGAATGATTTTTAGAAAATTTTTTAGTGATTTTATAGAAAATAATATGAAAATTATTGAGAAAATATCTATAGGATTATTTTCAATTGTTTTTATTGCTATCTATATTCAAGAATGGGATAGTATAATAATGTTCCTAACTACAGCAGGAACTATTGCTTTAGTTCTAAATATTTCCATGATGATTATAGGTTTCTATGTTGCTAAATTTTTTGCATCAGGTGTTGCTCAACAAAGATGCATATCTCTTGAATGTGGATTACAGAATGGAACTTTGGCTGTTTTTGTAGGAACGCAGTTGTTTGGGCAAAATATGACTTATATGGTTCCAACCGCAGCATATGCTTTGATAATGATGATGACCTCTGTTCTTTTTGTATTTTTCTTAAGAAGAAAAACTTAATTATTTTTAAAATTAGTTTGTTTTAAAGGTTTGTTAATTGCTTCAATTCGATATTTTTTTTTCTCAACTTCAATAAACAAATCTTTTTTGTCAAGTTCATCATTTGAAATATCGTTATTGATATAACCAAATGTTAAATTTTTCCTAAAATTAAAAGAATAATTGCCAGATGTTGATCTACCTATAATTTTATTTTCTAAATAAATAGGCTCATCATGAAGCAATAATGGCTCACCTGGTTTGCTATCTTTTAGAGTAAACATTGCAAATCTACTTTTAATTTTTTCCTTTTTGATTTTTTCTAAAGCTTTTTTGCCAATAAATTCATCCTCCTTTTTAGAGCTTATCGTGAAAGATAAACCAGCTTGATATTGATTTTCTTCTGGTGAAATGTCGTGTCCCCAGTGTAAAAATCCACTTTCCATTCGCATAATATCCATGGCATGCATACCACAATTCGATAGGTTAAAATCTTTTCCTTTATTAACCAATAATTCATAAATTTTTTTAGCATCTTCAGATTTAACATATAATTCATAACCTAATTCACCAACGTATGACAATCTATGAGTCCAAATTTGAATTCCTTCAATAGTGATATATTTAGCTGTACTAAATCTAAAATTATCATTTTCAAAATTATCTTTTGAAATTGATTTCATTAAAGCTCTACTTTTTGGTCCAAAAACTCCGAAAACACAATAATCGTCAGTAACGTCTTTTAACTCAACATTTTTTGCAAGGTGTTTATTTATATGAAATTTATCTCTTTCTCGCGTAGCTGCAGAGCTTATTATTCTAAAGTGATCTTTTTCAATACAAACGACTGTTAAATCTGTTTCAATTCCACCATCAGAGTTTAACATATGTGTATAAACACATTTTCCAGCCTCATTTTTAATATTAGCTGTGCAAATTTTTTGTAATTCTTTGTGTGCATTATCAGATTTTATCTCAAATTTCGAAAAAGGGGTTAAATCAAATAAACCAACATTTTTTATAGTATTATTTGTTTCATATTCTGCTGATGGGTACCAATTTTGATAGTTGTAACTGTATTCATATTCAGTCTTTTCTCCATCTAATGCAAACCACATAGGTCTTTCATATCCTCCAGAAACACCAAAACAAGCACCGAAACTTTTTAATTCATCGTGATATGGAAGTATTTTTATATTCCTAGAGGTTTTATGTTGTTTAAATGGCCAATGCATTCCATATAAATCTCCTAACGACTCTGTAATTCTTTTTTTAATAAAACCTAAGTCAGAGTGAAATTTTTGAAATCTTTTTATGTCGTAACAGAAAATATCCTCATTAATATGTCCATTAATCAACCATTCGGCTGTAACTTTACCAACCCCTCCTCCACTTCCAATTCCAATACTATTTAAACCACAGCATACAAAAAAATTTTTTACTTCTGGGACTTCTCCAAGCAATGTATTTGTATCTGGAGTAAAAGACTCTGGACCTGAAAAAAATTTTCTAATTCCTGCTGTCTCTAAAACTGGAAATCTTTTGATTGCTGTGGTTAAATAAGGTTCAAAATGCTCAAAATTTTCTTGAAATTCTCCAAAGGAAAAATCTTCTGGAACTTTATTAATTTTATCCCATGCTGGGATTGATTGAGACTCAAAAATTCCAACTAATATTTTTCCAGCATCTTCTTTTATATAAGTTCTGTTATCAAAGTCTCTTATCACTGGTAAAGTTTTAGAAAGATTTTCAATCGGCTCAGTGATAATATAAAAGTGTTCTGCTGGATAAAGAGGAATGCTTACTCCAGCTTTTTCTCCAATTTGGCGTGACCACATTCCTGATGCTAAAACTATATACTCACAATCAATTATTTGACCATTTACTTTAACACCAGAAATTTTTCCATTTTTAGTTGTGATCTCATCAACGGGAGATTTTTCAAAAATCTTTGCCCCTTCCATTCTAGCTGCTTTTGCCAACATATATGTTACTCCAGACGGATCTGCAGCACCATCTCCTGGCATTAAAATTCCTCCTAAAACTTCATCAGTATTTACAATTGGATAATCTTTTTTAATTTGTTCTTTATCTAAAATTCTAACATCAACATCAAAAAGTTGTGCGGTTGTCGCTTGTCTTTGAAGCTCTTGCCATCTACCTTTATTTTCAGCAATTGAAAGTGCACCGTTCAATCTTAATCCAGCTGAATGATCAACTTTCTTTTCAAGTTCTTTATATAGGTCTAAAGTATATTTTCTAATTTTAGTAATTGCTGCAGATGGACCTAGTTGACTTACTAATCCAGCTGCATGCCAAGTCGTACCTGATGTTAACTGATCTCTTTCTAAAAGGATTGTATCTTTCCAACCAAATTTAGCTAAATGATAAGCAACTGAACAGCCAACAACTCCGCCTCCGATAACAACAACTTTGGTGCTACTTGGAAGTTTTTTTTCCATTTAATTAATTTTTGATTGCATCTCCTGGGTTAACATATTCATGTCCAAATACATCTGCAACAGCTTTATAAGTCACATGACCCTTATGAACATTTAATCCTGCTAAAAAGTTTTTATCTTCACTAAGAGCTTTTTGATAACCTCTATTGGCTAATTTGACTAAATAAGGAAGTGTTGCTTTGTTTAATGCGATAGTTGATGTTCTTGGAACCCCTCCTGGCATGTTAGCCACACAATAATGAACAACATTATCAACTATAAAAGTTGGATCATTAAAGGTCGTCGGTTTACTTGTTTCTACACAACCACCTTGATCAATTGCAACGTCAACAATAACTGAGCCTCTTTTCATTAATTTTAACATATCTTTAGTGACTAATTTAGGCGCCTCTGCTCCAGGAATTAAAACTCCTCCTACTATTAAATCTGCTTCAGCTACTAACTTTTTTAAATCTATCTTATCACTTTGTTCTGGAATAATTTTATCACCAAACATTTCAACTAATTGTTTTAGTCTTGCTTCTGATTTATCTACAACATGAACTTTTGCCTTCATACCAGTTGCTATAGTTGCAGCATTTTCTCCCACTACACCTCCACCTAAAATTAAAACATTCGCTGGTTCACCACCAGGAGCTCCACCCAATAATACTCCTCTACCTTTTTGGTTTTTTTCTAAACAATGTGCTCCAGCTTGAACTGACATACGTCCTGCTACAGCACTCATTGGTGCAAGTAAAGGAAGCCTTCCATTATCATCAGTAATGGTTTCATAAGCTATATTAATACTTTTTGATTTTACCAAACCCTCTGTCAATTCTTTTGCAGCAGCCAGATGTAAATAAGTGTATACGATTTGATTTTCTTTAATCATTTCAACCTCAACTTTTTGAGGTTCTTTAACTTTAACAATTATTTCAGCATCATTAAAAATATCAGTGGCTTTTTCAATAATTTTAGCACCAGCATTTTTGTACTGATCATTGTCGAAACCTGCTTCAAAGCCTCCATTGTTTTCTACTAATACTTCATGTCCTTCAGAGACAAGAGTTTTTACACTATCTGGTGTTAAGCCTATTCTATTTTCTTGAGGTTTAATTTCTTTAGGTACGCCAATTCTCATTAACGAAATTTAATTCTTTTTACTTTTTGCGTAATTAGTTATTCCGGTTCTTAATTTTTCAATAATTTCATCAATATGTTTTTTTTCACAAATAAACATCGGTGCTATAATTAAACAATCGCCTGTGGCTTTGAAATTTACTCCAGCATCATAACAATGTTTAAAAGTAGCTAAGCCCGCTTTACCTGGTCTACCATCAGTTTTAATATCTATACCCCCCATCATTCCATAGCCTCTAATGTTATCCACTACATCAATATCTTTTAATGAAAATAGTCCTTCCTGGAAGTAAGGAGCAAGTTCTTTTGCTCTATTGAAAATATCCTCTTTTTCAAAAATATCTTGTACAGCTAATGCTGCTGCAACAGAAACTGGTATTCCTGAATACGTATAACCATGAAATAATTCTATCGCACCTTTTGGAGAATTATCCATAACTGCATCATAAATTTCTTCTTTGCAAGCAACCACACCAAATGGAACTATTCCATTAGTTGTTGCTTTAGCCATAGTCATTATGTCAGGTGTTACACCAAACTCTTGAGCTCCAAAAGCTGAACCAGTTCTTCCCCATCCAGTAATAACTTCATCAAAAATCAAAAGAATTTTATGTTTGTCACATAGTTCTCTTAATCTTTGTAAATATCCAACTGGTGGAACTAAAGTTCCTGTAGAACCAGCAATTGGCTCAACAATACAAGCTGCAATATTTTCTGAACCAAAATTACTACAAATTCTTTCTAAGTCATTAGCAATTTCAGCGCCTGTTTCAGGTTGACCTGAAATAAATTTATGTTCATCTAAATGTGTATGTCTCATATGAACAACACCTGGCATCAAAACACTTGCATAAGCTTTAACATTATTAATCATGCCACCTACTGATGTTGCTCCAATATTCATCCCATGATACGCACGTTCTCTTCCAACAAATCTAAATCTTTGTCCCTCGCCTCTTGCTTTATGGTAAGCAATACTAATTTTGATCGCTGTTTCAACTGCAGTAGATCCACAAATTGTATAAAAAATTTTGTTTAAATTTCCTGGTGTATGTTTTGAAATTCTAGTTGCTAATTCGAAAGATCCACCAAATCCTTGTTGGAAGGGTTGACAATAATCTAAAGTTTGTAATTGATTAGTTATTGCATCAATAATTTCTTTTCTTCCATGTCCTAAAGGATTGCAGAATAATCCTGAGCTAGCATCAATTTGAGTTTTACCTTGGTGATTTTTTAAATATACACCTTTTGCCTCCACTATAAGTTTTGGATTTTCTTTAAAATCTTTATTAGATGTAAATGGCATCCAATGTTCGTTTAAAGAATTAGGTACAGATGTTCTTTTTTCTGAGCTCATATTAAAATTTTATAATTGGTTAATTAATGAATCCTTAGACTAATTAAGTCCAATAAACCACCAAAATAATTGTCACAACTCAAAGTTGTGTAACTAGAATGAGCATTTTTTTGTTTTACATATAGGTCAATTTAATCTTAAAATTGAAACATATAAATAAACAAGGAAGAGGAAAAATGAAAAAAATAATTAGTTTTATTCTTGGATGTTTTGTAGCTCTTAATCTTTCAATTTCAGTTGCTAATTCTGCAGCTAATGAAGTTAGAGTTGCATACTTCTTAGAGTGGCCAAGCCCAAATCTGGAGGATATGATGAAGAAAAACTTCGCTAAAGCTCTAGGGGTTCCTGTTAAGTGGACAAACTTTACTAACGGTGGTGCAATGACTGATGCTATGTTAGCGGGAGATATTGATATCTCTTACTCTCAAGGTTTAGTTCCATTTATTAATGCTGTTAAATCAAAAGCTCCTATCAAACTTGTAGATATTGCTATGGAATACGGAATGGGTGGTACAACATGTGTAACATCTAATGCTTCAGGTATAACAAAAGCTAACGCTACAGAACTTGAAGGTAAAAAAGTTGCTGTTCCACTAGGTACAATGGCTGAATACGTTTTTGATGAAAGTATGAAAGTTGTTGGTGCGGACAGAAAAAAAATGGATATCATTCAAATGGACCCTGAAGAAGGCGCTGCTGCTTTGGTAAGTGGTGATGTTGTAATGGCATGTTTATTTGGTGGTAACTCAATTAAAGCTGCAACTGCAGTTGGATCTAGATTACTTACAGTTCAAGAAGCTAGAGATGCAGGTATCTTGGGTATTGATATCACTTCAGTAACTACTAAGTTTATGAAGGAAAATCCAGGTATGCTAAGAACTTTTATTGAAGTAACTCATGAGGCTAATGCAAGATATAGAGCTGGTAAAAGCGATATGAATGCAATGTCAAAAGCTTCTGAAATGAAGGTTGCTGATATGAAAGAAACTTTAAGTGGCTTTAAATTTCTAACACCTGAGGAAACTAAACAATCTATGGAAAGTGGAAATCTTGATGCATTCTTAAAAGGAATGGGAACACCAAGAGGAAACGTAGATACTAGTTTCTTACCTTTATAATCTAAAGGTAATTTAAATTTTAATAGGCGCCAATTGTAATAAATTGGTGCCTATTTTTTTATTAAAAATTCAAATATAAAGTCTCTTTATGAGTGATTTAGTTTCACAAAATCTAAACATGATTTTTAAAACTCCTAAAGGAGAAACTGTTCACGCATTAAAAGATTTAAATTTTACTCTCAAAAAAGGAGAGCTTCTCACAGTTCTTGGACCGTCTGGTTGTGGAAAGACAACATTGCTTAACATTACTGCAGGATTTATTAGACCAACTTCAGGAAGTATTACTCTTAATAATAAAGAAATAGATGGACCAGGAGTTGAACGGGGAATGGTTTTTCAACAAGGTGCTTTGTTTGAATGGCTAACAGTTGCTGAGAATGTCAACTTTGGATTAAGAATGAAAAAAGAAGATCCAATTGAAACTCAAAAAAAAGTTGATGAATGGTTAGAGATTGTTGGATTAAAAGGTTTTGGAAATACCCCAACTTATCAATTATCTGGAGGAATGCAGCAAAGAGTTGCTCTTGCAAGATGTTTAATCAATAACCCAGATTTGATTTTAATGGATGAACCACTAGGAGCTCTTGACGCTCTTACAAGAGAAAAAATGCAGTCTCTAGTTTTAAAAATTTGGAAAGAAACAGGCAAAACAATTATTCTGATTACTCATTCAGTTGAAGAGGCTTTGCTTCTTGGAGAAAGACTATATGTAATGGCTCCAAGACCAGGAAGAATACATAAAGAATATAATCTGCCATTCGCTTCAATGGGATTAAAAGAAGATTTACGAGAAATTAAAAAAGATAAAGAGTTTTCTCAAAAACGAGAAGAAATCCTTGAAATGATCTGGAACATGGAAGAGGAAATTATGGGGAAAGATAATTAAATGTTAACTCAGATAATAACTTTTCTTATATTCTTCGCTGTAATCGGCTGTATTCTTTATGGAAGAAGATTAATAAGGACTGAAAAAATAGATGCTGTATTTGGAAATCCAGAGAGAGCACTAGGGGGTACTCACTGGGTAATTGTTGGAAGTAGTTTTTTACTTTTAATTTGGCTCTATTATTCATGGGATATTGCTAAAGGATTTTATCCAAAATCTGCCAACGAACTATGCCAGGTTGCAAAAGTTAATGACTCTTTGCTTGGATTAAAATATCAATTTCCAATTGAGGAAAGAGAGTTCAAAAGTACTTCACAAATCAAAAAAGAAAATAAAAATTTAAAATTAATTCAAAATGAAATTCAAAATTCTGAGGAACTGAATAGCCAACAAAAAACGATACTGATTAGTTATATTAGTAAAACTAATCAACTTATCCCATTACTTACAAATGAAGATTTATTAGAGATTGAGACTAGACAAAAAATAGATGATATTACTGGAAAAATTAATCTATTAACTGAAAATTTCCAAAAATCTGATTATCCATTTGAAACAGAACAAGAGTTAAATGAAAGACTGAAAGCGGTTGATGAAGAAGGTGGTTGGGGTATAACTAAAGTAGATGCAGGTTCAGGTTCTATTGAAAATACCTTAGAAGTACCTTTAGTGCCTGCAACGTATAGAGGTTTAAAGTTTCACACTGCCGCCCAAGAATTAAATTTAATAAGTGACGAATTTTTTAAGTTAAGAAATCATAACCCTCAATTTAAAAATAAGATTAAAGAGCTTAAAGAGGAAATTAAATCTTATAGAAAAAGTTTAAGCGATAATGAGGAAGTGGCTTCAACATACGCAAAAAATATTGTTAAGATCGCTAGAAGAATAGAATTTGCAAGTATCTACCCTCCAAATGCATTAGATAAGATGCAGGCAGCAATTGTTAAATTTGATAACGCTCAAAAAAAAGAGCAAGGTGGATTGAGATTAATTGATATTTTCTTATTTCCTGCAGGAACTATTGTTGCTAGTGGTCCAAGTTGTTCAGAACAGGGATCAGGTAGATGGTTACCTAAACCATCCGATACTTTCAATAAATTCATATTAATGTCAAAACCTAGTGTAGGTTATAAAGATATTCCTTTATTGTGGATACAAATGGTTGATGTGAGCAAAATGATTGGTTTTATTTTGCCAGACTGGATTGCAGATATTTTACCTGGTGAGTATCCTGTTCATAGTAAAGATGGAATAGTAAAACAAAACTTCAAAGGTGGAGTTTTAAAAATTGTAACTGGTGATTTTAATTTATTTAAAGTGCCTGTTCCTTATGGACATATTTGGGACTCTTTTTTAAGAGTTTTTCTTGGTTTAGTTTTTGGTATATTAATTGGTGTCCCTCTTGGTCTATTTATGGGTTTAAATAGATTTGCAAAAGGTTTTTTTGATCCATTGATAGAACTTTACAGACCAGTTCCACCGCTTGCTTGGGCTCCTTTAATTATATCTGTATTAGGAATTGATAATACCGGAAAAGTATTCTTATTATTCATGGTATCATTATCAATAATGATTATTTCAGCTCGTGCTGGTGCTTCTGGAACTCAACTATCAAAAATTCATGCAGCTCACTCATTAGGAGCATCTAAGAGGCAAATATTAAGGCATGTGATTTTTCCAAACTCATTACCAGAGATACTTACTGGTATAAGAGTTGCAGTGGGGATGTGCTGGGGAACCTTGGTTGCTGCAGAATTCTTAGCTGGTACTACTGGTATTGGTTTTGTAGAGAATGTGGCCAAGAAATATTTTCAATATGAAGTAATTTGGATAACAATTTTTATAATGGGAATGCTTGGTCTTTTATTTGATATAACACTTAGAAAAATTATAGATAAAACTATTCCTTGGAGAGGAAAGGGTTAAATTTTAATGGCTGTTAATAAAATCATTAACGTAATCTGCAAGATTAATCTTTCCAAAATATTTATATACTTTATTCGATAAATTCATATTTGTTAGTGCGGATGCATATCTTTCTCCAGGCCTCTTTGCTAAATACTTAACTTTAAATTTAAACATTTTTGCAACTTCATTTATTGAATAACTTTTTTTACTAGAAATACTATAGTGCCTTGATAAATTTTTTTTCCAAGCTAAATAACAAATTTTTATAGTATCATCTATATGAGTAAACCTTCTTGTCTGAGATCCAGGTTTAACAATAGGCAATGGTTTTTTGTTCTTATAAGCCTCTTCGAATATTCCAATAACAGTTGACATTTTTCCTGTTGATATTTGTTTCGGACCGTAGACATTATAAAAATAGATAACCTCAAATTTAAAATTATACCATTTCTTTAAATTTTCTAAGAGTTCAAGATTTTTAGCTTTAGTAAATGCATAAGGTGATAAATTTCTATCATTTCCTCTATTACCCAACGACGCTGATGTAGCTGAATAAATTAATCTTATTTTATTTTTCAAACAAAAATTAAAAACAGAATGAGTTCCTACTGTATTAGAGTCTATGCACTCATTCATATTCAAAAAGCTTTGATATATTCTTGCAAATTCCCCAAAATGAAAAACTGCTTGAATTTTTTCTGGTTTTTTTATTATTTTGAATATGTCCTTAGTATTTGCGTTAATATAATTTATTCTTTTATCCTTTAAATGATTTTTTTTAAAACCTGAGGAATAATTATCAATACTTATCAAATTGTAATTTGTTTTTTTTAATAAGTAACCAATCAAGTTCGATCCAACAAAACCAGCTCCTCCAGTAACAACTATAGAATTCTTTTTAACCATTAAAAAAATTTAATATCTTAATCATTTGTTATTTGATTAATTAAAACTATTATTAAAATAAGATTGTAATATATTAAATTTAATGAAACTCCAACAATTAAAAAAAGTTGTTAAAAGAATATTTATCAATCACGGATTATCTAATAATCATGCAGTAATTTCTACTAATGCACTAATCAATGCGGAATTAGTTGGCGCTTATGGTCATGGTCTATCAAGACTTAAGATGTACTGCGATCGAATATCAAAAAAAGTAATTAATCCTAAACCTAAAATAAAAATAAAAAAGATTTCACAATCAATTTCACTTGTTGATGCTGACAATAGTATCGGTTTTGTTGCAGCGGATGTAGCTATTAAAAAAGCAGTTTCTAACGCAAAAAAAACAGGAATAGGTTTGGTGGCTGTTAGAAATAGTGGTCATTACGGTCTGTCTGGTTATTACGCGGAACAAGCAGTAAAAAAAAATTTGGTTACCATGATTTATACCAATGGTCCACCAGCTGTGGCTCCGCATGGAGCTTTTAAAAGTTTATTTGGCACAAATCCTATTTGCTTTGGAACTCCTAGTGGTTCAAAGACACCTTTTATTTTTGACTCATCAATCTCAATGATAAATAGAGGAAAGATCAGATTTGCATCAAAAAATAATCAGAAACTACCAGTTGGTGTTGCCTTAGATAAGTTTGGTAAACCAACAACCGATGCGAATAAAGCTCTCAAAGGTGTTCAGTTACCTATTGCAGGATTTAGAGGTTCAGGATTCGCATGGATGGTTGATATTTTGAGTGGTGTTATAACTGGTGGTAATCATGCTGGTAGAGTTAAAGATCCTTTTGAGGATTTTACTGGACCACAAAATATCGGACATTTATTTATCACATTTAAAACAAATTTATTTGTAAAAGATTATAATCAAAGAATTAAAGATAATATCAAAAGAGTAAAACGACTACCTAAAGTTAAAGGAATAAAAGAAATAATGTATCCAGGACAAAATAAATATAAAAGATATAAAATGAATTTAAAAAAAGAGATTAAAATCTCTAAAATTATTAAAAAAGAATTAAAGATTCTTAAAAACTAATTATGCTTTCAAATAAAGAAATCATTGTTCCAAATAATCTATTAAATGCTGCTCTAAAAAATAAAGGAGTAAAAGCGGGAGTCGTCAATGCCGGGAAACCATTACCAATGTTGTCTGTTCAAGATGCAGTCAAAGAAAATTTAATTGATCCGATTTTTATAGGAGATGAAAAAGAAATTCTAAAGTGTGCAGAAAACTTAAAGTGGGATATTTCTAAATATGAAATTATTAATGAACCTGTTGAAAATAATACCGCAGGTATAGCTGCAAAACTTGCGAGTGAAGGAAAAATAAGAATTATAGTCAAAGGACACATTCACACGGATATCTTAATGAAAGAAGTTTTAAAAAGAGAGTACAACTTGTTGGGCAAAACAAGGTTAAGTCATATCTGGCATATGACGTTAGAAAAAGACGATAAACCTCTTATAATTACAGATGGTGCTTTAAATGTGTTACCAAATGTAAAAACCAAAATGCATATCTTAAAAAATGTAATTAATTTTTCTCACAGAATTGGAATTGAAAGACCAAAAATTGCGGTGTTGTCTGCCACAGAAGAAGTTTTAGATAGTGTTCCAAGTTCAAAAGAGGCTGAGGAAATTACAAATCTTGCAAAAAAAGAAAATTTAAATGCAGATGTATTTGGGCCTTTGGCTTTTGATAATAGTATATCAAAAAAATCTGCAGCTATTAAAGGTATTCAAAATGATGTTGCGGGAATTGCTGATGTTTTATTAGTGCCCAGTGTTGAGACAGGTAATGCATTGGTTAAGATGTTGATATATTTTAGTGGTGCATGTGCTGCAGGAGTAGTTGTAGGTGGTAAAGTACCTGTGGTAATTACTAGCCGCTCTGATGAAGCGCCTGCTAGACTAGCATCAATAGCTGCAGCTGTTGTTGCACTGGATTAAATGTTTGATTGCAATAAAATTAAATTTGTCTTAAATAATTCATCAATTATAAAAACGTATTAATGGCTATTACTTATTTAAAAAAGTCTCCGAAAACTTCGTCCACTGACGATAATAAGACAACTGGAATAGTCCAAGATTTATTAAAAGATATCGAAACATCAAAAGAACAAGGCTGTATCGATTTAACAAAAAAATTCGACAAGTATGATGGGGAAATCATAGTATCAAAAGATAAAATTGAAGAAATTAAAAAAACGTTAGATCAAAAAACCAAAGATGATATTCAATTTTCATTTGAAAGGGTTAGAAAATTTGCTGAAGCACAACTTAAAAATTATGGTCAAGATTTTGAGGTAGAACTTTCTGATGGTTTGTATGCAGGTCAAAAATTAGTGCCTGTTAATACAGCAGGTTGCTACATCCCAGGTGGAAGATATGCTCACATTGCATCTGCTGTAATGAGTGTAACTACAGCAAAAGTTGCTGGAGTAAAAAATATTATTGCATGTAGTCCTCCTAAAGAAGGTGTTGGTGCCCACCCTACTATTGTATACACTGCTGATCTTTGCGGTGCAGATGTAATTTTAAATTTAGGAGGAGTTCCTGCAATTGCAGCAATGACTAATGGATTATTCAAAAATCCCCCAGCAGATATAATTGTAGGACCAGGAAATCAATTTGTAGCTGAGGCTAAAAGAATTTTATATGGAAAAGTTGGTATTGATTTGTTTGCAGGACCAACTGAAATTGGAATTATAGCTGATGCTAAAGCTGATCCAGAAATTGTTGCGGTAGATTTAGTAGGACAAGCTGAACATGGATATAACTCACCATGTTGGCTTTATACAACTAGTAAAGAATTAGGCGAAAAAGTAATGAAAAGAGTTCCAGAATTAATTGCAGAACTTCCAGAAGTTCCAAGAACAAGTGCTGAGGCAGCCTGGAGAGATTATGGTGAAGTAATTCTTTGTGAAACTGATGAAGAGATAGTTAAAATTAGTGACGAATATGCACCTGAACATTTAGAAGTACAAACCGAAAACTTAGAATGGTTTCATGAAAGATTAACAAATTATGGTTCATTGTTTGTGGGTGAAGAAACAACTGTTGCATACGGCGACAAATGTTCTGGTACAAATCATATTTTACCAACTAAAGGTGCTGGAAGATACACGGGCGGATTATTTGTTGGAAAATTTATTAAAACTTTAAGCTTTCAAAGAATGACTAAAGAGTCTACTAAATTAGTTGGTGCTGCTGCAGCTAGAATTTCTAGATATGAGGGAATGGAAGCTCATGCAAGAACAGGAGATGTAAGACTTAGAAAATATGGTTTTTCTAATTAATTCTCTGGTACAAAAATTAAACACAATCCATTATTACAAAATCTTTTTCCAGTAGCAGTAGGTCCGTCTAAAAAAACGTGGCCATGATGTGCACCACAATTTGCACAATGATATTCAATTCTTTTCATTCCAAAAGAATAATCAATCTTAGTTTTAAAAGCACCTGGCAAAGCTTCGGAAAAAGAAGGCCAACCTGTACCACTATCGAATTTTGCTCTTGATGAGAATAATTTTGCTCCACAGTTTGCACAATGATAAAAACCATTTCTTTTTTCTTCAAGTAATTTACTGGTAAACGGTCTCTCAGTGCCCTCATTAAACATTATATCTTTTTGGGCTTTAGTCAGATCAGGATTAATAATTTTTTTTGTAGCTGATTTTAAGAATTGATAAGGTAATGATATAAAAAGTACAGAGAGTCCAAATAATTTTAAAATTTTTCTTCTTAAAAGCATAATAAATAAGATTAATTTGAAATTGAGATTTTAACATGCGCTATAATTGTCACTCAAGATTGCTTTTAACTAAAGAAAATATACCGTTTCTTTAATTATATAAATTGTCAGCAAAGACATGAAGCTAATAATGAATCCATTAATATATTTCCACGTTTTATCACTCTGCGCATATCTTGAAAAATATACTGATGAATAACCAAGCAAAAAGAAAAATATAAAAGATGCTACAGAAGCGCCAATACCAAAATAAATTTTTTCATCAAATAAAAAATTTTTTGAAAAATTTCCTAAAAAGAAAACTGTATCAGAATAAACATGTGCATTTAAGTAGGTGAAACCAAGTGTCTTTAATATAATCTTAGTGCTAGTGGTCTCTTTTTTCTCAAAATTGAAATTAGCACTAACGCTAAAAGATTTGATTTTTGAATATATGAAATAGATTAAAAAAATTATTAAACAGATGTTTAAAGTTAGCTCTACAAATATATTGAAATATTGATGAAAAAAGTGGAATAAAAGAATGCCTGAAAATATTAAAATTAAGTCTGAACAGGAACAAATTAAACAGACTAAAAAAACATACTGTTTTTTAAGCCCTTGCTCTATTACAAAGATATTTTGAGCACCAATCGCTAGGATTAAACTAAGCCCGGTAATAAAACCTAATACCAGGAATTCCATCTAAACTAAAATTATTCTGGATTAGCTGTTAAAGTTTTAATCTCTAGAATATTTTCGTTAGGATCTTTTACAAAAAATGTTTCTTGCTCGTATTTTGTTCCTTTAAATCTTAGATAAGGTTCATCATAATACTTTGCACCTTTTTCTTTTAATCTATTTTTTAAAGTATCAAAATCTTTTCTTGATAAATGAACTCCAAAGTGTGGAACAGAAACATTACCCATATCCACATCATGCCTTTCGTTATCTAGTTTATGCTCACTTGCATGGAGAGTTAATTCATTTCCCCAAAAGTCAACATCAGCCCATTCTTGTGCTGAATTATCAAGTCGGCACCCCAAAGTTTCACTATAAAACTTTTTTGCTGTTTCTAGATCTCCGCATGGGATTGCTAGATGAAAACAATTAGTATTTTTGTACATTATTTCTCCTTTAAATACTGTTTAGAACCACTATATAGACATTAATTATTTTTATCAAGCTGACAAAATTAGATGACTGATTTTTTACAATCTATAATAGACAGAGATCCTGCGGCAAAATCTAAGTTAAGTCTTATCCTAACTTACCCAGGAGTTAAGGCTATTTTTTTTCATAAAATTGCAAATTTTTTTGCAATAGCAAAATTTAATTTAGTTGCAAGAATCATTTCTCAATTTTCAAGATTTTTAACAGGAATAGAAATTCATCCAAAGGCAAAGATTGGAAAAAATTTATTTATAGATCACGGTATGGGAGTTGTTATCGGCGAGACGTCTGAGATTGGAAACAATGTTACTATTTATCATAATGTTACATTAGGTGGAATTGCTCCAAGTATAAATACTAATGATCAAAGAAATACTAAAAGACATCCAACTTTAGAAGATAATGTTGTTGTGGGATCTGGCGCTCAAATTTTAGGGCCTATAACAATTGGTAAAAATTCCTTAATCGGTGCAAATGCAGTGGTTACTAAAAATGTTCCAGAAAAATCAATAATGGTAGGAATTCCAGCTACAAGAGTTGGTGATGCTACAAAAGGATTTCAACCTTATGCTGTTACTGATAAAGATAAAGATTAATGTCACAAATAAAAAATAATTTTATCGAGTCGGTTGGCAATACACCTTTAATAAAATTAAAAGCAGCTTCAGAGATCACTGGATGTAATATTTATGGAAAAGCGGAGTACCTAAATCCAGGTGGATCCGTTAAAGATAGAGCTGCTCTAGCACTAATAAAAGATGCACAAGAAAAGAAGCTAATTTCAGAAGGTGGAATTGTTGTTGAAGGCACCGCGGGTAATACTGGGATTGGTTTATGTCTTTTAGGAAATTCTTTAGGCTATAAAACAATTATTGTAATGAACGATAACCAAACCCAAGAAAAAAAAGATACATTAAAAAATATTGGTGCAGATCTTAGACTGGTGCCACCCAAGCCATATAAAGATGATGGTAACTATGTAAAAGTTGCAGGTCGTCTTGCTGAAGAATTAAAAAGTACAAATAACAATGGTGTAGTTTGGGCAAACCAATTTGATAACACTGCTAATGCAAAAGGTCATTACGAAACGACTGGACCAGAAATTTGGGAACAAACCGAAGGTAAAGTAGATGGCTTTGTCTGCGCATCAGGAACAGGTGGCACCATCGGTGGTGTAAGTAAATTTCTCAAAGAAAAAAATAAAAATATAAAGATTTATTTATCAGATCCAACAGGCTCTGCACTTTATAATCACATTATGAATGGTGAACTTAAAGCTGAGGGTGGATCAATAACTGAAGGTATTGGTTCAAGCAGAATAACTAAAAACTTTGCTGAAGCTAAAATTGATGGTGCTTTTTCAATCAGTGATCAAGAGTCTTTACCCGTGCTTTATGATTTAATACAGCATGAGGGGTTAAGTTTAGGAACTAGTTGCGGAGTAAATATTGCAGGTGCAATTAGATTAGGAAAAGAGCTAGGTCCAGGGAAAACAATTGTAACAATTCTCTGTGATAGATCAGATAAATACAACTCAAAGATGTTTAATAAATCTTTTTTAGAGGAAAAAAACCTCCCTATTCCTAGCTGGTTATAATAACGCATACCAGGCATGTAACAAAACAGTTACATTTTTATATTAATATTATTTAACCTCGAGGTATCATGAAAAAAATAATTATAATTCTATTTTTATTTATTTTTACATCTGCGAATGCAGGAATGAGTGACAAAGATAAATCAAAAGCATGGGATTGCGTTGGTATTTATATGGCTAACTACTTTCTTCCATCAGGTGAAAAATTTGAGTACGGAATGAAAGAAAAATCAATTTCAACTGTGAAAGTTTTAAAAACCTATGCGCTTGAAATAGGTATTCCAGAAAAAGATTGGGATGCTGGAGTAAACAAAGCAGTTGATAAACATTACGGTTCCAAATACGACAAAGCTAAAACTGACAAATGTCATACGTTTGTTGAAGCTTTAGTTCCTAATGGAGCTGAAAGAGTAAAAAAAGTAGTCCAAACTTTATATTAAGGAGAGAAAATGAAAAACTATATGGTAACTCACACTTTCAAATCGAAAGAGATGAAAACAAAATTTAGTGAAACAGTAGCTTCAATGAAAATGGAGGATATTGTTAAATCAATGACAAGTGATAAAGCAGCATGTCAAATGACTTGGAACACTCCAGGTGATACAATGCAAATGTTTTGCTGGTGGAAAGCTAACAGTGAAGCAGATATCAATAATCAATTAGGTCAAATGAATGATTTCTTTGAGCCTCATAAATTTACTGAGTGTACTGATCAAGTGATGGACTATAACGCTTAAGAGAAAGATTTATGAAAGCAATCTACACAAGAACTATTGGAGTTTATGATGATAAACTTGGTGAGGCTATGGAAATCTCTAAAGGCTTAGCAAAAGTTAGAAAAAAACATTATCCAGATCATGAAGTTTACTTTTCATTTCAAATTGGTGGAAACCCAAGGACGGTAAGAGAAACACTTGTGGGCGAACAGTTTACTGATAAAGCGTTTGAAAATGATCAGAATATGTCAGCTGATCCTGAATTCATTGAACTTCAGAAAAAAATGAATGGTGTTTTTAAAGAAGGTACAATTCAGGATGAAATGAGAATGGTTTTTAACGATTAGGAGACAAAATGATAGAAAAATTTAATGGGATATTTTATTTAATAATTTATTTAGTTCATTTTATCGGAGTTGGTGTTTACGCATTTCAAACTATTTTTGGCACTAAAAGCTTCATGGAAAGATTTGGTATAGATCCAAGTGGAGCAATAATGATTAGAATGGCAGGAGCATTTATGCTTGCTGTATTTTTAATGTCAATCTATGTAGGTTTTATAAGGCCTGGAGGTTTAGAAAATACATGGGGATTCTTAAATTTAGTTTTTATAAATAATCTATGTATTTTTTTATGTAATTTTTATTCTATTAAAATAAATAAAACAGGTGTGAATGAAAAAACTACAAACGAGGGTGTTATTGCACCGTTTGTATTTACGATTATGAGTGCAATTTTATGCTACGGTTTAGCTGATAAAATTTACACTTAATGTCTGGGTTTGCAATATTCAACATAGAAGTAAAAAAACCTGAGGAATATAAAGAGTACGTAGAAAAAGTGAGACCGATTGCTGAAAAATTTGGTGGAGAATATATTGTTAGAGGTGGTGAAACAAAAGTATTAGAAAGAACCTGGGCATATCCTAGAACAGTTGTTATTAAATTTCCAAGTTATGAAAAAGCTTTAGAGTGGTATAACTCTGATGAATACAAACCAATTAAACAAATCCGTTTAGAAAACTCAATTGGTAACGGAATAATAATTAAAGGAGTATAAAATGTCGATATTAAAAAGATATACTGATGCAATAGATAAAAAAGATGAGGCAACTATGAATGAACTTTTGCATGATGATTTTAAATTCACAATGCATAAATCTGGAAATTCTTTAGGAAAAGCTGATGTTATAAAATGGGCAATGAGTGGAGATATAAATCAAGATAGAACAAGGGTTGTATATGAAAATGATGAAGTTGGGGTACATCATTCTTTTGTTACATTTAATGACGGAAATGTTGAGGCTGTAATGGCGGTTTATAGATATAAAGATGGAAAAATTGTTAGTTTAGAAACTGGCGCTACTCCAATGTCTAAGTAAGTGAAAAAAATTTCATTCATTTTTATTTTTTTCTTATTTTCATCGTCTTTATTGGCTGATGATAATAAAAAAGAAATTGATAAATTATTTGTTCAATTAAAAAGTGCTTTAAATTTTGAAAATTCAAAAAAAATAGAGGATAAAATTTGGGATCTTTGGACTACTCACCCAACTAAAAATAATTTAACAAAGTTATTAGCTGATGGGTCATCTGCTATGATGGATAATAAACTTGATACTGCATATGATAAATTTACTGAAGTAATTGAGCTTGATCCTAATTGGGCAGAGGCTTGGAATAAAAGAGCAACAGTATTATATTTAATGGGTAAATACGAGCTATCACAAGCTGATATTGACAAGGTACTTAAGATAGAAAAAAGACATTTCGGTGCACTAACAGGCCAAGGTTTAGTTCAAACAGCTTTAAAAAACTACCAAAAAGCTATTGATAGTTACATTGAAGCTCATAAAGTTCATCCGTTTATGAAGTCTCCTATGATTATGATGGAAAAGCTTCAAATTGAATTGCAGAAACAAAGTATTTAAAAATGTTTCCAAAAAAATATTCTAACCTTTTATTTATATTAGTTATGGGATTTGGCATGAGTCTTTTAATGACATTAATAATTACTTATATAAATACTGGAATGGATAATGAGTATGTCGACCGTTTTTTTAAAGCATGGTCAGTAAGTCTTCCAATTGCAATAATTGCTGCCCTTCTAGTAGGTCCTCCGATTAAAAAATTTGTAGATAAAATTACCAAATAAGAATATCTTTTATTTGTGAGTAACGTTATAGCTTTTCTAATTCTTATACTTGCTGTCATACTAGGAACTGCAGCAAATAGTTTTGCAAAAAGTGCAAATGGTTTCACATTATTAGTACCAAGTCTGATTACTGCTATTACAATAATTGGCTGCATGTTCACTCTTTCAATAGTGATGAAAACTATTCCAGTTGGTATTACTTATGCATCTTTTGCTGGTTTGTGCATAGTAGCAACTTCAATTGTTGGAATATATAAATTTAATCAAGTGCCAGATTTTTTTACAATAATTGGATTAATATTAATTATATCAGGTGTATTAATAGTGAATCTATTGGGTAAAGCTGATTAGTAAAAAATTTTTTAGTTTTACCTTTTACAAATCTTTATTTTTCTCAAGAAGATATAATTCAATTCTGTTAAATACCTCATCACCAAGAATTGTATATTCGCTAAGTCTTTCAGGTATTTTAAAATTTTCTTTTGTAGTATCTTTGAAATAAATTAGCCAAAATTTATCAGGAAAAGTTTGGTCAGTATAATAATTAAAAAAACTAATTTTATAACCAAATTTTTCAATTATTTTTTTAATATAATTTTCTCTTACTGAATTATAATTAATAAAATTTTGTCTATCTAAATAAAAAGAATATGCTTTCATATTTGATTTATCTATAACCTCTAGTGATTTTTTTACCTCAGGTTTCGAAGGATAGATATCAGTATAAAATTGTTTGAAAGTATATTCGTCGAATAAATTAGCTATTTGAGAAATTATCAAAAATATAATTAAAAAATATTTTATTAATGTATTTCTTAATAAGAATATAAAATTACTTATTAATGCCAATAAAGGTATCAATACAAATAGAATATAGCGATCAACTAATATGGGTTTTATTAGATAACCAAACAATAAAGGTAAAATATAAGACGCAAAAATTGTTATCAAAAAAAACGAGTAAATATCTAAGTTATTTTGAAGTGTTTTTCTAAATTTAAAGATTAAATAAATGAACGAAATTAAAAATAATAGACCCAGTAATCGAGAGCCAAAAAATTTAGAAAAATAAAAATTAGTATAAAAATTCAAATCTACTTGCTCAATCCACTCTGGATAATGATTTATATTATTAAGATAGAGAAATAGAAAAATAGATAATGAGAGTAAGAAAATTAAGAGTAAATTAGAAATAACCTTTTTTTGAAACTTACCCTCATTAAGTTTTAAGAGTAAAAAAATTACCAATGAAAAAATAATTATTGCAGAGAAAGCATGACTAAATAATAAAAATAGAGTAACAAAAAATATTGAAAAATAATTTAAAATTTTAAAAGATGGTTTAATTTTTTTATTTTCAAAAATTAAACTTATTAAGATTATAGTGAATAAAAAAGTTAAAATGTAAGATCTTAACTCTAATGAATATTTAATATGATAAATATTAATAACTAAAAGCAGTAAACCATAAATAGCTGCCTCAGTTGAAGAATTTTTTCTTAACAACACATAAAAAAATGTGAGTGAAATTATACTTAATATTGATGAAAAATATCTAGAATTGTAAACATCATATCCAACTAATTGATGATATACTTTCAGAAAAATTTCATAAGTAACCATTAAATTGGATGAAAAAACTCTCTTCAAAGTTTCGAAAAAATTAAGATTTGGATCAGATAACCAAAATGAAACCATTTCATCATACCAAAAATCATCAAAATTAAGATTATAAATTCTCAATATTGATCCAAATAAGATCAAAAAAAATACGGCTAATATTGATTTAAATTTTGTTTTAAACATTTTTAAACTATACAATATTTTTAATTAAGACTTATATATTTATACATGGATGTATCAATTATAGTTCCTGTTTATAATAGCTCTGCTAATCTAAATAAACTATCAAAAGAGATTAGATCTAATGTAAAAAAACAACTTAATTACGAAATATTACTTGTTAACGACTTTAGCGTAGATGACAGTTGGAATATTATTAAACATTTAAGTAAAAAAAACAGAAATATAAGAGGTATAAATCTTAAAAAAAATTATGGGCAACATACCGCAATTTATGTTGGCTTGAAGTATGCAAGAGGAAAAAAGATAATTACTATGGATGATGATTTGCAGCACCCTCCAAAAAGTCTAAATAATATTATAGATGCATTAGATAGTTATGATTTATGTTACACACTTTATATTAAAAGAAAACATCTGATTTGGAAAAAAACGGTCAGTTATATTAATAATATTTTTTCCAGTTTTCTGTTTAACAAATCCTACAAAATTTATTTATCATCTTTCAGAGGTTTTAGATCTAAACTTTTACCATCAATGATGAAAAACCAAAAAAAAGTAATTTTTATTGATGGCCTTTTACTAAATTCTACAAAAAAAATAACAACAATTAAGGTTAAACATAAAAAAAGATATCAGGGAGAAAGTACTTATAATGTGAAGAATCTTTTTAGCCTATGGTTTGATATGATTGAAAACTATCATTTTTTTCCTATAAGGTTTGGTTCATTCGTTGGTATTATTTCCTACTTGATAGTCAAATTGCTCAGATTTAATTTCAAAAAATTTGATAAAAAAATTGAAATTAAACAAAAAACTTTTAGATAATTGAGTTATTTTTTTATAGATAATTTAAAATATTAACATAATTTAATTTATGACTAATTTTTACGGATTTATTTATTTAGTTTTAGCTATCATTCTTGGAATAACCTCAAACGGTTTTTTGAAATCTACTAATGGATTTACAATAATTGGGCCAACTATTTTTTGTATCATATCTATAGTTGCTTGTATTTTTTGTTTATCTAAAGCTATGAATATTATCCCAGTTGGTTTTACATACGCAACATATGGAGGTTTAACGATTACTGCAGTAACACTGTTTGGTGTTTTTAAATATCAGCAAATTCCAAACCTTTATGGGATTATTGGAATAAGTTTAATAATTATTGGTGTAATTCTTTTAAATACTTTGGGTAAAACTAGCTAGAAACTGGTTTTAAAATTTTAAGCATTTTTTTATGTAAATTATTATTAGCTGAGCAAATAATATTTCCAGCTTTCTTGGCATCATCATTTTTCCAAGTCGAGACAATCCCTTTTGCAGCCTCAATTATTGGTATTAAGGCATGAATATCCCAAATTTTATTTCCACATTGAATAACAACATCAAGTTTACCCTCAGCAAAATGAGAATAACTTAAAGCATCCGAGCAGGGAAATTGCATTCTTCTTAAAATTTGAGGAATTTTTTTTTGTTTATTTAATGACAGACTACCGTGAAAAGCTGCTGACAATTTCATTTTAGAATAAGTTGCTTTTTGGTTTACAAGTATTTTCTTTTTCTTTCCATTTTCTGAAACATACGCAGAATTGAATGAGGTATTAAAATAAAACTTTTTGAGAATTGGAAAATTTGCAAGGCCTACGACTGGGTTACCTTTATAATTTAAAGATATCAAATTACTCCAAGTTGGATTTCCTATCACAAATGATCGTGTTCCATCTATGGGATCTATTACCCATGAATAATCACTTTTAGTTTTTTTATAGCCGAATTCTTCACCTATAATTTGGTGATTTGGAAACTTTTTTTTAATCTCATTTCTGATGAATCGTTCAAAAGCTTTGTCAGCAGTTGTTACAGGGTCATAACCGCTTCTAAGTTTATTAGATACTTTAAAGGGTTTGTTTAATTTAGAGTAATAAAATCTAGTTAATTTCTTGGCTAAACTTTCAATGAACTTAGAATAAAGTTTATAATCTGATGATTTTAAAATTTGCACAAAGCTCTAATACTATTTTATTACTATTGATTAAAGCAAAATTTTAAATAATGATTTAAAATAGATGAAATTAGAGTTAAAAGATAACAAAGTATTTTTTGAAAATAAGGGTCATAAAAAAGAGATCCACCCATTTTGGCTTAGAGAAAGAGTTAACGGAGAAAACTTTGTTGATAAGTCTACTCAACAAAGATTATTTGACCCAACTCAATTACCAGAAAACATTCAAATCAAAGATTTGAGCTTAAATAGTAATTCTTTAGAAATTAAATTCAATGACGGGGCTTCAACAAAAATTGCTATAGTTGATATTTTTAAAGAATTTTCAAATATTAATGATGTTAAACAAATTGAAAAAATAAAATGGGACTCCTCATTTAAAGATCAAAATACTTTCAAATTCAAAGAAAATTTATTTGAAACTGATGAAATGTACAAAGCCTTGATTAATTTTTATCAATATGGCTTTGTAATTTTTAAAAATGTTCCAACAAAAAATAATTTTATTATAAACTTTGCAAATTCTATAGGAAGTGTGAGACGTACAAACTTTGGTGAATTCTTTAATGTAAAATCAAAACCAAATCCAAATGACTTAGCTTACACCTCTTTGCCTTTGGCTCCTCATACTGATAATCCATATAGAAATCCTGTGCCATGTATTCAAATGCTTCATTGTATTGAAAATGAAGTTACTGGAGGTTTATCAACTCTAGTTGATGGATATACTGTTTCTGAAAAACTTAAAAAAGATTTTCCAGAATATTATAAAATTTTAACTGAGGTAAAAATACGTTTTCAATTTATTGATGAAAGTGTGATTTTAGAGGATTGGGCTGAAATGATTCAGTTAGATGAAAACAGCAATTTCAAACAAGTACGTTTTAGTCCAAGATTAGATTTTGTCCCATTAATTGATAAAGAAAAACTAGAATTATTTTATTCTGCAAGAAAAAAAATATCTGAACTTTATAATTCAAAAAATTATAGAATAGAATTTAAGCTTCTTCCAGGTGATCTGTTAATGATGGATAACTATAGATTGTTACATGGCAGAACTACTTATGATGCTAATGAGGGAAATCGTTTTCTTCAGGGATGTTATATTGATTATGATAGTACTGAGGGAAGGCTTAAACATTTAAAAAGAAAATTTAATTATTAGGATAAATTTTCTATCTGTTTCTCAGCCTCTTTTATTGATTTTTCATAATCTAGGGACATTTGATCAGCACTTACTACTTCTACCCTTTCTATGCCAAAAAAATTTAAAATAAACTTCAACCAAGGAGTTAGAAAATCCTCATTGCTATTAAGCTTTGTCCCACCCGAAGTAATTACTAAATAAGCTTTCTTATTTTTTAATAACCCTTCCCTTCTTCCATTGGGTTTAAATCTAAAAGTTTCTCCTACTCTTGCTGCAAGATCCGACCAGGCTTTTAAAGTTGCTGGAGGTCCATAATTATATATTGGAGCAGAAATGATTATAATATCACTCTCTTTTAATTCTTTTACAAGTGTATCTGAAAGTTTGAACATTTTTTTATGTGTCTCTGTTTGATCTTTTGGATCTATTTTCATCCCTGACTCTGTTAAATTAGACACAAAAACCATTTCATCATTTAGATCTCTATAAATAACTTCATCATCAGGTTTTTTTATTTTATCTAAAAGTTTTTTTGCTAAAGCTCTTGAAGTTGAACCATCTTTTCTAGCACTAGAGTCTATTTGATAAATTTTCATAATTTAATTTACCCAAAATTTTGTAAGAATGGAAAAATATTTAATAAATAATATCCCAAAGCTTGTAATTGATTAGTTAATATCAAAATACCAGTAATTAATAGAATTATTCCACCTATTTTTGAAACTAAATTGATATTCTTTCTAAAATTTTTTGAAAAAATAAGGAACCTTTGTATTAAATAACCTGATAAAATAAACGGAATAGCTAATCCAATAGAGTAAAAAGATAACAATAATATTCCTTGGCTTAAACTTTCCTCAGTTGCAGCTAAAACTAAAATAGATCCTAAAATAGGTCCAATACATGGTGTCCAACCAAATGCAAATGCCATTCCTATTAATATTGGGCTAAAAACACTTTTGTTAATATTTGTTTGAATTCTCTTTTCATAATTTAAAAATTTTAAATTTATTATTCCAATTATATGAAGTGATAAGATTATTATAACAAGACCTGCGGCTATTCTTAATTCATAAGAATTCTCTAAAAAAATTTGTCCTAGAAAAGTTGAGGCTGCACCAAAGGTTATAAAGACTAAAGAAAAGCCAACTGTAAATAGAATAATTGGAAATAAACTGATATTTTTTTTATCAACCAGCTCATCTATGGAACTTCCAGAAATATAAGAAATATAACCAGGTATGAGTGGTAAAACGCATGGTGATAAAAAACTTATCAATCCAGCTCCAAATGCAATAATTAATTCAATCATTATTTTTCCTCTACAACTTTCAATTTTTGTTCTCCAAGATTATCTACTCTTAAAATCATTTCATCACCGTTTTTTAAATAATCTGGTGGACTCATTCCCATCCCCACTCCTGCAGGTGTGCCTGTTGTAATAATATCACCTGGCATTAAAGTTATAAATTGACTGATATGTGAAATTAAAAAATTAAAATTAAATATCATTAAACTGGTATTTCCAGTTTGTCTTCTTTTTCCATTAAGATCTAAAGATAAATTCAAATTAAATAAATTGTCAATTTCATCCTTTGTTACCAAATACGGACCTAATGGACCAAAGGTGTCTCCAGATTTTCCTTTTACCCATTGACCACCTCTATCTTTTTGCCATTCTCTCTCACTTATATCATTACAAATACAATAACCTAATACATGTTTCTGAGCTTCATCCTCTTTAACGTATTTAGCTTTACTTCCAATAATCATTGCAATTTCAACTTCGTGATCTAAAGACTTTGAATTTTTTGGTATTACAATATTATCATTAGGTCCGATAATACAATTTGGAGATTTATTAAAAACAATTGGCTCTTTTGGAGTATTAGAATTTGTTTCCTCGGCATGAGCCTTATAATTTAAACCTATTGCGATAAAATTTGCTGGTTTTATTACACAAGGTCCTATTCTTTTACTGCTTTCAATCAATGGAAGAGAATTTAAATCTAGCTTTTTTATTTTATCTAAATTCTCAAAATTCAAATTCTCAGGTGTAAAATCTTTTAAAATATTTGATAAATTTCGAAAATTATTTTGATTATCTAAAATTGCAGGTATTTCTTTACCATGCTCACCAACCCTTAAAAGTTTCATTAATTAACCTTTAATACCAAGATGAGTATATTTAATATTTAGATAATCTTTTATTGCCATTGACCCACCTTCTCGTCCATAACCACTTTGTTTAATTCCTCCAAAAGGTGCTTCAGCAATAGCTACCATAGGTGTGTTAACAGCGACTGAACCTGTCTCTAATTGTTCTGACGCAAGATGTGCTGTCTCCATTGAGTTGGTACATACATAACTACACAAACCAAGCTCATGATTATTAGCTCTTTTAATTACATCATCAAAAGATTTGAATGATAACATTGGAACCAATGGCCCAAAAGGCTCTTGTTTCATTATCGTAAAATCATCTTTTACGTCATCAAATATTGTAGGTTCATAATAAAAACCTTTATTGAACCCAGAGGGTCTCTTTCCACCTAGTAAAACTTTTGCACCTTCTTCTTTAGTTTTTTCAACCAATTCTTCTATTTCGTTTAGCCTCTTTTTTGTGGTTAATGGACCTAATTGAGTCGAAGGATCCATACCGTCACCTATTTTCAATTTTTTTGTTTTCTCAATAAATAAATTTACAAATTCGTCCTTTTTTCTCTCGTGAATATAAAATCGGTTAGGCGATATACAAACTTGACCATTGTTTCTAAATTTAGCAGCAATTGCCATATCAGCTGCTTTCTTAATGTCAGCATCATCAAATACAATAAAAGGTGAATGACCTGACAACTCCATTGTTACTCTTTGAACTTTATCTGCAGCTTGTTTCAATATTAGCTTTCCAACTCTCGATGACCCAGTTATTGAAATTTTTTTTATTATATCTGAAGCTATCAATTGTTGAGCGATACTTGGTGGATCACCTGATAAAAGATTAACTACGCCTGGTGGGACACCACATTCTTTACATATATCAACCATCTGCATTACAATTCCTGGAGTTATCACATCGGGTTTAACTATAACAGAACAGCCAGCTGCTAATGCTGTTGAAATTT
>CACHKE010000006.1 GCA_902580335.1 uncultured Pelagibacteraceae bacterium
TTTTTCCACAAAAGAGTTCTTAATGAAACTGGTTCTGGTTTAATCAATTTAAATAAAAAAACATGATACCTTCCAAATTTAACACCTAGATCTCTTAAAGTTTTTCTATCATTCTGGTCTAATTTCTTTAAATATTCAGATACCTTATCTCTCTTAATTACACCATTGTTCTCATAAAGTTGATAAGCTAAGGCTTTAATTGATGAGTTTTTATCTTTCAAATCTTTTAAGTCATAAAGACTTTTTAAAACTGTTGAAATTTTATTCTTTAACCAATTTTCTAAAAAAGTAATTAATTTACTTTTTGGATTTTGCTCTAACATGTCATCAACCAATAATTCTATGTTAGGGCTTAAATAATCTTTTCCAGGAATTAACCTACCAATTTTTGCATTATTCCAATAAATCTTAGAGTCATTTTTTAATTCAACTAAACCTGTATCAATTACAATTTGAATTCTTTTTTCTAGTTCAGGTCCTATCGTTTTTCTTGCAGCTTTTTTAAGAGATTTAATATCAGTCTCTAAAGCTCCTTTTTTAAGATCAAGTTCTAATTTAAGTCCATTTATTTTACCTATAAATTGATCATCGATCATAACATTATTATTTTCTAAAATTTTAGTATCGAATTCCATATCTTGTTTTAAACCTCTAGCAAGTACACTTGCTCTTTTATCAATAAATGTTTTTGTAAGTTCCTCATGAAGTCTATCTGAAAGTTTATCCTCTAAGAATTTAGTTTTTTCAATCCAGTAATTTTGGTTATCAACCCAATTGTTTTTATTTGAAACATATGACCAAGTTCTCACATTTGCAATTCTATTCGCTAAAGAATCTACATTTCCGTCCAATTTATCTAGTTTCATAAGTTGTAAATGCATAAAATTATCTGATATTTTCCCCTTATCACTGTTTAAAAAATTGAATACTTTTTCTACGACATCGATGTGATTTCCATAAGTTTTCTTTACAAAGTCAGGTATTTGACAACATTCCCACAGTAACGTCAGTGTTTCTTTTACATTTGTCAAATTATACAAGTTCAACTTTTTTAAGAAATATTTTAAAACTTTCTCATCTTCACACTCATGAATCTTTCTAAGCCAATCTTTGTTTGGCTTTTCTTCAAGTGATTTTAATAACGAGGCGGGATTGTTAAAATTCAAATCTGAATTTCTCCAAAATAATGTTCTGATATTTTCAAATTTATGATTTTCTAAAAGTTCAACTTCTTCAGCTGTAATTTCTTTACAATCACCTGTAATACCAAAATTACCATCATTGAGATATCTGCCTGCTCTTCCAGCAATTTGTCCTATCTCGGATAGATTTAGTTTCCTTAATTTTTTTCCATCAAACTTTTTTAAATTTGAAAAATACACTTGATCTAAATCCATATTTATACCCATTCCAATTGCATCAGTTGCAACTAAAAAATCAACATCACCTGATTGATATAAGTCTACTTGTGCATTCCTTGTTTTCGGACTTAAAGATCCCATAACAATTGCAGCACCACCTTTTTGTCTTCGTATTAATTCTGCTATTGCATAAACCTCTTCTGTTGAAAAAGCAATAATTGCCGTTTTTCTATTAATACGTGAAATTTTTTTGTGACCTGAATAAGTGAGTTTAGATAATCTTTTTCTATCTATGAACTCTATATCGTCATTTAATTTTGAAACTATTCCTTTGATTGTATTGGATCCCATAAACATTGTAAGTTTACTTCCTCTCATGTTAAGCAACCTATCTGTAAAAATATGACCTCGTTCATGGTCTGCACACATTTGAATCTCATCAACACCTACAAATTCTAAATCTTTATCTATTGGCATCGATTCTACTGTGCACAAAAAATATTTTGCATTTGAAGGTATAATTTTTTCTTCACCGGTTATTAAAGCAACTTCATCATATCTAGTTTTTTTAATAACTTTGTCATAGACTTCTCTAGCTAAAAGTCTTAATGGAAAACCGATCATCCCAGTATCAAAAGAGAGCATTGTTTCTATTGCTAAATGGGTTTTGCCGGTATTTGTTGGACCAAGCACCGCGGTGATTTTATTTTTATTCATTTCTATCTTTGGTATGTTAAATATACTACCTACAAGATGTAGTTACTCGTAAAGAACAAAAATAGACTAAAACATGACCGAATCGTTCCATTAAAAGTTCTCATTTCAAATTCTTAAAAAATTAAGCTTAACATAATATGATTTATTGTCCAAATTACCATCAAACACAAAGTCTTAAGATTTTATCTTAAGAATTTTCCAAACTCCAGAAGCAGATGTGATTATTTTGTTATTACATTTTAATTCACAAAATAAAAATACCAAAGTTTTTGTTTTTTTTAAAATTTTTACATGCCCTATAATCTCATCACCAATTTTTGAAGCACCGATATATTTAAGATCTAATGAAATTGTCACGCAAGGTGCATTTTGGGAACTACGGTGTGCTGCTGTTCCAGCTCCAGCATCTATCAAAGCTGCCAAGTATCCTCCATGAGTTATTCCAGCTGCATTCAAATGGTTTTCATTAATAATTGACTTGAATTCATATTCATTTTCAGAGATATTTCTAAACATAACACCACCGTTATGTTTCATAAAACCATGTTTTAAACTTATTTGTTCAAATGAATTAGACATAATTTGTTAAAGTATAAAAGTTAAAATAATTAAAACTATAAGAATAATTACGAAAAAATAAATAACAGACATTTGAAGAGAAGATTTTATCAACCATTTCAACATAATTTATCTTATTAATGGTGCGCCTGCTAGGAGTCGAACCCAGAACCTCCTGGTCCGTAGCCAAGCGCTCTATCCAGTTGAGCTACAGGCGCATTTTTAAATTTTATTTATTATTGTATATCATTTTTTAGTGTATTTTAATGCTAAGACAAATTTAAATTATTATGAATAATTCAATGAATGAAGTTGTAATTGTAGAAGCTATCAGAACTCCAATTGGAGCTTATAAAGGGTCTCTTAAAGAATTAAGTGCTGATAAGTTGGGATCAATTGTTATTAGAGAAATTTTAAGAAAAAGTAAATTAGGTAAAAATGATATTGATGAGGTAATTATGGGCCAAGTACTCACAGCTGGTGGAGGCCAAAATCCTGCAAGACGGGCTGCGATAAATGCAGGTATAAATATTTCTAAACCAGCCCACATAGTAAATCAAGTTTGTGGCTCTGGACTTAGAGCTGTAATCTCAGGTTATCAATCAATTAAATTAGGAGAGGTAAAAAATGTAATTTCCGGTGGACAAGAAAACATGTCATTAGCCCCACATTCAATTTTTTACCGGGACAATAAAAAAATTTTAGAGGAACATTTGATAGATACAATGATAAATGACGGATTGATAGATGCATTTAATAATTATCATATGGGTGTAACTGCTGAAAATGTTGCAAAGAAATTTAATATTTCACGAGTTGAACAAGATGACTTTGCATTAAATTCTCAAAAAAAAACAGAAACTGCAATTAATATTAATAGATTTAAGGAAGAACTAATTAAAATAAACCAATCTGGTATCAATCTTGAGAAAGATGAACATCCGAGAAAAGATCTTAATAAATCAGATTTAGGCAGGCTAAAAGCAGTATTTCTTAAAAATGGGACCGTGACACCTGGAAATTCATCAGGAATTAATGATGGTGCTGCCGCTTTATTATTAACAACCTTTGAAGAGGCAAAAAAAAGATCACTTCAACCTTTAGTAAAGATAATCTCATGGGCTTCAGTTGGAGTTGATCCAACTTTGATGGGCCTTGGACCAATTGAAGCTGTACGTGAAGCAGTTAAAAAAGCAAAATGGAATTTAAATGATGTAGATCTTTTTGAAATTAATGAAGCTTTTGCCGCTCAAAGCATTGCAGTAATACGTGAGTTAAATATTGATGAGAATAAAGTTAATGTTAATGGAGGAGCAATAGCTTTAGGTCATCCTATAGGAGCATCAGGTGCTAGAATATTAGTCACTCTCATTCATGAAATGATAAAACAGAAAAAGAATAAAGGTTGCGCTACACTATGCATAGGTGGCGGAATGGGCATAGCCATATGTATAGAGAGAATTTAAGAATTAATTTTTTTTAAATTTTTCTTCAAGTAGAATTTTTTGTATCCAAATTTTAGCATCAATGTAAGCGCTTTCTTTTGGTTGCAATAGTGTATTTAATAACGTTTTAATCATTTTTTAAAGGATACTTAAGAAGAGTGTCAAAAAATTGAGCAGAATGTGTTAAAATTAGCAATTAAGTAAAATTATATAGTGTATAAGATCTAAATATTAAATGAGCGAAAAACTATTAGTTCCTGATATAGGTGACTTTGAAAATGTAGAAGTCATTGAATTGCTTGTTAAAGAAGGGCAAAAAATTGCCAAGAATGATCCAGTAGTTACTATAGAAAGTGATAAATCAAGTGTTGAAATACCTTCAACGTTATCAGGCATAATTGAGACAATAAAAGTTAAAGTAGGTGATAAAGTTTCAAAAGGTGATTTAATTTTGAATATTTTAGGGTCAAATGAAGAAAATTCCACAACAAAAACTATTCCAAAAGACACTGAAAATTTGATTATAGAGGCAGAAAAATCATTAGAAAAAAAACAAGAACAAATCATCGAAATAAATAATATTGAGAGAAAAAAAACAGAAATAATTCAAGTAGTTAATGAAGGTGATATTGATCCATTAGAAACCAATGAATGGTTAGACTCGCTCACTGCAGTGATCGAAAAAGATGGAAATCAGAGAGCCCATTATTTAATAAAGGAATTAATAAATAAAGCTTATATGGAGGGTGCAAATATTCCCTATACACAAAATACACCTTATATAAATACAATTCCTGTTGACGAAGAGAAAAAATCAAACGGTGATCAAAATATTGAGAGAAGAATTCGGTCATTGATAAGATGGAATTCTGCAGCAATGGTTGTTCGCGCAAATAAGAAATTTCCTGAACTTGGAGGACATATTGGAACATTTGCATCTGCAGCTACACTTTATGATGTAGGAATGAATCATTTTTGGAGAGCAAAAAACAATAAATTTGGAGGAGACTTAATTTATTTTCAAGGACATAGTGCTCCAGGTATGTACGCAAGAGCATTTCTTGAGGGGAGACTTAATGAAAAACAACTAGATAGCTTTAGACAAGAAGTTAATCCAGGAGGTCTATCATCTTATCCACATCCTTGGTTGATGCCAAATTTTTGGCAATTTCCCACAGTCTCAATGGGTTTAGGACCAATGTTGGCTATTTATCAAGCAAGATATATGAAATATTTGATTAACAGGGGTCTCATCAAAGATGAAGGACGAAAAGTGTGGGCTTTCTTAGGAGATGGGGAAATGGATGAACCGGAGTCCTTAGGAGCAATTGGTTTAGCAGCTAGAGAAAAATTAGATAACTTAATATTTGTGATCAATTGTAACCTTCAAAGATTGGACGGGCCTGTAAGGGGTAATGGAAAAATCATACAAGAACTAGAGGGTATTTTTAGAGGAGCTGGATGGAATGTTATTAAAGTAATTTGGGGTTCTTATTGGGATCCGTTATTGGCTAACGATAAAACTGGCCATTTAATTAAAGTTATGAATGAAACTGTCGATGGAGAATATCAAGCTATGAAAGCAAGAGATGGAGCTTATGTGCGAGAAAAGTTTTTTGGCAAATATCCTGAGACTAAAGAGTTAATCTCAAGCCTTTCAGACAAAGATATATGGAGATTGAATAGAGGTGGACATGATCCTCACAAAGTTTTTGCGGCTTATGATAAAGCCTCAAAGAATATTGGAAGCCCAACAGTTGTGATTGCCAAGACCATAAAGGGATATGGGATGGGCAAAAGTGGTGAGAGTGTAAATACTACACATCAAACTAAAAAATTAGATATAGATGATTTGATGTATTATAGAGACAGGTTTGATGTTCCTTTAACTGATAAACAGGTACAAAATATTGAGTATTATAAGCCAGACCAAAATTCACCTGAAATAAAATATATCAAAGAAAGAAGACTTCAATTAGGAGGATTTATCCCAGAGAGAACTACTTATGCTAAACCCATTAAAGCTCCTCCAAAAAACATTTTTGACAATATGAAAGAGTCAACGGGTAAAAAAGAAATGTCGACTACGATGGCATTAGTAAGAATGCTTACTAATCTTCTGAGAGATAAAAATGTTGCCTCAAGATTAGTACCAATCATTCCAGATGAGGCGAGAACATTTGGTATGGAGGGTTTTTTTCAAAAAATTGGTATTTATGCTCACGAAGGACAAAAATATGAACCTGAGGATTCAGCACAATTAAGTTCATATAGAGAAGAAAAAAGCGGACAAGTTTTGGAGGAAGGAATTAATGAGGCAGGTGCAATGTCTTCATGGATTGCTGCAGGCACTTCATACACAAATCATGATATTGAAATGATCCCTATCTATCTTTTTTACTCAATGTTTGGTTTTCAAAGAATAGGTGATTTTGCTTGGGCAGGAGCAGACAGTCAATCAAGAGGGTTTTTAATTGGTGCTACTGCTGGGAGAACAACATTAGCGGGAGAAGGTTTACAGCACCAAGATGGACATAGTCATTTAATGGCATCAACTATTCCAAACTGTAAGTCTTATGATCCAACATTTCATTATGAACTAGCAACAATCTTTAGAGAAGGATTGAAAAGAATGCATGAGAAGAAAGAAAATATTTTTTATTACATTACAACAATGAACGAAAATTATCCTCATCCTGCTATGCCAACTGAAAAATCATGTGAAGAAGGCATTTTAAAAGGAATGTATAAAATTAAAGAATTTAACAAATATAAAAAAACCAAAATTCAATTTCTAGGATCAGGCACAATTTTAAGAGAAATGATAGCTGGTGCTGAGATTCTACAAAAGGAATATCAAATTGACAGTGAAGTTTGGAGCGTAACTAGTTTTAATGAATTAAGAAGAGATGGCTTAGAGGTTGAAAGGTTTAATTTATTAAATCCTGAAAAAGAACCAAAAAAATCATATGTTGAAAGCTGTTTAGGCAAAACTGAAGGTCCAATTTTGGCTGCATCAGATTATATGAGGATGAATTCAGACCAAATTAGACCTTATATTAACAAGAGCTTTTATTCATTAGGAACAGATGGATTTGGTCGAAGTGATACCAGAAAAAATTTGAGGAAGTTTTTTGAGGTTGATAAAGAACATGTTGTTGCATATGGACTAAGTGTTTTAGCTAAAGAACAATTAATTGCATCTAAATATGCCCAAGAGGCAATAAAGAAGTATCAAATTGATAAAGATAAACCAATGCCGACAAAATTATAATGTCTAAGAAAGATATAAAAGTTCCAAATATTGGTGAATTTAAAGATGTGGAAGTCATCGAAGTTTTAATTAAAAAAGGTCAAAAAATAAAAAAGAATGATCCATTGATAACTATAGAAAGTGATAAATCAAGTGTGGAAATACCATCTTCTGATGATGGAACCATAATTTCTTTGAATGTTAAAATTGGAGACAAGGTATCGGAAGGTGATAAAATTATTGAAATTGAAAGTGAGAAAGAAATAAAAGAAACAAGTGCTCAAGAATTACCAAAAAGTCAATTACCAAAAGAAATAAAAAAAAATGATGTAAAAAAAACCAATGAGTCTGAAAATATAATAGTTAAAGATTTTTCTACAAAAGCTTCTGCTTCACCAAAAGTTAGAAAATTTGCAAGAGAACTTGGAGTTAATATTAACAAAGTCCCAGGAAGTGAAAGACAAGGTAGGGTTACCGAAAGTGATGTAAAGTTATTTGTTGCAACTAAATCTGATAAAAGTTTCAAAGATCAAAATACAACTGAACAAAAAATTGAACTAGAGTATTCCCATTCAGATTTTGGAGAAGTAGATATTAAAGACGTTCCTAGAGTGAAAAAGTTGTCGTCTAAATATTTAATGAACTCTTGGACAAAAATTCCTCACGTAACCAATCATGATGAAGCTGATATAACCGAGTTAGAGGAATTTAGAACATCCCTTACAGACGTATATACTGGTGAAAAAAAAAAAATTACACCATTAGCTTTCATCGTAAAAGCATTAACAACATCATTAAAAAAATTTCCAAATTTTAATACCTCAATCGATCAAATTGAAAACGGTAAAATGACTGTTAAAAAGTATTATCATGTTGGCATAGCAGTGGATACACCACATGGTCTGATGGTACCTAAATTAAGAAATGTAGATAATAAAAATATTTCTTTAATAAGCACAGAATTAAAAAAAATCAGTCAGCAATGTAGAGATCTTAAAATTGATAAAAAAGAGTTATTTGGAGGTTCTATGACGATAACAAGCCTAGGGGGAATCGGGGGATCTTTTTTTACCCCAATTATAAATTATCCTGAAGTTGCTATTTTAGGAGTAGGTAGAGCAGAAAAAAAACAAGTATTCATGGATGGAAAATTTGTAACGCGCACTATGTTGCCACTTTCACTATCTTATGATCATAGAATTATTGATGGTGCGGAGGCAGCTCGATTTAATAATGATTTAAAAGAAAATCTTGGTAAAAATTTTGCTTATAAGTTAGCCGTTTGATAAAAATTATGTCTAAAAGCGTTTCATTGTTAAGTGCTTTGCTGTGTACATTTATTTGGGGAACTACATTTATTGCGCAAGACACTGGCATGGATGATATTGGTCCGTTTACATTTAATGCAGTAAGATTTTTTGTGGGTTTTTTGGCAATTCTACCTTTAGCATTATTGTTTGAGACTAAAAAATTTAAATTAGAATTCAAAACTAGTTTTAGATATTTTGCTATTCTATCTTTTTTAATAGGATTATCATTATTTTTAGGATCGGCATTGCAGCAAGTAGCTCTGCTTTACACAGATGTAGCTAATGCTGCTTTCTTTACGATTTTTTATGTTCCGATGGTGCCAATTATTATTTTTATATTTAAGAGAGACTCATTGCATTGGAGTGTATGGCCTTCGGTTATTTTATGTTTAATTGGCGGATATCTTTTAACCAATTTTTATGATGCTACAGTTAGACTTGGAGACACATTGGTCATTCTTGGAGCATTATTCTGGAGCACTCACATAATATTTACCGGAATGATTGTTAAAACATATAACTTACCTTTAACATTAGGTGCAATCCAAACTTTATTAGTGGCTTTATTTTCTTTTATTATTGGTTTGATTTATGAAGAATTTGTAATTGAAAATATTCTCAATGAGATAGACTCTATACTCTATGCAGGAATTTTATCAGGAGGTTTTGCATTCGTTTTACAAATTTACGCTCAAAAAAACATAACACCTGCACCAGCAGCCATAATTTTTTCATTAGAAGGTGTATTTGCAACTATCGCAGCATGGGTTTTATTAAGTCAAATTTTAGATTTTAATAATATATTAGGGTGCTTGTTCATATTGTGTGGTGTTTTAATTTCTCAATTATTACCCTTGATGAGGAAAATAAATTATCAATAATAAAACTAAAGCAATAATAATTCTATAAATTACGAATACAGTTAAAGAAAAATTCCTTACATATCTTACAAAATATTTGACTGTGATAAACGAGAAAATAAAAGAAAGAGTAACTGCAATTAATAATAAATAATTAAATTCAGTAGACTGTTGTACAGCATCTTGAAGACCTAAAAAACTTGCCCCTGCTAACGCGGGTATAGATAATAAAAAGGCGATTTTGCTTGAGTCAACTCTATTAAATTTTAGAAATCGAGCTGCTGTTAAAGTTATCCCTGCTCTACTAACACCAGGTATGAGTGCTAAAATTTGAAATAAACCTATGAATAATATTGATTTTATATTTAAGTTGGTTGATATATTTTGATCAGTATCTCTTTTATCTGATAAAAATAGGACTAAACCAAAAAATAGAGTTGTCCATGCAATAATTTCTATATTTCTTAAAAGATTAATTATTTCGATCGAATATATTATATATCCAAAAATTATAAGAGGTATTGATCCAACTAAAATCAAAACCAATAGTTTTTGATTGTTTCTTAAATTTAGTAAATCTTTTTTAAAGTAATAGATTATTGCAAATAAAGAACCCAAGTGCAGACCAATATCAATGAATAAAGAGCTTGAGCTAAAATCATAAAAATTTGATATTAAGATCAGATGGGCCGAAGAGCTAATAGGTAAAAATTCAGAAATTCCTTGGACCGCAGAAAGAATTAGTATTTCTATAAAATCTTGAAGCATAAAGATGTCGTAACTTAAAAAATATTCATTTTAAACAATTCGATTTAATCATAATAGGTATGCAAAAAATAAATTTCTTACATTTTATGCTAAATAGCGTTAATTATAGGTCAGAATTATTGACCTAAATAATACTTTTATTACTAAAAACAAAGTATAATTTGCCGAAAATTTAAAGATTCTATGACTGATAAAATGTTAAAATTTGTGAAAATAGGTCAACAAACTCCACCTAAAAGAAAGATTGGCACAAGAAAAGAGGATTTTAATGAGATCTATGATGAGTTTGTAACTAAAAAAGCTGAAGAACAATCAAGCAGATGTTCTCAATGTGGAGTTCCATTTTGCCAAGTACATTGTCCCTTAAGCAACAATATTCCAGATTGGTTAAAACTTACAGCTGAGGGAAGATTAAAAGAGGCCTACGAATTATCTCAAAGCACTAACAATATGCCAGAGGTGTGTGGAAGAATTTGTCCTCAGGACAGATTGTGTGAGGGTAACTGTGTTATTGAGCAATCAGGACATGGAACAGTTACTATTGGTTCAGTTGAGAAATATATTAATGATAAAGCATGGGAACAAGGCTGGGTTAAACCAATTTCTCTAAAACATGAAAAAGACCAAAGCGTTGGAATAATTGGTGCCGGTCCCGCAGGATTGGCAGCCGCTGAACAGCTAAGGAAAAATGGATATAAAATTACTGTTTATGATCGATATGATCGCGCAGGTGGATTATTAATTTATGGAATTCCAAATTTTAAACTTGAAAAACATGTGGTTGAGCGAAGAACAAAGTTGTTAAAGGATGGTGGGATAAAATTTATTCAAAATTTTGAAGTTGGTAAAGATGCAACTCTAGAACAGTTGCGAAAAAAACATGATGCAATTTTAATAGCAACGGGTGTATATAAACCAAGAGAAGTTGAATTACCTGGTAATGATTTAGGTAATATTTTTCCTGCAATGGAGTTTTTGACAGCATCAAATAAAAAAGGCCTAGGAGATAAAGTAGAGTTATTTGATAAAGGAATTTTAAACGCTGAGGGAAAAGATGTTGTCGTGATAGGTGGCGGTGACACAGCAATGGATTGTGTAAGAACTTCAGTAAGACAAAAAGCAAAGTCGGTAAAATGTTTATATAGAAGAGATAAAGAAAATATGCCTGGATCTGCTAGAGAAGTTGCAAATGCTGAGGAAGAGGGTGTAGAATTTGTTTGGCTTTCTAGTCCAAAAGAATTTAAGGGAAAAAATAAAATCGAAAATTTAGTTGTTAATCAAATTGAATTAGGTGAACCAGATGAATCAGGAAGACGAAAACCAGAAATTAAAGAAGGTTCAGAATTTATGGTGAAAGCCGATATGGTAATCAAAGCTCTTGGATTTGATCCAGAAAATTTACCATTATTATTTGATGCACAAGAGTTACAAGTAACAAAATGGGGAACAATTAAAACTGATTTCAATACGATGGAAACAAATCTAAAAGGTGTTTTTGCTGCAGGAGATATTGTAAGAGGAGCGTCATTAGTAGTATGGGCAATCAAAGATGGGAGAGATGCAGCTTCTTCTATGAAAACATATTTAGAAAATATGCAATTGAAAAAAACAAAAGTAGCTTAATGGAAAATTATAAAAAAAATTTAGAGTTACTCACAAAAAATCATGTTTATTCAAAAGAGATGGAACACGATGCTTGTGGAGTTGGTTTAATCGCATCTACAGAAGGAAAAAAATCTAGGGCTATTGTTGAGTATGGAATTGAAGCTTTAAAAGCAGTTTGGCACAGAGGTGCCGTTGATGCAGATGGTAAAACGGGTGATGGAGCTGGAATACACGTTGAAATTCCGAAAGACTTTTTTATAGAAAAAATACAAGTTACCGGACACGATTATGATAATTCTGAAATCTGTGTAGGAATGATTTTTTTACCTAGAAATGACTATTCAGCGCAAGAGAGTTGCAAAACAATAGTTGAGAGTGAACTAACTAAAAATAATTTTAGTATATATGGTTGGCGACAAGTACCAGTAAATTCAAAAGTTTTAGGGGAAAAAGCTCTTCAAACCATGCCAGAAATCATACAAGTTCTTTTTAAACCTAATGATCCAAATTTATTAGATAAAAACTTAGAGAGAAAAATTTATGAAATAAGAAAGAGAATTGAAAATAAAGCTTTTGATGCCTCATTGAATAATTTTTATATTTGTTCAATTAGTTCAAAATCTATAATTTATAAAGGGCTATATTTAGCAGAGTCTATATCTGACTTTTATTTAGATCTTAGAGATTCAAGATTTATTTCAAGATATGCAATTTTTCATCAAAGATTTTCAACTAACACCGCACCGAGCTGGAGTTTAGCTCAACCATTTAGGGCCATAGCACACAATGGTGAGATAAATACTTATAAAGGTAATAAAAACTGGATGAAAGTTCACGAACAAGAAATGAGTAGCCCACTTTTCGAGAACATAGAAAATTTAAAACCAGTAATCCAAAAAGGTGTCTCTGACTCTGCAGCTTTAGATAATGTATTTGAATTATTAAATAAATCAGGCCAATCTGCACCATTAGCTAAATTAATGCTAGTACCGGATGCATGGTCAAAAAAAAATAAGACATTATCAAAAAGTCATCAGCAACTATTTAATTTTTTAAATAGCACAATGGAACCATGGGATGGACCTGCTGCTATTGCTGCTACAGACAATGAATGGGTTATAGCTGCAAATGATAGAAATGGTCTTAGACCTTTGAGATATGCAATTACAAAAGATAAAATGATCTTCGCAGGCTCAGAAACAGGAATGATTGATTTAAATGAAAAAAAAATTTTAACTAAGGGAAGACTTGGTCCTGGTGAAATTATCGGGGTTAGAATTGAAAAAGGTAAAGTTTTTTCTAATAGTCAAATAAAAGATTATTTGGCTAAAGAATTTAAACACTTCAATTCTCAAATAATTGATCTAGATGAAAAATTATCAATTTCCAATGAAAAACATAATTTTGATGGCGAAAACTTAAGGAGAAGACAATATACTTTCGGAATAAGTTTAGAGGATCTAGAACTTATCTTACATCCAATGGCAGAAGATGCAAAAGAAGCAACAGGTTCCATGGGTGATGATACCCCTTTAGCAGTGTTATCTGATAAGTATAGACCACTTTACCATTTTTTTAGACAAAATTTTAGCCAAGTAACTAATCCGCCAATTGACTCTTTAAGAGAAAATAAAGTGATGAGTTTAAAAACTAGGTTTGGAAATTTAGGTAATATTCTTGATTTTGATACTTTAACTAAAGAGAATATTTATGTTTTAAATAGCCCTATTCTATCAAATTCACAATTTAATAAGTTCACTAATTTTTTTGGTAAAAATTCAGTAACTATTGATTGTTCATTTTCACAAGATGACAATTTAGAAAATTCTATTAACAGGATCCAAAAAGAGTCAGAAATTGCAGTAAGACAAGGCATTACCCAATTGATTTTAAGTGACAAAAATCTCTCATCTGAAAGATTGCCAATGCCTATGTTATTATGTGTCGGAGCCATAAACACATTTTTGATACAAAAAAAATTAAGAGGTTATGTTTCTATAAATGTTCAGTCTGGAGAGGCTATAGATACTCATTCATTTGCAACATTAATCGGGGTTGGGGCAACTACAGTAAATCCATATCTGGCTTTTGATAGTTTATATCAAAGATATGAAAAAAAACTTTTTGGCCAATTTAGTTTTGATGAGTGTGTACAACGCTACATTAATTCAGTTAATGCGGGTTTATTGAAGATAATGTCAAAAATGGGGATTTCAGTTTTAAGTTCTTACAGAGGTGGATGTAATTTTGAGACAGTAGGATTGAGTAGAACAGTTGTAAATGAATACTTTCCTGGAGTCACCTCGAAAATTTCAGGTATTGGTTTAGTTGGAATTGAAAAAAAAATAAGAGAAATTCATAAAGAAGCATTTGAAAGTACAGAAACTATTTTGCCAATTGGAGGTATTTATAGATATAGGAAAAACGGAGAAACACATCAATATCAAGGAAAGCTAATTCATTTATTACAAAGTGCTGTGGGCTCAAATTCATATGAAGCATATAAAAAATATGCTGATGGTATATATAATTTACCACCAATAAATTTGAGGGATCTAGTTGATTTTAGAAAAAAAAAATTGGGCCCTTCAATTAACTTATCAGAAGTTGAACCAATAGAAAAAATATTAAAAAGATTTGGTAGTGGAAGCATGTCCCACGGTGCTTTATCTAAAGAAGCGCATGAAACACTCGCTATTGGAATGAATAGAATTAAAGGAGCTTCTTGTAGTGGTGAAGGTGGAGAAGATGCAGAAAGATTTAAAGTGATGGATAGTGGTGATAGTGCAAATTCTAGAGTTAAACAAATTGCATCTGCTAGATTTGGTGTGACTGTAAATTACTTGAATAATTGTAATGAAATAGAAATTAAAATGGCACAAGGCGCTAAACCAGGGGAAGGCGGTCAGTTACCTGGCTTCAAAGTAACAAAGGAGATTGCAAGACTACGACATTCCACACCAGGGGTAACATTAATTTCTCCACCTCCACATCACGATATTTATTCCATAGAAGATTTGGCACAACTGATTTATGATTTGAAACAAACAAATCCAAAAGCACGAGTTGGTGTCAAGTTAGTTGCATCATCTGGAATTGGAACTATTGCTGCAGGTGTAGCTAAAGCAAAAGCAGATATTATTTTAATTTCGGGTCATAATGGAGGAACAGGCGCAACTCCTCAAACAAGTGTTAAATATGTTGGAATACCTTGGGAGATGGGTCTCACTGAGGCAAATCAGGTTTTAACGTTAAACAATTTAAGACACAAAGTTACGTTAAGAACTGATGGTGGTATTAAAACTGGAAGAGATGTTGTTATTGCTGCAATGATGGGAGCAGAGGAGTATGGAGTTGCAACAACAGCTCTAGTAGCAATGGGATGTATAATGGTAAGACAGTGCCACTCAAATACTTGTCCAGTAGGTGTTTGTACACAAGATGAAAAATTAAGAGAAAAATTTACTGGTACTCCAGACAAGGTTGTAAATTTATTCACTTTCATTGCATCTGAAGTAAGAGAAATTTTAGCTGAACTAGGTTTTAAATCATTAAATGATATAATTGGAAGAACTGATTTATTAATGCAAGTTAATAAAGCGTCACCAAATTTAGATGATTTGGATTTAAATCCATTATTTGTTCAGGCAGACCCAGGAAATAATAAAAGATATTGCGAGTCATTGGAGATCAATAAAGTACCAGAAACATTAGATCAGGAAATTTGGCCAGAAATAGAAAAATCTTTAGATAATTCAGAAAAAGTTGAGAAAGAATTTATTATCAAAAATACAAACAGGGCAGTTGGTACAAGAATTTCACATCATCTTTACAAAAAGTATGGTTACGAAAAACTTGATGAAAATTTTCTTACATTAAATTTCAAAGGCTCTGCGGGTCAGTCATTTGGTGCTTTTTCATCAAAAGGACTAAAATTAAATCTTAAAGGTGATGCAAATGATTATGTCGGCAAGGGATTGTCAGGCGCTACAATCTCGATAAAACTTTCGGATGAAAGTAATTTAATCTCTAATGAAAATACAATCATTGGAAATACAGTTCTGTATGGAGCTACCTCAGGTAAACTTTTTGCTGCGGGTCAAGCAGGTGATAGATTTGCTGTGAGAAATTCTGGTGCAACTACAGTTATTGAGGGTTGTGACTCAAATGGTTGCGAGTATATGACTGGAGGAACAGTGGTCATTTTAGGAAATGTCGGTGATAACTTTGCAGCTGGCATGACCGGAGGTATGGCATTTATCTATGATAAATCTAATGAGTTTGAAAAAAAAGTAAATCCAGATTCAGTTGTTTGGCAAAATGTTGAGACAGATTATTGGACAAGTTATTTAAAAGAATTAATTTTAGAACATTCAAAGGAGACAGGATCGTTGATATCAAAAAATATTTTTGAAAATTTTGAAGTTGAAATTAAAAATTTTGTTCAGGTTTGTCCAAAAGAGATGATTAATAAACTTAAAAATCCAATTACATTTAAGTCTAAGATTAAAGAAGTTAGTTAATTATAATTTTTAACTCTTTTTTTAATATGCCTAACCATTTAGGTGAAGATAAGCTGTGATCACCCTTTTTAACGATAACTAATTTTTTTTTTGAATTTACGAAAATTTTCAAAATTTTTTTGGAATAACTGACAGGGACAGACTCATCCTTTTGTCCATGAACCATAGTAATCTTTAATTTGTCGTAAATTTTTTTATGAAATACTTTATTTTTCCGGCCATCTTTAATTAGTTGTAAAGAGATTGGATATTCATAATTTCCATGCTTTAATTTGATAAATCCATTTTTTGTTATTTCTTTTTTCATTTTTTTTGAAAATTTGTTCCACATTAAACCTTCTAAAAATTGAGGTGCAGAGCCAATTCCTAAAAATCCTAAAATTTGTTTCTTAAAAAACTTAAATTGATTTAAAGCGATCCAAGAGCCCATACTTGAGCCAACTAATATGATTTTATTTTTTTTGACAATCTTTTTAATTAGTAAAGTTGTTTCTTTAGTCCATTTTGAAATATTACCATTCGTAAATTTACCAGATGATTTACCATGACCAGAATATTCTAGTGCAAGAAAACCAAGTTTATTTTTTTTGGCAAAATTTAAAAATGCTTTAGGTTTTTTTCCCTCTAAATCAGACATAAACCCGTGTAAAAAAACAATGTAAGTTGTATTATTTTGGCTGTATTTTAAATATCTGATTTTTTTATATTTATTTATTCTAAGATAATTGAATTTGTTCATAAAAGTTTATTAGTTATCTCTATTATTATATAATCTAAATGTATGTCGTCTAATATAAAAGTCCTGCAAGTAATACCAAAACTAGGTTATGGAGGTGCAGAAACTGGCTGTTATGACATCGCGCATTATTTACCTGAGAATGGGTGTGAATCTTTTATTGTAACTAGTGGAGGAGAACTAACAAAATTCGTTGATAAAAAAAAAGTAAAATTAATTAAACTTCCAGTACATAGTAAGAATCCATTATTGATTTTAATTAATACAATCTTTTTAATTGGAATTATTTTATTTTTTAAGAAAGCTTGATAAAAAACGATGGTTTTTATGCTTGGCTAGGGATTCTTTTTTTAGCAGGTTTTACACCTCTTCCTTATAAAGTTTTTACGATTGCAAGTGGTCTCATAGGATTTAATTTTTTAATTTTTGTTTTAATAAGTGTAATTTCTAGAGGGTTAAGATTTTTTTTAGTGTCATATTTCTCTTATAAGTTTGGAGATTTGTTTAATGAATTTATGGATAAACATGGGTCAAAATGGTTTACAATAATTGGAATATTAATTGTTATTATTGGAATAGTAGTTTATCTAATTTTTAAATCTAATGTTTAATCTAAAAGTAGAATTTTATTTAAAAATAATTTTTCTATTTAGCTTTGTTGCTTTAATTTTTGCTTTTTTTATAGAATATATTCTTGGACACCAGCCTTGTAATTTATGTTTAATTGAGAGAATTCCTTACATATTAAGTATCATTATAATAATGGCGATCTTTTTGATTAAAAAAAATCAGAAATTCTTAGTTATGTTATTAATTCTTACCTTTATCTTCTCTTTTACAATTTCATTTTATCATTTTGGAATTGAACAAGGTTTTTTTCAGGAATCATCTGTTTGTGGAGTAAAGAATTTAACAGAAATTATCACCAAAGAAGATTTGCTTAAACAATTAAGTGAAAAAACAATAAGCTGTAGAGATGTGACATTTAGGATTTTTGGATTATCGCTCACAAGTATTAATATTGGGATTAGTTTATTATTTATTGTAACGCTTTTAATAATTTTTAAAAAAATATGAAAAGAACAAATAAAAGAGTACAGGAATTTATTAGAGTTGATCATGCTGGTGAGAGAGGTGCTGTCAAAATTTATGAAGGTCAATTGTTAGCTTTAAATACTATTGTAAAAAATGAAAGTTTAAAAAAAACAATTGAAGATATGAAAGAACATGAAATAGAACATTGTCAATTTTTTGAAAAAGAAATAAAAAAAAGAAATATAGAACCAACAAAATTTTTACCTTTATGGGATTTATTAGGTGTTGGATTGGGATTTGGCTCTACATTATTAGGTAAAAAAGCTGCGATGCTATGTACGGCATCCGTCGAAGAAGTTATTGATAAACATTACTTAGATCAAATCAATCAGCTTGGTCCTGATGAAGAACAATTAAAAAAGAAAATTACAAAATTTAGACAAGATGAATTAGATCATAGGGATATTGCCTATGAAGAGGGTGCAACAAAAAAAGGCTTTTACGCCATAATGGATAAAATTATCAAAACTGGATCTAAATTAGCAATAAATATTTCTGAGAAAATTTAATTTTAAGCTTCTAACTCAACATCCCAATATAAATAGTCCATCCAACTTTTATGTAAATAATTAGGGGGAAAATTCTTTCCATTTCTGTGTAAATCTTCAGTTGATGGTTGATAAGGATATTGATTGAGTTTCATTCCTGAAGATTTTAATAATTTTCCACCTTTTTTAACATTACATGCTGAACATGCTGTTACAACATTATCCCAGTGTGTTTCTCCACCTTTTGATCTTGGTAACAAATGATCAAACGTTAATTCCTCTCCACTTCCGCAGTATTGACAAGAAAATTTATCCCTTAAAAAAACATTAAATCTTGTAAAACTTGGTTTAGATTGTGGAACTATGTAATCTTTAAGAGCAATAACGCTTGGAAGCTGCATTTTGAATGATGGACTTCTTACAATTCTATCATAACTACTTACTATAATTACTCTATCTAAAAAAACTGACTTTACTGTATCTTGCCAAGACCATAATGATAAGGGGTAATAGCTTAAAGGTCTATAATCAGCATTTAAAACTAATGCAGGACATTTTTCTAATGATACATCTTGTTCAATAAAGTTGTTCATAAATTAATTTTAACTTAAATAAAAAATGATTTCAATATTAAGAACTCATTTTATTTTTTTTAAAATATAATTTAATGCTATGCTTGAAGCTTCAATGGGAATATGATGGTCGCAATTCTTAATTAAATGGGTCTCTATTTCAATATTAGATCTAATAAAGAAATCTTTTGCCTCTAACATATAATTGGGTGAGACAACTTGATCAGAATCACCATGAATTAAAAGAATATTTGTTGATGTTCTCTTTCTTTGTTTGAGATCCTCTTGATTAATAATCTTGCCAGAAAAACCTACAATACAACTAAATTTATTTTTAGATGTAAGCCCTAAATTAATTGACATCATACATCCTTGACTAAAACCAGACAAACAAATTTTATCGTTTTCTAAATTATATCTGATTTTTACTTCATCTATGAATTGATTGAGTTTTTTTTCAGCCTTGATTGTCTCATTTAAAATGTATTTTGGATCATCTTTTGTAAGATCAAACCATTGATACCCAGATGGATTTATTGGACAAGGTTCATGACCATTCGGGCAGAGAAAAATTGTATTTGCAAGGTGTCTTTTCCAATTTAATGAAAGCATACTTATATCTTTACCATCACCTCCGTACCCGTGTAGTAAAATAACTGCATTTTCAATTTTCTCATCTTTTTCTGGTTTTATAATGGTTGTATCAAGGCAAAATGTCATAGTAATTGATTTATGTTTTTTTATCTATAAAACAGCCTACTATAATTTTATGATTTCTGGAATATTAGTTAAAATTCTATCTATAATCTTACTAGTGGCTGTTGGTTTAGTTCTGATTCTTGGTATTGGAACTTTATTTAAAGGTGGAGAAACAAGTAAGAAATACTCTAATAAATTAATGCAGTTAAGAGTCTTACTACAATTTATAGCCATTATAGCCTTGGTTGCTTTTGCATATTTTTTTAAAAATTAATTAAAATTACTTAACCACGCAATAAATTTTTCATCAGCAAAGTCGATTGATCCTATTATTCTCGCAAACTCAAGTCCATCTTTGTTAAAAAGTATAGTTGTAGGAAGACCTCTTAATTTAAATTTCTTTGCTAATGTATTAGGTGAGTCAAAATATATTTCTAAATTTTTTATCTTCAAATCTTCAAAGAAAGTTAAAGATTTTTGACTAGTATCCTTGCCAATATTTATGGGAAATATCTTTAGATTATCTAAATTTGGATTTTCAGCTAACAAATCTAAAGATGGCATTTCATCTTTACATGGAGCACACCAAGTTGCCCAAAAATTCAATAAAATTAGATTTCCTTTATAATCATTTAAGTATAATTCTTTATTTTTAATGTTTAAAAACGTTATATCACTGTAATTTTTTAACTCTTTATTAATGACTAAATTTTTAATATCGGATGCGTCACTAGCAAAAGAATTTGATAGCATTAAAACAAATATTATTAATAATCTCATGTTAAATAGGTATAATTAATTATCATGGTAAAAAATAAAAACAACCAGACAATATGGAATACAAGAATTAAAAATAATTCTTATAATCTCTCACAAAAAATAGGTAGCTCTATTGATGTAGATAAAAGACTGTATAAAGAAGATATAAATGGTTCTATTGCTCATGTAGAGATGTTATTTAAACAAAAAATAATTTCTTTTAGAACAAAAAATAAAATTATTTACGGACTAAATAAAATTGAAAAAGAAATATCCAATAAAAAATTTGAATTTAATAAAAAATACGAGGACATTCATATTAATATTGAAAAACGACTGTTTCAAATAATTGGTGAAGAAGCGGGTTATGTTCACACAGCAAGATCTAGAAACGACCAAGTAATAACCGACTTTAAGATCTGGATTAAATCTGCAAATCAAAAAATTAGTATGATGTTAAATAACGTAATTAAAAATTCAATTAATTTAGCTGAAAAAAATATAGATACTATTATGCCAGGTTTTACTCACTTAAAAAATGCACAAGCAGTTTCATTTGCACACTATCTAATGGCATATGTAGAGATGTTTAAAAGAGACGAAGACAGATTTAAGAATAATTTAGACAGTCTAAATGAAAACCCATTAGGTGTTGCTGCATTAACTGGCACTTCTTTTAACATTGACAGGAACTATACGACAAAAAAACTTGGTTTTGAAAAGCCTACAAATAATTCAATCGACACTGTAGCGGATAGAGATTTCGTTTTAGACTTTCTTTATAGTGTTTCTGTTTGTTCGTTGCATTTATCAAGAATTTCTGAAGAATTAATTATCTGGAATTCCGATGGTTTTAATCTAATTAACCTCTCAGATAAAATAGTAACTGGTTCATCAATAATGCCACAAAAAAAAAATCCTGATCTTTTAGAGCACTTAAGAGGTAAATCTGGAATTACTTTTGGTAATTTATTTTCAATGTTTACTATATTAAAAGGATTGCCTCTTTCATACTTCAAAGATCTTCAAGATGATAAAGAAATTATTTTTAAATCATATGATGTTCTTTTTCAAAGTTTAAAAGTATTTAATGAAATTCTTAAGAATGTAAGTCCTAATAAAAAAAGAATGCTTGAATTGGCATACTCAGGTTACATTACTGCAACAGATTTAGCAGATTACCTTGTTAAGAATAATTCAATGTCTTTTAGAAAAGCTTATCAAAAAACAGCTTTGCTAGTGAATTTAGCTGAAAAGAGAAAGAAAAAACTAAACGAATTATCATTGGAAGACTTAAAAAAAGTAGAGCCAGCATTAACAAAAGATGTCCTAAAAGTGTTTGATTTAAAGAATTCTGTCAATTCCAAAAAATCTTATGGTGGAACATCTTTTGATAATATCAAAAAGATGATAAGGAAATATAAAAAATTAAGATGATTAAAAAAATTACATTTGTTATTTTAGTTTGTTGTTCTTTAGTTTCTTGTGGAAAGAAAGGTGATCCTGAATATAAAGCATTAAATCAAGAAATTAAAATACCAACAATTATAATTAACAAAACTTCATGAAATACATTAATAAAAGACTAACATTGGAAAAAGTCAACTTCCAGAAGATAGCTAAAAAATTTGGAACACCTTTTTATTGTTATTCATATTCAAAATTAAAAGAAAATATAAACAAATTTAAAGAAAATTTTAAATCTTTTTCACCTTTAATTTGTTTTGCAGTTAAATCGAATACTAATGTTAATTTAATTAGAGAAATTAAAAAATTTGGTTTAGGGGCTGATGTAGTTTCTTTAGGTGAGCTCATGATAGCCATAAAAGCAGGAATAAAACCAAATAAAATAGTATTCTCTGGAGTTGGAAAAACTTCTAGTGAATTGAATTTTGCAATAAATAAAAAAATACTACTCATTAATGCTGAGTCATTAAGTGAAATAATGGAAATAAATAAACTTGCAAAATTAAGGAACAAAAAAGTGAGGGTTGGAGTTAGACTTAATCCTAATACAGATGCAAAAACACTAAATCAAATTTCTACAGGAAAAAAAGAGAATAAATTTGGAGTAAATAAAGATACATTTCACAAAATTGTTAATTTTTGTAAAAATTCAAAAAATATAGACCTAAAATGTTTGAGTGTTCACATAGGTAGTCAAATTTTAGATCATAAACCCTATGGAAAAATGCTTGAAGCTGTTAGCCATATCTTAGATAAGACTAATCATCAATTTGAATTTATTGATTTAGGTGGAGGTATGGGAATTAATTATTCCAATAAAGACAAAACGCTTAATTATAAAAAGTATAACACTGCAATAAATAATTTTCTCAAAAAACATAAAGTTAAAATTATTTTTGAACCTGGAAGATCTATAATTGGCAATACTGGTATGTTAATTAGTAGAGTTATTTATATTAAAGACAGTGGAAGGAAAAAATTTATAATTTTAGATGCTGCTATGAATGATTTTATGAGACCCGCATTATATGGGGCATTTCATAGGACATTGCCAGTAATAAAATCGAATAAAATATCAAATAAACCTTATGAATTCGTTGGTCCAATTTGCGAAAGTACTGATAAATTTATAACATTAAAAAAATTTCAAAAATTAGAGGAAAAAGATTTAATAGCTATATGCGATGTTGGCGCGTACGGTATGTCTTTAAGCTCAAATTATAATTTAAGACCTAAACCAATAGAATTATTAATTAAAGGTTCAAAAATTAATGTAATTAGAAAAAGACAAAAGCACGCGGAAATAATCTAGCTTTTAACACAATGTTAAGAAACTTCATATTTTCATTATTTTTTTTTACTGGAATTATTATTATTTTAATAATTTTTTTGCCCTCATTTTTCTTACCTAAACAAGTAGTGTTATTTGGTGGTAAGCTAATGGGTCACTGGACGAGTTTTTGCTTAAAATTTTTTCTTTCAACAAAAATAATAATTAAAGGGACTGAAAATATTATTAGAGATGAAAAATTTTTTATAGCAGCATCACATCAATCAATGTTTGAAACTTTCTTTCTTCAAACTTTATTTAACTCACCTGTATTTATTCTAAAGAAAGAGTTATTATTGATACCTATATTCGGATGGTATTTAAAAAAAATTGGATCTATATCAGTTAAAAGAGGTCAAATTACAAAAGATAATCTCAGTTTTTATGATGAAATTTTAAGTGTAGTTACTAATTCAGATAGACCTTTGATAATTTTTCCTCAAGGAACTAGAGTTTTACCTAATGAAAGACCTCCTTTTAAAAAAGGAGCCTCTAGAATTTATGAGAAACTTAAAATTGCTTGTCAGCCAGTTGCGATTAATTCTGGATATGTTTGGCCTAAATCAGGAAGAAAAATTAGCAATAGAACCATTACTATATCTATAATGCAAAAAATAAATAATGATTTGGAAAAAGAAGTATTTCTTAAAACTTTAGAGGATAAAATTTATTCAGAATTAAATCTTATAGATTAGCCTTTCATGGGCATTACTACGTAGATACTATCAAAATCACCGGGATCTTTTATCAAAGCTGGAGATCCAGTGTCATTAAAAAAAATTTCAATATTGTCTCCATCGAGCTGGGATGCCACATCAATTAAATATCTAGAATTGAAACTAATTTCAAGATCATGATTAAACTTTACATTCAAAGTCTCATTACCATCGCCACTATTAGCGTTATTAACTGAAAGACTTAATGTATCTTGGGATAATTTGAATTTAACTCCATCTTTTTTATCAAGTGATACTGATGCAACCCGATCGACAGATGCTAAAAATAATTTTAACTCAGTTTCTAATTTTTTTTGGTTATTCTTTGGTATCACCTGGACATAATTAGGAAATTTTCCATCTATTAGTTTTGATATTAAAATACTATTTGATAATTCAAACTTAATTTTTGATTTCAAATTTGATATTTTTATATTTCCATCGTGATTATCTAATAAAGAACATAATTGGAATATTGTTTTTTTTGGAAGAATAATCGGGTCAAAGTTTATTTTTTCTACTAACCTTACTTTTGAAATTGACATTCTATGACTGTCAGTCGCAACAGCTGTAAGATAGATTTTGTCATCAACTTCTGTTTGATGAAAATATATACCACTTAAATAATGTCTTGTTTCATCATTAGAGATCGAAAATTTACACTTATTAAGTAGCTTCAAAAATTGCTTTGAATTTATAACAAACTCATTTTGATTGAAATTTGTGTCAGTTAAAGGAAACTCAGATGAACTAATACAATTCAAATTAAATACAGATTTATCAGATTCTAATTTAAGTTTATTTTCACTATTTAAAGATAAATTAATCTTTTTATCAGAAGAGAATTTTCTCACAATATCAAACATTGTTGAGGAAGTTGTAGTTGTTTTGCCTTCCTCTAAAATCTCGACATCTTTTATTTGGTGAATAAAAATTAAATCTAAATCTGTTGCAGTTATCGTTAGTTTCGAATTTCCTACGTCTAGTAAAACATTTGATAATATTTGTAATGTACTTCTTTTTTCAATTACACCTTGACAATAGCTAAGGGCCTCTTGCAGCTCTTTTTGATTAATATTAAATTTCATTATCTTTTTTATACAAAATAATATTTTTCAATTTGCTAATATTGTCACTCATATCGGGATTTTTTTCTTTTAACTTTTCAATGGTTCTGACTGAATGAATGATGGTTGTATGATCACGATTTGAAAATTCACGTCCAATTTCTGGAAGAGATTTAGTTGTTAAAATTTTAGTCAAATAAATGGCTGTTTGTCTTGGTCTGACTAAATATCTAGACCTTCTTGAAGATAACATCTCATTTTTACTAATCTTAAAAAACTTACAAACAATAGTTTGAATTGCATCTATAGTTACATTATTTTCATTTAAATTCAGTAAATCTTTCAATATAATTTTTGTTTCTGATAAACTTGGTATTTTTTTATAAATTCTCGAAAATGAAACTAACCGATTTATTGCTCCGATTAATTCTCTTATATTGGTAGTTACCTTGCTGCTAACAAAATCTTGTATTTCATCCGAAATTTTTAAATTATCTGAATAAAGAGTTATTAGCTCATTTATTTTATGATTAATAATTTTTCTTCTTAAATCGTATTCTGGTTTCTGAATATCGACTACTAATCCACCAGAAAATCTTGATTTAATTCTCTCTTGGATCCTTGAAAGCTTATTTGGTGGTCTGTCTGCTGACACTATAATTTGTGAGCCTTTATCCAAAAGTGCATTGAATGTATGAAAAAACTCCTCCTGCATTGCCTCTTTGCCATTCATAAATTGAATGTCATCAATTAATAAAACATCGGTGTTTCTAAAATATTCTTTAAATTTTACCATTTCATTGGATTTAATAGATTTCACAAATTGATACATAAAACGTTCTGCTGAAATAAACATCACTTTTTTATTTTCATTAAGTTTGTGACCAATAGAGTTAAGCAAATGAGTTTTTCCTAGTCCAACACCTCCATAAATATAGAGAGGATTATAATATGAAAAATTGTTGGATACTTTCTTTGATGCTTCAAATGCTATTTGATTACTTTGGCCAATTAAAAAATTTTCAAACCTCTTATTTGGATCAATGCGATTATATTGAAAATAAGCATCTTTAATAAATGAGACTTTTTGATTTTCATTTGATTTTTTTAAACCATCAGTTTTTTTTTCAATTTTTTCTTTATTTTCCTCAATTTTAAATTCAATCCTAACAATTTCTTTTTTATACTTTTTTATCGTTTGTAATATCTGATCCAAGTATCTTGAGGTAATCCAGTCACGGATAAACCGTGTTGGGACTGACAATAATATATAATTGCTAAACTCTTCAATTAGGTTAATTTTTTTTATCCAACTTTCATAAACATCTGTTCCTAATTGTAACTTCATTTCAGACTGAATTATGTTCCATTCCAAATTAATTTTTTCAATATTTTTATTTATTTTTGAATTGTTCATATTTATTTGGAGAGTTTCAGTTAGAACTATAATAGAAATATTGCAACAAATTATTTCTTTAAACTAAAAAAAAATTAAATCTAGGATTGTGTAAATTAATTTATTTTAAAAAAATCTTTGACAAAAAATATTTTTGTGTATTTAAAAAAAAATAAAATTTATGATTGAATTAAATATATTATTTTTTTACTAAATCTAAATATTGTAAAATCAATTTCTTTATTCATACATGAAGTGTATTCTTAAAGTTGAATCAACTAGAAGTATTAAAAATTAAAGAGATGATATTTTTTTTGTAATTCTTGATATATTTCTTGAAGCATTTTGCTTTTTTATTATACCAGTCTTAGCTATTTTCATTAGTTCAGAATTCAACTTAGGTAAGAATTTCAAAGCTTCATTTTTCTTTTTATCCTCAATTAGATTTTTCATCTTTTTTAAAGCATTTTTGTATCTACTTTTTCTCACCTTATTAACCGCAGTCTGTTTAGATATTCTTCTGATTCTTTTAATTGCTGATTTAGTATTAGCCATAATTTTGCAGGGGTATAACCGCTTAAAGAGGTCTGGTCAATAATATATTTATTATTTTTGACATATTTCACACAAAAATGTTGATCTATTAGATTGAGTTATTTTATTTATTGTTCCCGAACAATCAAATCTTTTACATTTTTGTTCATTTCTACCATAAACCTTAAATTCTTTTTGAAAATTACCTTGATCGCCTTTTGTATTTTTAAAGTCCCTTATGGTTGATCCACCTTTTTTTATAGCATTTTGTAAAATTTTTCTTGAATTTATAACTATATTTTTGCATTGATTTTTTTTTAAATATTTAGCTGGAATTGAGGGATTAATTTTTGATAAATATAAAATTTCACTCGCATAAATATTTCCGATTCCAGATACAAAATTTTGATCTAATAAAAAATTTTTTATATTCTTATCTTTTTTTTTAAAATAATTAATCAAATACTTTAAATTAAATTTTTTATTAAAGGGTTCTGGACCATAACTTTTAAACTTTTTTTTTAGACTATTAAAATCACTGAAAAATTGGAAATAGCCAAATCTTCTAGGGTCATTATAAACTAACTTGAGATTCTTAAAGAAAAATTCAACATGATTGTGTTTTTTGGGCAAATTTGGTGAATTATAAAAACTAGTGTTAGTGGGAAGATTATTTTTTTTATTTTTAATAATGTGAATTGTTCCTGACATTCCTAAATGGACTATACAAAAACTTTTATTCTCCAGCTCAATAATCAAATATTTTGAAAATCTTTTGATATTTGAAATGAATTTATTTTTAAGCTTTTTTTCAAAGGAAGTTTCTAATTTAAATCTTAAGTTTCTGTTTCTAACCAAAACTTTATTGATTTTTTTACCTTTTATATTTTTTAATAAAGATTGTCGGACTATTTCTACTTCTGGTAATTCTGGCATTTACTATTATATTAAATGAATAATTAATTAAAAATGCAACAACATCTTCAAAATAAAAAAGGGTTAGTTCAGGGCGTATTTAATCAAGTTTTTGATAGATATGATTTAATGAATGATTTTATGTCTTTTGGAATACATAGACTGTGGAAAAAAAACTTAATCAATATGATGGGACCATCAAAAAATAAAAGCTTGGTTGATGTTGCCTGCGGCACTGGAGATATAGGAAAACTTTATCTAGATAACACTAATATCAATAATCATATTACTTGCATCGACCCAAATAGAGGAATGGTATCCAAAGGAAAAGAAAAGCTAAAAAATTATAAAAATATAAAATGGATAATTTCCAGTGCAGAAAAACTCCCCCTTAAAAGTAATTCATTTGATTTTTATACGATTAGTTTTGGCTTAAGAAATACAAAAAATTTAGATAAATCTTTATCAGAGGCATATAGAGTTTTAAAAAAAGGTGGACGATTTTTTTGTTTAGAATTTTCAAAAATACAAAATAAAAACTTAGAACTTATCTATAAAAATTATTCAAAATTAATTCCTTTAGTCGGTAAATACGTTGTTGGACAAAGAGAGCCCTATGATTATCTTATTGAAAGTATTGATAATTTTGTCAATCAAGAAGAGCTTTTACAATATATGAAAGTCAAAAAATTTCAAAAATGCAATTACAGGAACTTCTCTAATGGAATAGTATCTATACATAGTGGTTGGAAAGTTTAATGATAAAAAAAATTATAACTTTATTTAAACTTGGACGAAAAATAGCTCATTCAAATATATTAGAGATAATCTCAAAGTTTCAAAAGCCGCCATTAGCAATCACATTACTGTTTAAATTTTTATCAATATCTTTTACACCTAAAAAAAAAGATTTTGATAAAAGTGAAAGCGAGAACTTAGCACATTCCTTAGAGTCTATGGGTACAACTTTTATTAAACTTGGACAATTTTTAGCTACGCGACCAGATATAATTGGCGAAGATCTCTCAAAACAACTAGAGAGTCTTCAGGATAAGTTGCCACCATTTTCACTTATACAAGCTAAAGAAATTGTCAAAAATGATTTAGGAAATGAGACATATAACTCAATTATCAATTTAAGTGAACCTGTTGCAGCAGCCTCCATTGCTCAAGTCCATAAAGCTCGAATCAACGATAATGGTACTATCAAGGATGTTGCGATAAAGATTTTACGCCCAAACATTAAAAAAATTTTTAATGATGAAATTGATGCAATTATGCTTTTTGCTTTTTTAGTGGAGTCGTTTATTAAAAAGACAAAAAGATTAAAATTGGTCGAAGTAGTTTTTTTACTTAAAGAAATAACAAATTTAGAAATGGATTTAAGATTTGAAGCAGCTGCAGCTAATGAATACGCAGAAAATACTAAAAATGATGTTGGGTTTAGAGTTCCAGAAATTTATTGGAATTTTACAAGTGAAAATGTAATGACTTTAGATTGGGTAGATGGAGTTTCTATTAGGGAAACTGAGGAGCTAAAAAAAAGAAATTTAAATACTGAAAAAATCGCAAACGACATTATTCAAAATTTTCTAAGACATGCAGTGAGAGATGGGTTTTTTCACGCTGATATGCATCAAGGAAATATATTTATAGATAATAATGGTCATATAGTTCCAATTGATTTTGGAATAATGGGTAGACTTGATAAAATGAGTAAAAGATTTTTGGCAGAAATATTATTTGGTTTTATTCAAAGAGATTATCGTAAAGTAGCAGAAGTGCATTTAGTTGCTGGACTGGTTCCTAAAGAAGTTCCAATTGATGACCTTGCTCAAGCCCTAAGGTCAATTGGTGAACCAATTTTTGGTCAAACAGTAAAAGATATTTCTGGTGGGAAATTATTAAAACAATTATTTGATGTTACAGAGAAATTTAACATGCAAACACAACCTCAGCTTCTAATGCTTCAAAAAACAATGGTTGTTGTGGAGGGGGTAGCTAGAAAATTAAATCCAAATACAAACATTTGGACTACATCTAAACCTGTTCTAGAGAATTGGTTAAGAGAAACAAAAGATCCTATGACCACAATCAACGAAACAATTCAAAGCACATCTGAAGTGATTAAAAGATTACCGGAATTCCCAGAAATAATGGATAAAGCTAATCAAGCTCTAACATATTTAGCTAGTGGTCAAATTCCACAAAATTCAAACTCTTATAACGCTTTGAATACAAAAAAATCAGAAATGACTGCTTTTAGAAATCAATCTATTATTGGCTTTTTAGTCCTTGTAATTTTTGGTCTATTGGTATTTTAATTCACTCCATGGGTAACTTGAATAATAAAAAAATCTTATTAATAATTTGTGGAGGTATAGCTGCATATAAAAGTCTTGAATTAATCAGACTTTTAAAAAAGGATGGTGTAATTATAAAAACAATTCTTACTAAAAGTGGTGCTGAATTTGTAACACCGCTTTCAATTGCTTCATTATCTCAATCTAAAGTTTATCAGGATCTTTTTAGTATAGAAAATGAGGCAGAAATGGATCATATTAGTCTTTCAAGATGGGCAGATCTCATTTTAATTGCCCCTGCAACAGCTAATACAATATCTAAACTTGCTAGTGGAAGTTCAGATGATTTAGCTTCAACTGTTGCTCTTGCGTCAAACAAAAAAATTTTTATTGCTCCTGCAATGAATGTGAGAATGTGGGAACATCAATCTACTAAACAAAATATAACAAAACTAAAAACCTATAACTATGAATTAATTGGCCCTGAAATTGGAGATATGGCATGTGGAGAATACGGTGAAGGTAAAATGTCGGAACCAAAAGAGATAATAGATAAGCTTAAAATTTATTTCAAAAATTTGAAACAAAAAAATAAATTAAAGGCAATCGTGACCGCAGGACCAACCAAAGAGTACATTGATCCAGTAAGATATATATCTAATAAATCCAGTGGTAAGCAAGGCTATGAAATTGCGAAATCATTATCAAAAAAGGGTTTTGAAACAACTTTAATTTCAGGACCAACAAACTTAGAAATAAATAATGATATCAATTTGATCAAAGTTGAAACTGCTGAAGAAATGTTTCAATCGACACTTAAAAGTTTACCAGCTGAAGTTGCAATATTTTCAGCAGCAGTGTGTGATTATAAAGTGAAAGAAATTTCTAAAACAAAAATTAAAAAACAAGATGAAATTAGTTTAGATTTGGAAAAAAATGTCGATATTCTTGATTATGTCTCTAATCATAACTCCTTAAGACCAAAACTTGTGGTAGGCTTTGCAGCTGAAACGAATGATTTAGAAAACTATGCTAATAAAAAACTAAGTGAAAAAAATTGTGACTGGATAGTTGCAAATGATGTATCAAATAAATCAATTGGTTTTGAATCAGATTTTAATGAAGTATCAATTCTTTATAAAAATAAAGAAATAGAAAGACTTAAGTATAAATCTAAATCAGAAATTTCAGATGAATTAGTTGAAAAAATCATTGATCATTTAAACTAATGATTAAAGTTTTAGTAAAAAAATTAAAACCTTCTGTAAAATTACCATCATATAAAACTGATGGTGCATCTGGCATGGATCTAATGGCATATATAGATAAATCAATTGAATTAAAGCCAGGAGAATCATGCCTAGTACCAACTGGATTATCAGTTGCATTTCCTAAAGAATATGAAATTCAAATAAGACCAAGGTCAGGATTGGCGGCAAAAAGCAATATTAGTGTTTTAAATACACCTGGTACAATTGATAGTGATTATAGAGGAGAGATAAAAGTTATTTTATTTAATCATGGTAACAAAAGTTTTAAGATCAATAACAACGATAGAATTGCTCAAATGATTTTAACCCCAGTTATAAAAATGGATCTAGAAGAAACAAATGAACTTCCAGATTCAATAAGAGGAGCAGGTGGTTTTGGTTCAACTGGTAAATGAGAGAAAGTCTTAACAAATCTCAAATTGAAAGATTCTCAAGACAAATAGTTTTAAAAAATATAGGTGCGAGAGGTCAAAAAAAAATTTTATCCTCTAAAATTTTAATCGTTGGTGTTGGAGGATTAGGTTGTCCTGCTGCAGAAAATCTAGTAAGAGCTGGTATTGGAACTATTGGTCTTGTAGATAATGATATCATAAATCTTTCTAATATACACAGACAAAGCCTATTTACTTCTAAAGATATAAAAAAATCAAAAGTCAGTGTAGCCGCAAAAAAACTGAGGGAAATAAATCCATCTACTAAAATCAAAACTTACAAATCAAGACTTAATAAGAATAATATCAAAAATATAATTAAAGATTATGAAATAATTATTGATGGTTCAGATAATTTTAAGACAAAATTTTTAATTAATGATTTCTGTGTAAAGTTGAAAAAAAAATTAGTAACAGGAGCAATCAGTAAATTCGATGGTCATGTATTCACATTTGATTTTAACGATAAAAGAACAGCTTCTTTAAAAAGCTTCTACCAAGAAAATGAAATTTTAGACAATGACCTAAATTGTGAATTTGAGGGAGTTCTTGGCACAACTGCATCAATTGTAGGAACAACTCAAGCAAATGAAGCCTTAAAAATGATTATGAAAATTGGGCAAACTTTAAAAAATCAAATATTAATTATTGACCTTTTAAATCTTAATTTTAGAAAAGTTAAATTTAATAGAAAATAGGTATAACATAATAATGAAAAATTTATATTTTCTAATTTTGCTCTGGTTTTTTTTTCCATTAAATGTTTTTGCAAGTGATACTTTTCTTTCACTAAAAAAAAATAAAGTAAATGTAAGATATGGTCCAGGGTTGGAGTATCCTATAAAGTATATCTATAAAAAAATTAATTTACCTATTAAGCAGATTGATAAGAAAGAAAATTTTAGGAGGATTATTGATCTCAAAAATAATAGTGGATGGATACATGTCTCTCAACTCAAAAAAGTAAATTCTTTAATACCAAAGATCGATAAGATTTTGTTTAGCGGGCCAACAAATTTTTCAAAACCTTTAGCAAAAATAGAAAAGGGTAGAGTTTTGTTAATACAGAATTGTAATGATGATTGGTGTAAGGTGAAAACTGGAAACTTTAAGGGTTGGGTAAAAATAGAAAATTCCTGGGGTGTAAATTAATCCTAATCTACTCGACTTATATTTTTAATGCTAAACTACTTTTGTTGTTCACAAACATCCTTGATTACAGGAGCATTTGCACAATCTAAACATTTTGTTTTCTGAACAATACAACCATCATCAAGAACTTCAACATCAACAATTTTATCACACTTGGAACAAGTTGAGGAAATAGTTAGTCCACATTTTTTACAATTATAATTTTCTGTTTGCATGATGAAAAATTAATCATAAATAAATTTATTTCAATAACTATCCATGCGAATGATTATTATTATCGAAACTTTTTTGCGAATGATTACTAATTGCTTTTTTTTTGAGAGTATTCGATCAAATTATTTTTTAGATTTGCTTGTCCACCATTTATCTAAAATAAAATACCAAATTGAATTTGCTATTGGTTCAACAATTGCATCTGTCAGTGCAACTTTAAAAGAAACATCTGCTACTATCATTAAAACTGTAATCGCAATTGCAAAGTGTCCAATTGTATAAATTACAGTTCTAAGTAAGGAGCCTTTATTATTTTGATAAATATTTTGGGATGCTTGAAATATGCCTTTAGTAATTTCCATCAGTTTTTAAAAGGACTCTCAAGAACACAAGCCACAAGGTGTATTCTAGCCTGTTCACCTCCATTAAAAAAATTATGATATTTAGTGTTATTTGTAATCCAAACTTTCCCGTCTGCAGGTAAATGTTTAGCGACATTCTCTATAACCATTGAACACCCTTTATTTGTGATTATAGGCACATGAAGCCTACATTCTGGATCTTTGTGCCAACTCAAAGTTGATCTAGGCTCTTTTAATAAGAGCCTTACCCTTCCCAATTTAAATCTCTTACTTAGAACTTTATAAACTTCTGCAAAGTATGTATTTTCAAATTCAGGTATTAATTGTGTATATTTAGATTCATCTATTTCAACATCTCTTGAAACCTCTTTTCCAGTTTCATCTGCAATTGTCCAATATTTTCCTCTAATATTACTCCCTTCAATCGAGCTCTTATCGTTTGGAATTTGGTTTAATGGAATTGCACCAAAATGTGTAACACCTGGTGTATTAAATTTTTTTAATTTCAAAATTTTATCTAAGTCATCCTTTAACTTTGAAATGTCAAAATTTAGATCTGGAACTTCATAAAAATCCTCAAAATTTGCTGTTGCCATATAACTTTATCTTTTTTTCAAATTTAATTTAATTTCAAATCAAATCGATCAGAATTCATAACTTTTACCCATGCAGCTATAAAATCTTTAACAAATTTTTCACTTGAGTCCTCACAAGCATAAACTTCTGCAAGAGCTCTTAGTTGAGAATTTGAACCAAAAATCAAATCAACTCTTGTTGCTTTCCATTTAGTTTTTTGAGTTTTTCTGTCTTTTCCAACAAAAGTTTGTTCTGATTTATCTTCCTCTTTCCAAGTAGTATTCATGTCTAATAGATTTACGAAATAATCGTTAGTAAGAGAACCAGGTTTATTTGTAAAAACGCCATAATTTGAACCATCATAGTTAGTATTTAAAACTCTCATACCGCCTATAAGTGCTGTCATTTCTGGTGCAGTCAGACCCATTAGCTGTGCTTTATCAACCAATTTTTCTTCTGCTGATACATTTGAAGCTCCGCCATTTAGATAATTTCTAAAACCATCTGCCTGAGGCTCAAGAAGGCCAAAAGAATGAATATCAGTTTGATCTTGTCTTGCATCCCCTCTGCCTGCTGAAAATGGGACATTAATTTTATGCCCTGCCTTTTTAGCAGCCATCTCAATACCAACACCACCTGCTAATACAATTAAGTCTGCCATTGAGACACTTTTCTTTTTATTATCAAATTGATCTTTAATTTTATTTAAAGCTTTTATCACAGTTGATAGTTTTCTAGGATTATTTACAGCCCAATTCTTTTGAGGTTCTAGCATTATTCTTGCACCATTAGCACCACCTCTTTTATCTGATCCTCTAAAAGTTGATGCTGATGCCCAAGCAGTAGAAACTAAATCTGAAATTGATATTTTTGATTTAGAAATTTTGTTTTTTAAATCTTTTATATCTTTTGATTTAAGTTTGTACTTTGGTTTATCAATTGGATCTTGCCAAATTAATTGCTCTTTTGGAACTTCATTACCCAAGTAACAAACTCTTGGACCCATATCTCTATGAGTTAATTTAAACCATGCCCGAGCAAATGCATCATGAAACTCTTTGGGGTTTTGATGAAAATGCTTTGTAATTGGTCCATAACTCGGATCAACTTTCATTGATATATCTGTTGTTTGCATCATTGGTGGATGAAGCACACCTTTTTGATGTGCATCAGGAACCATTTTAATTTTTTGACCATTTTTCTTTGGAGACCATTGATGAGCTCCAGCTGGGCTTTTTGTTAATTCCCAGTCATGACCATATAAACAATCTAAATAACCCATATCCCACTTAATAGGATTTTGAGTCCAAGCACCTTCTATACCGCTGCTAATAGTGTCAACACCTTTTCCAGATTTATATCCACTATTCCATCCAGTCGACTGATCTTGAAGTTTTGAAGCTTCTGGATCTGGACCTTTGTAAGACTCTGATGCAGCTCCGTGAGATTTTCCAAATGTATGTCCTCCAGCAACTAAAGCTGCTGTCTCATAGTCGTTCATAGCCATTCTTCCAAATGTCTCTCTGATGTCATGTGCTGCCAGTAATGGATCTGGATTTGCGTCTGGACCTTGTGGATTCACATAAATCAAGCCCATGTGAGAAGCTCCTAACGGTTGCTCTAAATCTCTTTTTCCACTGTATCTTTCCACACCTAGCATTTCTTTTTCTGAACCCCAATAAATATCGTCCTCTGGTTCCCAGATGTCAGTTCTACCTGCACCAAAACCAAAAGTTTTAAAACCCATGGAGTCTAATGCTACGTTTCCAACTAATATAAATAGATCTGCCCATGAAATTTTTCTTCCGTACTTTTTTTTGATTGGCCATAAAAGTAACCTTGCTTTATCTAAATTCACGTTATCTGGCCAAGAATTGAGCGGAGCAAATCTTTGATTGCCAGTACCGGCACCACCTCTACCATCACCAGTCCTGTAAGTTCCTGCAGCATGCCAAGCCAATCGGATAAATAAAGGACCATAATGACCATAATCTGCAGGCCACCATTCTTGTGAGTCTGTCATTAATTTTTTTAAATCTTTTTTTAACGCTTTGTAATTAAGTTTTTTAAATTCTTTCGCATAATTAAATTTTTTGTCCATAGGGTTAGATAAATTTGAGTGTTGACTAAGAATCTTTAAATTCAAACTATTTGGCCAGAAATCTCTAACTGTTTGACCTCTCCCTGCAGAAAACTTTGCAGGTGTGCCTGCTCCTGTAAAAGGACATTTGCTCAACTCATTAGTCTTAAAAGATTTATCTTTAAAATTTTCAGTACTCATTTACTCCCCATGATTAAAATTGATAATAAATACAGTTTATAATGGTTCTAAACAACTGTCAATTGGTTAATAATGACGCCCAGAAAATTGACAAACTAATCTTCAAGCTTGACTAGAACCTCGATGGATTTGATTTTCTTCCCGTCAATTTTTCTTTTAATGTTTATAGGTCCTACATCAGAGTTTTCTAAATCAATTAATTTACCATCTTTTAAATTATAAAAATGATGATGATCAGTAATGTTTGTGTCAAAATAAGTTTGGTTTGAGTTTACAGGGATTTGCTTCAAATATCCTTTTTTTTCAAAGGCATGGACTGTGTTATAGATTGTTGCTAAAGATATTTTATTTTCTACTTTATTCTTAATCTTTTGCTCTAACTCATTTATTGTAAAATGAAATGTCTTTTGAGTATTAAACAAAACTTCACATATTTGAAGTCTTTGTTTAGTAGGTCTTAATCCAGAATTTCTTAATTTATCTATATATTTCACTATTTAAGCAAATTGTTAGTTAAAATTAGTCTAAACAAGTATTATAAGTATATTATATAGTTACAAAATCAAGTAAATAAGAGTATTCAATTTTATGAAAAAAAACTCTTACTCGTACGATGAACTTATAAATTGTGGAGAAGGCAAATTATTTGGTCCAGGTAATGCTAAATTACCTCTTCCACCAATGCTTATGTTTGATAGAATTACAGAAATTAATGACGACAAGGGCGCTTTTAAAAAAGGTTTATTAAAAGCTGAGCTAGATATTAAAAATGATCTTTGGTTTTTTGATTGTCATTTTAAAGAAGATCCTGTGATGCCAGGATGCTTAGGTTTGGATGCTATGTGGCAATTAGTTGGTTTTTTCCTAGGTTGGAAAGGAAATCCTGGTAAGGGAAGGGCTTTAGGAGTTGGTACTGTCAAATTTACAGGTGAAGTTTTAAAAAATGTTAAAAATGTAAGATATGAAATAGATATGAAAAAAATAATGTCGCCTGGAGGAACAACTGTTGGTCTTGCTAATGGGGTATTACTCGCTGATGAGAAAAAAATATATTCAGCTGACAATTTAAAAGTGGGTTTATTTAAATAATGAGAAGAGTGGTAATAACTGGTTTAGGGGTAGTATCTTGTTTAGGTAACAATCAAGAGGAAGTATATCAATCTTTATTAAACTCTAAATCAGGAATTTCTTTTGCAGAAGAATATAAAGAGCATAATTTAAAAAGCCATGTTCATGGTAAACCAAACATTAAACTAGAGGATCATATAGATAGAAAAACAATTAGATTTATGGGTTCTGGTTCGGCATATAATTATATAGCCATGAAAGAAGCAATTGAAGACTCCGGCTTAGAGGAGAAAGATATAAGTAATTTTAAAACAGGAATTGTAATGGGTTCAGGTGGCCCCTCAATTGAAAATGTTATTTTGGCTGCTGATAAAACACGAGCTAAAACACCAAAACTAATGGGCCCTTTCATTGTACCGAGAACAATGGCAAGTACTGCTTCTGCTACACTTGCAGTGCCCTTTAAAATTAGAGGTACCAACTATACTATGAGTTCAGCCTGCGCAACTAGTGGACATTGTATTGGAAATTCTATGGAATTAATTCAGTTGGGTAAACAAGATATTGTTTTTGCTGGTGGAAGTGAAGAGATACACTGGGCAATGACTGCAATGTTTGATGCTATGACTGCTTTATCATCAAAATATAATGACACTCCTGAGACTGCATCAAGAGCTTATGACAAAACAAGGGATGGTTTTGTAATTGCTGGAGGTGGTGGAGTATTAGTGCTTGAGGAGTATGAACATGCAAAAGCTAGAGGTGCAAAAATTTATGCAGAATTAACTGGTTATGGAGCAACCTCAGACGGTTATGATATGGTAGCACCATCAGGTGAGGGGGCAGTAAGATGTATGAAAATGGCCATGGCAACTGCTAAAAATAAGATTGATTACATAAATACTCATGGAACATCTACTCCCGTTGGTGACATTACTGAGTTAAAAGCTGTAAAAGAAACTTTTGGATCAGAGATACCAAAAATAAGTTCAACTAAATCTCTCTCAGGACATCCATTGGGAGCAGCATCAGTTCACGAGGCTATATATTGTCTAATTATGATGAAAAATAATTTTATTGCTAGCTCAGCAAATATAAGTGAAATGGATGAAGAAGCTAAAACATTCCCAATAGTTAATAAAACTGAAACAGGAGTAACTTTAAACACTGTAATGTCTAATAGTTTTGGTTTCGGTGGAACCAATGCTGCATTAATATTTGAAAAAATTTAATTATGAGTTTGATGAAAGGTAAAAAAGGATTGATCATGGGTGTTGCTAATGAAAGATCCATTGCCTGGGGTATATCTCAAAAACTTGCAGAAGCTGGGGCAGAACTTGCGTTTACTTACTTAGGAGATGCATTAAAAAAAAGAGTGATACCTTTGTCAGAAAAATTGAATTCAAAATTAACTTTCAGTTGTGATGTTGAAAAAAGAGAGGAAGTAACTAAATTATTTGAAAATATAAAAGCTAAATGGGGAGAAATTGATTTTGTAGTTCATGCTGTTGCATTTTCAGATAAATCAGAATTGTCTGGTGAATATTTAAATACCACTAGAGAAAATTTTCTAAGAAGTATGTTGATTTCATGCTTTTCATTTACTGAAGTTGCTAAAGAAGCTTCAAAAATTATGAAAAATGGTGGCAGCATGTTGACTTTGACTTACGAGTCAACAAAGGCTATTCCAAATTACAATGTAATGGGAGTTTGCAAATCTGCTCTTGAAGCTAGTGTAAAATATTTAGCTAGAGATTTAGGAACTAAAAACATTAGAGTTAACGCAATTAGTGCTGGACCTATAAAAACATTAGCGGCCTCTGCCATAGGAGATGCAAAATTTTTATATAAATGGAATGAAGACCATTCTTTTTTAAAAAGAAATGTAGATATTCATGATGTTGGAAATTCTGCATTATACTTGCTAAGTGATCTTGCTAATGGAGTTACTGGTGAGATTCACTATGTTGACGCTGGATATAACAAAGTTGGAATGCCAGACCCTAAGAATATTGGATAAAATTATAAGCACTAGTCATTTTTTTTTAAAAATAAAATATCAGATATATTTCTTTTAGATTTTAAAGCATTTCCTTTATACACATGAATTTCTTGAATTTTATCCCAAAAAAATTTTTGATCATTTTTTTGGAGTATTTCTGATTCAAACAATTTTTTTTTTCTAAAATTATCTATAACTTCATTAACATATAATTCTTTACCCTTAATATCATTAAGGTAATGAAAATACTTTGGATGATTAAAGTCCTCAATAATATAAAATCCCCCTTTTTCCAAAAATCTGAAAAAAAAATTTAAATTTTGTAGAATATTGCTTAAAAGGTGAGATCCATCATCAATTATAATTTTGAATTTTTTTTTCTCAAATTTTTTTTTAAAAATTCTTAGGTCTGAAAAATTAGTGGTATCGCAATAATTAAACTTTATTCTTTTAGACTCATATTTATTTTTAAAGTTTCTATCTATGCCATGAATATTAGCATTTCTAAAATAACAATAAAAAGAAGCTAATGATGCTCCTTCCCATGTGCCTATTTCAAGGAAATTAAATTTTCTTTTTTTGAATTTTTTAAGATGCTTTTCGTAAAATTTTCCAAATCCGTGACCTAGATTTTTTTTTTTTACTTTACTATAAGGATCTTTAACTTGCGTTCCTTTGTCAGTGCCAAAATAATTAAAAATTTGATCAAGCGATTGATTTTTTTTAAAAACAAAGTTATCCAAGTTGGTTTTCTTTTTTAATTTAAAGATTAAAAATTTATAATACCAACTTATCTTTCTCATACTCAGATTATTCAAATAGCTCAAAGAGCCGTTTTAAAAAACTGTTATTCAGTTTAAACTTGTTTAATAGAAAGCTTAACTTTACCTCTATCGAAACCAATTACTTTTACTTTCACTTCATCGCCTTCTTTAACTACATCGGTTACTTTAGCAACTCTTTTGTTTGCTAATTCTGAAATATGAACTAGTCCATCTTGTTTACCTAGAAAATTCACGAATGCTCCAAATTCCATAATTTTCATTACTTTACCGGAATAAATCTTATCTAGTTCTGGTTTTGCAGTAATATCTTTAATCATTTGCATGGCAGAAATTCTTGACTCTTCGTCTGGTGCCGAAACTGTAACTACACCTTCATCATTTACGTCAACTTTAGCTCCTGATTTTTCAACAATTTCTCTGATTGATGCTCCTCCTTTTCCTATAACAGCTGCAATATCTTTTTTATCCACCGTAATCTTTTCCATTTTTGGAGTATATTTTCCAACATCTTTCCTAGATTTAGACAATGCTTTATTCATTTCTCCTAAAATGTGAACTCTTCCCTCCTTAGCTTGGCTTAAAGCCTGTTCCATGATTTCAAATGTAATACCTGTTATCTTTATATCCATTTGAAGTGAAGTAATTCCATCTTTAGTTCCGGCAACCTTGAAATCCATATCTCCAAGATGATCTTCATCACCTAAAATATCAGATAATACGCTAAAATCTTTACCTTCTTTAATTAAACCCATTGCAATACCCGCTACTGGTTCTTTAATGGGGACACCTGCATCCATTAATGCTAATGAAGTACCACAGACAGTAGCCATAGAGGAAGAGCCATTCGACTCTGTAATTTCTGAAACTACTCTAAAAGTATATGGGAAAGACTCTTTAGATGGCAATGAGGAATGTATAGCTCTCCATGCTAATTTACCGTGTCCTATTTCTCTCCTACCGGTGCCTATTCTTCCAATTTCTCCAACAGAAAAAGGTGGAAAATTATAATGGAGCATAAACCTTTCTCTTTGTAATCCATCTAAGCTTTCAATTCTTTGTTCATCATCAGATGTGCCAAGAGTAGCTGTTACTATTGCTTGCGTTTCTCCCCTAGTAAACAAAGCTGAACCGTGCGTTCTTGGTAAAATTCCAACCTCGCATGAGATAGGTCTAACATCAGATAAACCCCTTCCATCAATTCTATTTTTATTTTTTAAAATATCAGTCCTTACAATTTTCTTTTCAAGATTTTTTAGTTCAGAGTTAACATCGAGATCAGTATAATTTTCATCTTCCTCATAAAGCTTTTTAGCTTTATCAGTGATCTCTGAAATTTGGTTTGATCTATCTTGTTTATCTCTGGTCGCAAAAGCTTTTTTAAGATCTTCAGTAAATGTTTCTTCAAGTTTTTTCTTCACTTCCAAAAGATCTTTCTTTTCAACAGTCCATTCAGGTTTTCTACATTCTTTTGCAAGTTCCTCAATCATTTCAATCACAGGAACAAAACCTTCATGACCGAATTTAACTGCATTTAACATCTCCTCCTCTGTTAAACCATTTGCTTCAGACTCAACCATTAGCACAGCATCTTTTGTACCTGCTACAACTAAATCTAATTTTGATTTTTGCAAATCAGTCTTTGATGGGTTCAAAACATACTTACCATCAATATAACCAACTCTAGAAGCTCCTACCGGTCCCATAAATGGCATACCTGAAATTGCTAATGCTGCTGAAGATGCTGTAATAGATAAAATATCAGCTTCATTTTCTTTATCATAAGAAATTACAGTTGGTAACAACTGAACTTCATTTTTAAATTCATCTGGGAATAATGGTCTAATAGGTCTGTCAATTAATCTTGAAATTAAAGTTTCACTTTCAGTTGGCCTTGCCTCTCTTTTGAAATATCCACCTGGAATTTTTCCAGCCGCATAATACTTTTCTTGATAGTTCACAGATAATGGAAAATAATCCATATCTGGATTTACTTTTTTGGCTCCCACCACTGTCGCTAAAACAACTGTTTCCCCACATGTTGCTATTATTGCTCCGTCTGCCTGTCTTGCTATTTTACCTGTCTCTAAGCTTATCTTTTTGCCTGCTACTTCAATTTCCTTCTTATATACTTTAAACATTTCATTTCCATTTCTTTTCGTTCTTTTCGTTTCGTTCCGTTCTATCTTTCTTGATTCTTATTTTCTCAAATTCAATTTTGACAGTACATTTTTGTAGGAATCCATTTTATTCTTCTTAAGGTATTCTAACAATTTTTTTCTTTTGTTAACCGCTCTCAGCAATCCAACTGAAGAATGTTTGTCTTTTTTGAATTGTTTAATATGTTCAGAGAGATTTTCAATTTTTTCTGTTAGCAAAGCAATCTGTATCTCGGAAGACCCTGTATCTTTATCATGCATTGCTAATTCTTGTATTTTTTTGTTCATGACTCTTTATTCCTATTTATTTGTTTGTTTGATTAAATTTTCTATTTTTTCTGCATACTCAAAAGACTCATCTTTTCTAAAAAGTAATTTTGGCAAAAATTTCGTAACTACTTTTTGTGATAGAATTTTTCTTATTAAAAATGAATATTCTTTTAAGACATAAATTGTTTCTTCAGCATCTTTTCCACCTAATGGAAGTACATATGCCTTCGCAACTTTTAAATCTGGACTCATTCTTACTTCAGTAACCGTAATAGTATTAGTATCTAGGTTCGGAACTTTAGCTTCATTTCTAATAAAAATCATACTTAAAGACTGCTTTATCATCTCACCAACTCTAAGCTGTCTTTGCGATACTGCTCTACCTATCCTGTCTGCCATTAAATCGACCTTTCCTCAGATTTTAAACTAAAAGCTTCAATAGTATCATTTTTTTTAAAATCTATATAATCTTTTACAGTAATTCCACATTCTTGCCCACTAGCAACTTGTTTTACCTGATTTTTTTCTCTAAAAATTGAACTAATTTTTCCTGTGAATATTATTGAACCATCCCTTATTATTCTTACATCTGAGCTACTTAAAATTTCACCGTCAGTAACTTTTGATCCAGCAACCTTTCCTGCTCCTGAAACCTTAAAAATTTCCAAGATTTGTGCTGTACCTATAATTGTTTCGGTAATATCCGGAGCTAACAAACCTGACATTCTTTGCTTTATATAATCTAAAACCTCGTAAATAATATTATAAGAGGAAATCTTAATATTTTCATTCTCTGCAAGTTTTTTTGCCTCTTTACTAGGTTTTACATTGAAAGCTATAAGCACTGCATTAGAGGCTTTGGCTAATGTAACATCAGTTTCAGTAATCATTCCAATATCAGCCAAAATAATTTTTGGTTTTACTTCTTCATGCTTAATTTGATTTATTGCATTTTTGATTGCTTCTGAGGATCCATGTACATCAGATTTAATTATCATGTTAAGTTCTTTTGAAGATTTATCTGTAAAAGCAGACTCTTGAGTAGCAAAAGTTAGTGGATTTTTTCCATCTTTTTTCTCTTGAGCTCTATTCCCGCTTAGAGTTTTTGCCTCCTTTTCACTTTCTAAAACTATGAAATCATCACCAGCTTTTGATGCACCATTAATTCCTAAAATTTCCACAGGGGTAGACGGTAGCGCCTCATTAATATTTTTTCCCTTATCATTGATTATTGCACGAACTTTTCCCCATTTTAATCCACTTACAAAAAAGTCACCCTTTTTTAATGTTCCTGTTGTAACAATTATTGTTGCTACAGGTCCTCTACCAACATCTATTTTTGACTCTAAAACAACTCCTGTAGCTTTTGAATCAAAATCTGTTTTTAAATCAAGTATTTCTGATTGAAGCACGATTGCTTCGATCAATTTATCTAGATTTAATTTTTTCTTTGCGGAAATTTCAACCATTAGCGTGTCACCAGATAAATCCTCAGCGATCAGCTCATACTCTAGCAGCTGATTTTTAATTTTTTGTGGATCTGCATCTGGTAAATCACATTTATTTATTGCAACTACAATAGGAACATTAGCAGCTTTTGCATGTTTGATTGATTCTATAGTTTGTGGTTTTACTCCATCATCAGCGGCTACAACAAGAACAACAACGTCCGTTAACTTTGATCCTCTTGCTCGCATTTCAGTAAATGCTGCGTGACCAGGAGTATCAATGAAAGTTATTTTATCAGATTTATTTTCAATTTGATACGCCCCAATGTGTTGTGTTATGCCTCCAAATTCTCCTGAAACAACATTTGCACTTCTCAAAACATCTAAGACAGAAGTTTTTCCATGATCAACATGACCCATCACCGTTACAATAGGAGGTCTATTTTTCAAATTTTCAGCTCTAGATGCTTTTATCTTTTGAATGATTTCTTCTGCTTTTTCCTCTCTTATAGGATTATGTCCAAATTCTTTTACTAAAAATTCGGCTGTATCAGCCGCAAGAGTTTGATTAATTGTTACTGTAACTCCCATTCCAAATAAGTATTTAATAACATTACTTGATTGTTCAGCCATACGATTAGCTAATTCTCTAACTGTAATAGCTTCTGGTATGTGGATGTCTCTTTTTATCGGTTTTAAATTATCTTTGTTTTGATCTTTATTTTGATTTTTATTCTCTTTCTCTCTAGCCCTCTTAACTGAAGCCAAGCTTCTTTCTCTAGCCTCTATTTCATCACTTAAAGCTCTTGAAACAGTTAATTTTACCTCTCTTTTCTTTGATCCTACTTTAAGTTTCTTATCTTTTTTATTACCATCATCTTTTAATCTTTTTGTAGCTCTTTGTTCGGCAAGCTTTCTTTTTTCAAAATCATTTGGGTTTGTTTGAATTTTAGGCGAAAATATTGGCTTATTCGGTCTATATGAACTACCTCTTTTTACGAATTTATTTTGAGGTTTTCCAATAATTACTGAACGATTTTCTTGAGATTTTGAAGATGTGAAGTTCTTAATTGTTTTTTTTGGTTTGCCTGAAATAGTTAATTTTATTTTTTTGTTTTCCATAACTCATCTCTCAATCTTTATATACAATGTTTCTTGCAGACATTATTAATTCATCCGCTTCGTCTTTTGATAACGCAAAATCTTCAAGATAACCCTCAATTTTTATTTTTGAACCCTTTACGACATCATAACCTCCGGTCAACTCATCAGACGCTAAATCTGCAAAATCTTCTAACTTTAAAATATTTTGCTCCCCTAATGTCACTAACATTCCTGGAGTTAATCCCTTTAAATTAATTAATGATTCTTCAAGCCCAAGATCTTTAATTCTTTTTGATATATCCTCCTGATCTTTTTCATGAAATTCTTTTGCTCTTTCGATAAGAGCTTTGGCAGTATCCTCCTCAATACCCTCAATCTTCAAAAGGCTCTCAACCGAACTATCTTTAATATCATCTATAGTGGAAAAACCTTCTGCAACAAGTAGTTGACCTAAAGTTTCATCTAACTCTAAATTTTTAACGAAGTTATCCGTTTTCTCTTTAAACTCTAGCTGTCTTCTTTCCGAGTCTTCCTTATCGGTCATTATGTTTATCTCATAATTGAGTAGTTTTGTTGCCAATCTTACATTCTGGCCACGTCTCCCGATAGCTTTACTTAAGTTTTCCTCTGTCAATATCACATCCAGTTTTTTTCTTTCTACATCTACATTGACTCTTAAAACGTCAGCTGGAGACAATGCATTTGAAACTAAAATAGCTGGATCCTCAGACCAATTAACAATATCAATTTTTTCACCTTGAAGTTCATTAACAACAGCTTGCACTCTTGAGCCTCTCATTCCAACACATGCACCTACTGGATCTAATGAGGCTTCAATAGCCTTAACACAGATTTTCGCTCTACTTCCAGGGTCTCTAGACGAAGATTTAATTTCTATAAGTCCATCATAAATCTCAGGCACTTCCTGAATAAAAAGTTTTTCCATAAATTTTGGATGTGCTCTTGATAAGAAAATTTGTTGACCTCTTTGTTCTCTTCTCACGTCAAAACAATAAGCTTTGACTCTATCTCCAGCTTTAATAATTTCTCTTGGAATGAGCTCATTCTTTTGAATAATCGCTTCAGTTCTACCTAAGTCTACTATAACGCTTCCGAATTCTAATCTCTTTACTATACCACTTAAGATTGTGTCTTTTTTATCAACATAATCATTAAATTGTTTATCTCGTTCAGCCTCTCTAACATTAGAGTTTATAACTTGTTTGGCAATTTGTGCTGCAATTCTTCCAAAATCAAAAGATGGTAATGGTTGTAGAACTTCATCACCAATATTTTTTTCTTTATTGATACTGTTTAAATTTATAGCATCCTCAAGTTTGATTTCAGTGTTTGAATTTTCAGGTTTCTCTGAAACTACTAGTTTTCTAAAAATTTCAATATCTCCGCTTTCTCTATTAATTGAAACTTTGATTTCATTGTCTTGGCCAAATTTAGATTTAGCAGCTTTTGCAATACCCGTTTCCATCGAACTTATTATTAGCTCTTTATCAATGGATTTTTCCAGCGCAACAGCTTCTGCGATTCTTAGTAATTCAAGTTTGTCTGCTCTTTTATTTAACATTTAATTTATCCCAAAAAAAAATGGGCATATGCCCATTTTGTAAATTCAACAATTTTAGAGCAATATAATAAAGTTTTTTTTTAATTCAACTCTTACTATTTGGAAAAAAGAGTAATTTTATCAGTTTTTTCCCATGAAAATGAGCCATCATCCTCAGGCATTCTTCCAAAATGGCCATAGGCTGCTGTTTTTTCATAAATTGGTTTATTTAAATTCAGCATTTCTCTAATCCCTCTTGGACTCAAATCAAAATTTTCATTAATTTTTTCTAAAACAAATTTATTTTTATCTAAATCTTTATCAAACAAATCTACATAGATTGATAATGGTTTTGATACTCCAATTGCATATGCTAATTGAATTAAACATTTATCTGCAACTTTTGATCCCACAATATTTTTTGCAATATACCTAGCAGCATAAGCAGCTGATCTATCAACTTTGGTTGGATCTTTGCCTGAAAATGCCCCTCCTCCATGTGGTGCTGCTCCACCATAAGTGTCAACTATAATTTTTCTTCCTGTAAGTCCACAATCTCCATCAGGCCCACCGATTACAAAATTACCAGTTGGATTCACATAGAATTCGTCCTCATTAAAACCTTCAAGAAAATTTTTTGGTATTGAATTTATCATATATGGCCTCAATAAGTCTCTCACTTGGGTTTGATTTACATCAGCAGAATGTTGAGATGAAATTACTACTGATCTAACTTTTGAAGGTTTGCCATTAATGTACTCAAATGTTACTTGACTTTTAGAATCTGGTTCAATATTTTTTAATTTTCCAGTTTTTCTATCTTCAGCCATTAATCTTAAAATTTTATGAGAGTAATAAATTGGTGCAGGCATTAATGCATCAGTTTCATTGCATGCATAACCAAACATAATACCTTGGTCTCCAGCACCTTCATCTTTATTACCTGAGGAGTCTACTCCCATTGCAATATCAGCAGACTGTGAATGCAAATGAGATTCAATTTTAGTGGCTTCTTTCCAAGTAAAACCCTCTTGGTCATAACCAATATCTTTAATACAGGCTCTAACTTTTTCAATTAATTCATCTTTTTTAATTTCTGGTCCTCTAACCTCACCTGCTAAAACAACTTTATTAGTAGTGGTTAACGTTTCACAAGCTACTCTAGAATACGGATCTCCAGAAATATAAGTATCAACAACCATATCTGAAATTCTATCAGATACTTTGTCTGGGTGTCCTTCAGAAACAGATTCGCTAGTAAAAAGATAGTTTTTTAAATCACTCATTTTTAATTCTATTAAATGAAAATATTAGAGAAATATACAACAAAATTACTATTGTAAAAATTTTATTTCCATATTTTGAAAATATTGTCGGCTCTATTTTTTTTGTTTCAGATAAATCAATAAAACCAGATTGATTTAAATCAACTTGTTTTTCGACAACTCCCAAAGGATTCACTACTGCGGCTATTCCATTATTAGCAGATCTTAAAACATATTTGCCACTTTCAATAGCTCTATAAATACTGTGCACAAAATGTTGATGAGGACCTATAGACTCACCAAACCAACCATCTTCAGAAATATTTACAATAAAATCAAAATCTCGGCTATTAAAAATATTTCCGCTATAAATTATTTCATAACAAATAAGTGGTAATAGCCTTACTGAAAAATCAATTTTATCCACTTCTATAATATTCCTTTTTTCTCCTCTAGAATAAGATTGATAATTATTAGTGATTGTCTTTAATCCTATAAGACTCAGTATTTTTTCAAAGGGTAAAAACTCACCGAAGGGAACTAGATTAACTTTGTTGTATGAATTTAATATTTCAAGGTTGTGATTATAAATTGTTAATGAATTAAAATATTTAATAATTTGATCTTCTTTTTTTATATCATTGATCCCAATTAATAATATGTGATTTTCATCGAATTCATCCTCAAATAAAAATTTAAATTCCTTTAGTTGGTCTTTTGAAGTGTCTGGCAATATACCCTCGGGCCAAATAAAAATTGTTTTTACATTATTTTGTGGTGAACTAATTTTAATAAGATCACTAATTACCGAAATAGAATCGGTATTGTTATAAAATCTATCAATACTAACATTTGAACTTATAACTCTTAGTTTATAATTTAATTTATTAGCCTCAATATTGTTGAATTTTTCTAATCGTTGAGAGCCAAAAAAATAAAAACTTAAAGTTATTATAAGAAATAAAATACAAACAATAATTTCTTTTTTGTTGTCTCTTAAGATTAAAAATGAAGTGCTAGCAAAAAGGGAAATACAAAAAAGATTAAAACTATAAGTGCCAATAATCGAGGTAATGCTTAAAATTTCGATATAATTAGAAAAACTATAAGCTATTAAATTCCATGGAAACCCCGTCAATATGTTTCCTCTAATGAATTCAATAGTTCCAAATATTAAAGAAAATAGTAAAAAGGAGCTTAAATTTTTCTTTGGCTTCAAGATTAAAAATAAAAATGAAGATAAGCCATAAAATATAGCTAAAAAAGCTGGAATTAAAATTATAGTCAGAGGAATCAAAAACTTAAAACTTTCATCAAAAGTTAATGAAATGGAAATCCAGTAAAGATTACTTGTAAAATATCCAAGTCCAAATAACCAACCATAAAGAAAAAATAATTTTTTGTTTTTACTGACCTCAAAAATTTTTATCAAAAGAATATAAAAAAAACTAAAAGTTAAAAAATTAATTAGAATATAATTAAATGGAGGCAAGCTTAATGACGAAAAAAAACCTATTAAAATTAAAATAAATGACTCTATATAAATTTTTTTTTTCAAATTAATTTATTTTAGATTTTATATGTTTATATATAAAATTTTCCTCTCTTAACATTTTAAAATAATCTTTATTCTTTATATGATTAAAACCTAAAAGATGAAGAAAACCATGAATAAAAATTTTAATAGTTTTTTGTTTAAATAATTCTAAATCTTGAGATTTAGGCTTATTTAAATGATTATAACTGATTATAATGTCTCCCAAATACGTGTTTTTGGAAAATTTAATTTTTTTATTAAATGGAAAAGATAAAATATCAGTAGATTTATTTTTATTTCTAAAATTTTTATTTAATTTTTTAATATTTTTATTGTTAGAAAGTAATAAACTGAAGGATACTTTTTTATTTGAGAATTTATATTTCTTTGGAAAAGCCTTACATATTTTTTTAAAAAAAATATCTGTGTTTTTAAATCTTTTTGACCAAGCCTTCTCTTCTGAGAAGACATTAACTTTAATCATTATTTGAGTATGCTTTTACAATTTTTGATACAAGTGGATGTCTTACAACATCTGAGTGATCAAAATCAACAATTGATATCTCTTTTAAATGCCCAAGTAATTCTTTTGATCGAACTAATCCCGACATATTTTTGTTAGGTAGATCAATTTGGGTTGGATCTCCGTTAACTACAATTTTTGAATTTTCACCAATACGAGTTAGGAACATTTTGATCTGAGTATCTGTTGCATTTTGTGCTTCATCTAAAATTGCAAATGAATTTTTAAGAGTTCGACCTCTCATAAACGCTAGTGGTGCAATTTCTATATCTCCAATCTCAATCATTCTTTGAATTTTTTCAAAATCAAAAAGGTCGTATAAAGAGTCATATAAGGGTCTTAAATAAGGGTCTACTTTTTCTTTCATATCGCCAGGCAAGAAACCTAAGCGTTCTCCAGCTTCAACTGCAGGTCTTGATAAAATTATTCTTTCAATCTTTTTCTCCAAAAGCATGGTCAAACCTACTGCAACAGCTAAAAACGTCTTACCTGTTCCTGCTGGTCCAGCAGAGATTACAATATCATTTTGCCGTAAAGCTCTGACATAATTCTTTTGTTTTTCAGATCTTGGAATTATAGATTTTTTTGGAGTTTTAATTATATCAGTTACATTGTGGTTTTTAATTTTTTCGTTAATCATAAATTTGTCTACAGAAGAAAGTATATCTTTGTTTTCAATATTTCCATTATTAATAAATTGATTAACTAAAAATTGGATTGCATTTTTCACTTTTTCATTAGTTTCAGGATCAGATTTTATCAGGATAGAATTTCCCCTTGAATATAAACTACATTTTGTAATTTTTTCGAGTTCCTGTAAATTTTTATTAAATTCACCAACAACACCCATTAATAAATCGTTATCATGAAATATTACGCTTATAGAGTTATTTTCCGAGTAAACAAACTTTAATGCTTGATCAATATTTTTTTTTATAATTCCACTCAAATTTATGCAACTTTCTGATTTGAATTATCTACAATTTCGCCGAATAAAGTGCTTCTATTACTTTTGAGAATTTTTACTTGCACGATTTTTCCAATATCACTCTTCTTACCATTAAAAATTACTGATGTCATGTGCTTAGATCTTCCAAATGTTTTAGTTTTATCTTCTGTAAAATTTTCAACTAAAACTTCAACAATACTACTTTCTAAAGATTTGTTCTTTTGAAGCTGATTGCCAAATAACTCGTTTTGAATTTTTTCTAATCTTTCAAATGAAGTTTTTTTATCAATTAAATTTAGATTTTCAGAGACTGTTCCAGGTCTTGGGCTAAAAATATATGAATATGAATTTATAAACTTTACTTTTTTAATTAAATCTAAAGTATCCTCAAAATCTTGATTTTCTTCTCCGGGATAAGCTATTATAAAATCACTTGAAAATTCTATTTTTGGATTAATTTCTTTGAGTTTGTTAAATATTTCGAGGTAATCCTCAATAGAATGATTTCTATTCATTAATTTTAATATTTTATTCGATCCACTTTGCACTGGTAAATGCACAAGTGGCATAAGTTTATTAGAACTTTTATAAACTTCTATCAAGTCATCGGTCATATCTTTTGGATGAGATGTTGTATACCTTACTCTTTTGATTCCACTTAATTTTTCAATACTTATAATTAAATCTGATAAACGATAACCGTCGCTTTCATAAGCATTAACATTTTGACCTAACAGAGATATTTCTCTTACACCGCTATCAACCAAATATTTTGCCTCATCTAAAATTTGACCAGGTGGTCTTGAGTACTCTGGTCCTCTAGTATAAGGTACTACGCAAAAATGACAGAACTTGTCACACCCTTCTTGAATTGTTAAAAAAGATGAAACCTTTCCTGCTTTATTTTTTATTTTACTCAAATATTCAAATTTTGTAGTTGCATCAAATTCTGTTTCTTCGAGTTTCCTTTTGTTTTCAACATAATTTAAAATTGCATCATTAATTTTATGATAAGCTTGAGGACCTACTACCAAATCAATGAAAGGCTCTCTTTTTAGCATCTCTTGATTTTCTGCTTGAGCGACACAACCTGCAATAATAACTAATGGTTTTTTTTTAAACCTAAAGATTTTTTTTACTCTGCCTATTTCAGAATAAACTTTTTCTTTAGCCTTATGCCTTATGTGGCATGTGTTTAATAGATAACAATTAGCATCCTCATATTTTTCTGTCTTTTCATAACCAATTTTTTTTACAGTATCTAATATTCTATTCGTGTCATACTCATTCATTTGACAACCAAAAGTTTTAATGAAAATTTTTTGACTCATTTATTGAGGCTTTTTTTTAACCCCATATAATTCTAATTTATGATCAACTAATTTGTAGCCGTATTTTTCTGCAACCTTTTTTTGAAGTTTTTCTATCTCATCATCAACAAATTCTATGATCTCTCCTGTTTTAATATCTATTAAATGATCATGATGGCTTTCAATCATCGCTTCATATCTTGCTTTTCCACCTTTAAAATCGTGTTTTGTTAAGATCCCAGCCTCTTCAAATAATTTTACTGTTCTATAAACCGTAGCTATACTAATTTTTGGATCAACTTTCGAAACACGGTTATAAAGCTCATCTACATCCGGGTGATCTGACTCTCCATACTCAGACTTTGACTCGGAAATTATTTTAGCGATAATCTTTCTTTGTTCAGTAAGCTTAACACCTTTAGCTAAACACTTTTGTTCAATTGTATCAACTGTATCTGACATAACTAATTTTAACTTATATAATAAGGTTTAATCAAATTTTTTTTGAGCTTAAATTTACTGCAAAGATGCGGTATATTCTCGTATTTAATATCATTTTCATTCTCAAAATCCTTTAAACTAAAGCAATAATAATCAATTTTTTTAATCATGTGAATTGCTTTAATTGTTGATAAAGAATTTCGAATACCTGCAAAACTACCAGGACCTCTGTTTATGTAAATTGATCCAATGTCACTAATCTCTAGATTATTATCTTTTAAAAAATTAATAATTAAAACCATCAGTTTTTCATAATTATTTTTGCTATTTTCATGAGTAACACTATAAGTATTATTATTAATGATCATAAAAAAAATTTTATCTTTTACAGCATCTATAATTAATTTATTCATTTTTATAATTATATTGACTTTTAACTCAAACGCACAAGAAAATAATGAAAAATATTTTTCAAATGATGAGGGTGTATTATCAATTATGTACCATCGATTTAATGAATTCAAATATCCATCAACAAACATATCAATGAATATGTTCAAGGAACATGTTGATCTTATTTTGGATGCTAATTTAACTTTTTATCATCCAAAAGATTTTGTAGATGAGTTCGGTACTCCAAAAAAAGAGAAAAAGATACTTCTCACTGTTGATGACGCTTTTCAATCTTTTTATGATAACGCTTGGCCTTACCTGAAAAAAAATCAAATTCCATTTGTATTATTTGTCTCCACTGAACCTGTTGGTAATAATGGATACATGAATTGGGATCAAATTAAAGAAATTGAAAGTAGTGAATATGGAGTTATTGGGCATCATTCACACTCTCATGATTATTTGATTGATAAATCAGAAGAAGTTTTTTTAAATGACATAAAAACATCAAATCTAATTTTTAAAGAAAAATTAGGATACGTACCAACTCTATTTTCTTACCCATTTGGAGAATATTCAGAATTTATGAGAGATTATATATCTGGAAATTTTAAAATTGCGTTTGGGCAACATTCTGGAATTATTGATATAAATAAAAATAGATTTGAACTTCCAAGATTTCCAATTAATGAAAAATATGGAGAAATAAAAAGATTTAAATCAATAATAAACTATTATCCTCTTGAATATAAAAAATTGGAACCTGAGGAAAAAAAATTATCAAAAGAAAATAATCCGCCTAAATTTAAAGTAAAATTTTTTGATGAACAAAAAAATATTGAAAATGTTAACTGCTATTCAAACGAAGGTAATAAATGGATGAAATCAAATATTAAACTTGTTGAAAAAGAACTCACGATAGAATTTAGGGAACCATTCTTACCAAGAAGAGGCCGAATTAATTGCTCTGTAAATGACAATGGTAAATGGAGATGGTTTGGAACACAATTTATTATTCGATAAAAACTTTTAAATTAAACTTTCTAACTCAATACTTGAAGGTAATAGTTTTGCATCATCAAAATCTTTCAAATTATTTTGTTGAATAATTTTTTGTAAAACTTTCACATACTCATTTCCTGTCTCAGCATATTTATCCAAATACTCTGATAAAATTATACTGTCTAATGGTTCACCCAGATCTCTTAATTTTGCTCTGGCTAATCTAAAATCCTCGTAACTTGAATGTGTATTTATATTTCTCTGGTAAGCTCTTACAGATGCTTGTAAAACATTAAATTTCATAACTTTATGACCCTCATTTTTCTCAGCATCTTTTGGTTTTAGTCCTTCTCCAGACCATGTCCATTGTCCAAATAAAGCATTTCCTTGTTGTGCAAATCTTGAAGTGCCCCATCCTGTTTCTTTAGCGGCTTGGGCAAGTGCTAATGAAACTGGAACTATATCCATCCTTCTTTTTAAAACTGATAAATCTCTTGAAGGTATACCGTATTGTTTATATTTTTTTTCCAACCATTGTTTCTCAGATTTTGTATTGTTGCTCTTATTAATTATGCTGAATAATCTCTTTCTATCTAATTTGATGTTTTTATTTTCCTCTAAAATTAATGGTAATACTATTTGTATAAAGAATTCTTTCCTCTTTTTAACACTCTCTATCATTTTTATTTCTGCGGGAAGTAAAGTCAATGCTATTGGCTTAACCAATTTTTTTTTTCTAACATCATCAAGTTTATAATCTGTGTCTTCAAAAAGCTGTTTTATTGTTGAGGCATCTAATCTTACTGTATCCGTTTCTTGATCATTTAAACTATAAATATCAATTAATAAATCATCCTCATTAAGTGTTTGGGAATTTGACGAATTTGAGGATTTTTTATTAAGAGTGTATGCAAGTATTGCTTTTGAATTATTTTGAATTCCAGCTGCGCTTTCAATTTTATTGCTAGTAAAACTGATTATAATTGGCAAAGAATAAAAAAATAAAATAACAACTACACTGCTTAAGATAATTCTTGGTAGCGAACTTAGACCATTTTCATCAAAAACTCTGAAAGGTTTAATCTTATTTCTTTTAAGGATTTTTCTCATTTATTAAACAGCCTCGACTTTTTTTACCTCTGGTAAGTAATGACATAAAAGATTTTGAACACCTTGTTTTAAAGTCATTGTAGAACTAGGACAGCCAGAACAGCTCCCTTGTAGTTGAACTTTAACTACTCCATCTTTAAATTCTTTGAATTTAATATCACCTCCGTCTCTAGCTATTGCCGGACGAATTTTATCCTCAAGTAATTGCACTATTCGTTTCTCAATTTCATCAAAACTTTCATTTTGTTCAGTTAAATCTTTATTAATGACAAATTCTTTTCCTGATGCATAAAATTCATTAATATGAGAAATCACGATATGTTTGATTTCATCCCAAGAATTTTCCTCATATTTATTGACTGAAATGAAATCTTTACCTAAAAAAATTCCCTCAACACCATTAACTGAAAGGATATTTCTGACAAGCTCATTATTTATGTTGTCATTTTTATTTACTTCAAATGATCCTGCACTAGAAACAACTTTGCCTGGTATGAATTTTAACGAATTAGGATTCGGTGTTATCTCAGTTTGAACGAACATAAATTATATATAAGCAATATTTTAAAAAATGGTACTGCTTTATTAAAATATATTCAAAAACCTACAATTTCATGAATTTTTTTTATTTTTTTTGAGGCAATCTCATTAGCTTCCTCGTATCCATCTTTGAGTATTTTTTCTAAAAAAACTTTGTCATCTAATAGTTCTTTAATCTTTAATGAAATTGGACTGATTTCATTAACAATTACATCTGATAATTTTTCTTTAAATTCTGAAAAATTTTTTCCTGCAAATTCATCAATTGATTTTTGTAGTGTATTATTCATCAAACTTGAATAAATACCGATTAAATTTTTAGCCTCAGGTCTTTTTTCTAACTCCTCAATTTTGCTAGGTAAAGGCAAAGTATCAGTTTTTGCTTTTTTGATCTTATTTATTATTTGATCTTTATCATCAGTTAAATTAATTCTACTCAAGTCTGACACCTCTGATTTACTCATCTTTTTAAGACCATCCTTTAAACTCATAATTCTAGAAAATTCTTTTTTAATTAAAGGTTCGGGGGTTATAAAAAAATTTTCGATTTTATAATCGTTGTTAAATTTTTGAGCTATATCACGACATAACTCCAAATGTTGTTTTTGGTCGTCTCCAACTGGTACATGAGTTGAGTCATATAATAAAATGTCGGCTGCCATTAAAACAGGATAAGAATAAAGACCGATACTTGCTTTTTCTTTATCCTTCCCAGCTTTTTCCTTAAATTGAGTCATCCTATTGAGCCATCCCATTCTGGCAACACAGCTTAAAATCCACGCTGCCTCTGAGTGAGCACTTACTTGAGATTGATTAAAAATTATACTTTTTTTAGGATCTATTCCACTTGCAACAAATGTGGCGACTGTCTCATGTATATTTGATTTTAGATCTTTTGGATTTTGGCTTACAGTTATTGCATGAAGATCAACTACACAAAAAATGCATTCATTTTGAGTATCATTATTTAAATCAACAAAATTTTTTATCGCTCCCAAATAATTTCCTAAATGAAGATTTCCAGTAGGTTGAACACCGGAGAAAATTTTTTTTTTCATATACTAATACTTTATTTTAATATCTTGATAATTAAAAGCTTTGATAAAATATGACAGTGCTAAATAAAAAAATATTGTCAATAAAACACATAACAATAAATAAGCAGACTTAAAGAAATAAGTATAACTTAATTGATTTTCAAATAACAAGATCAAATATTGAAAAAAAATACCCATCATAATCGATGCAAAAATTATTTTAACAAATTGTTTAAAAAAAGTTTTGTTAAATTCAAATAAGTTATTATTTTTTAGATAAATAAATAACATTGAAGAGTTAAACCATGAGGATATCGTCGTTGCTATAGGAATAATTATAAAACCAATATCCTTAAAAAAATAAACACTTATCAAAATATTTAGCAAAACAGAAACTAAAGAAATATAAAATGGAGTTTTAGTATCTTGATTTGCAAAAAAAAATGTCGAAAAAACTTTTATTAATGCAAAGGCTGGGAGTCCTAAGCCAAAATAATAAAGAGCATTCGCAGTATTAAAAACTGAACTATCTGTAAAAGAACCATATCCAAATAGAGCTGAAATAATTTGTTCTGATCCTATAACTAACGCCACTGATGCAGGTATACTTAAAAACATACTTAACTCTAATGCTTTATTTTGAATTATTGATATTTTCTTCTTTTTTTTTTGGTGAACATGTTTTGAGAGTTGGGGCAGAACAACAACACCAATAGCTATACCAGCTATTGCTAAATTAATTTGATATATTCTATCTGCATAATATAAGTATGATACGGCACTTGCCTGGAATGAAGCTATAATTGTTCCAACCAAAATATTTATTTGGGTAACTCCTGAGGAAAAAATACTTGGTAGTAATTTCTTAAAAAAAAATTTTACTTTATTAGTGATTTTAAATCTAAAATCAAAATCTAAGACATAATATTTTTTTACAAATCTATATAAAAAAATTAATTGTAGTAATCCTGCGATAGATACCCCATATGAAAGATAGTAAATTAACTCATCACCTAAATATCTTCCAAAAAATAAAATAGTAATTAAAACTATATTCAAAATAATAGGCGCTGCTGAAGCAGCAGCAAATTTATTATGTGAGTTTAAAATTGCACCAAAAAAAGAAGATAAACTTACAAACATTAAAAAGGGGAAAGTAATTCTTGTTAAAGCAGTCGCTAATTCAAATTTTTTAGTATTTTCAATAAAGCCTGGTGCTATCAGTCCCACAAAAATTGGCATAAAAATTTCAATTATGAGAACTAAAAAAAATAAAGCTAAGAATAATAAATTAAAAACATCATTAGCAAATTTATTTGATCTAGATTTATTTTTAACTAATTCAGAAGTGTAGCTTGGTACAAAAGCTGAATTAAAAGTTCCCTCAGCAAAAAGTCTTCTAAAAGTGTTAGGTATTCTAAATGCTACAAAAAAAGCATCAGCCAAAAAACTTGTTCCAAGAAAAATTGCTATCAAAACATCTCTCAAATATCCAAGTAATCTGCTAATAATAGTATAGAAACCAAAAGTCCCTGTTGACTTAACTAAATTCATGAATCATATTAGTCTTAAATTTACCTCATTTGTACACCTAATTAAGCTAAATGAAAAAAACAAAAATTGATCATTATACAGATAAAGAGGCTTTAGATTACCACCGTCATAACAAGCCAGGAAAGATCGAAATCTCATCCTCAAAAAATATGACTACAAAAAGAGATCTCGCATTAGCTTATTCGCCAGGTGTGGCAGCACCAGTAAAAGCCATAAGTGAAAATCCAGAAACTGCATTTGATTACACAAGTAAAGGAAATCTTGTGGCAGTAATTAGTAATGGTTCTGCAATTTTAGGTATGGGTAACTTAGGAGCCTTAGCCTCAAAACCTGTTATGGAAGGAAAAGCAGTATTATTCAAAAGATTTGCCGATATTGACTCAATTGATCTTGAAATTGACTCACAAGATCACAACGAAATAATTAATAGTGTTAAAAATTTTGCTCCAAGTTTTGGAGGGATTAATCTGGAGGATATTGCTGCTCCAGATTGTTTTATTATCGAGGAAAAACTTAAAGAAATTTTAGATATTCCTGTCTTTCATGATGATCAACACGGTACAGCAATCATAACTACAGCTGCATTAATCAACGCACTAGATATTACAAAAAAAAAAATTAATGAAGTAAAAATAGTTGTCAACGGCGCAGGCGCATCAGCGATGGCTTGTGCTAATTTATTTAAGAAAAGTGGTGTTCCACAAAAAAACATTACAATGGTTGATAGAACAGGGGTAATCTTTAGTGGAAGAGAAAATTTAAACCAGTGGAAATCAGCTCATGCTATTGAAACTGAACATCGAACTTTATCAGATGCAATCAGTAATGCTGATGTATTTTTAGGTTTATCAGCAAAAGGAGCTTTGACAAAGGATATGGTTAAAAAAATGGCTAAGAATCCCATTATATTTGCATGCGCAAATCCTGATCCAGAAATTAAACCTGAGGAAGTTGCTGAAGTAAGAAGTGATGCAATTATGGCCACTGGAAGATCTGACTATCCAAACCAAGTAAATAATCTAATTGGTTTTCCATATATATTTAGAGGCGCATTAGATGTAAGATCTAAAACCATAAACGAGGAAATGAAAATTGCTGCCGCTCACGCAATTGCAAACTTAGCTAAAGAGGAAGTTCCTGATGAGGTTGTTGCAGCAATGGGGGGTGAGAGACCACATTATGGGAAAGATTATATAATTCCATCAACATTTGATCCAAGACTTATAAGTGTAATTCCTGCTGCAGTAGCTAAAGCGGCAATAGACACTGGTGTTGCGAGAATAAATATAAAAGATTTTGATAATTACAAAGATCAATTAAGACAAAGATTAGATCCAACAGTTACGATCATGCAAGGTATAAATAACTATATAAAGAAAAAACCCAAAAAAGTAATTTTTGCAGATGGTGAGGATGAAAACATGCTTAAAGCAGCAATAGCATTTAAAAACTCAAATTTAGGAATACCGATCTTAGTCGGAAAAGAGGATTTAATTAAGAATCAATTAAAGAAAATAGGTTACAGTGAAAATTTTGATATAGAAATTACCAATTCAAAAGATGCCAAAAAAAGAGAAAAATATGTAAAATATCTTTTTGGCAAACTTCAAAGAAATAAAGGGATGCTAGAGCGAGATTGCGATCGTTTAATCAGAAATGATAGAGTTATTTGGGCATCTTGTATGGTGGCGTGTAAGGATGCTGATGCGATGGTCACTGGAAATACCAGAAGATATTCCTCATCACTAGAAAAAATTACTCAAGTTGTAGATCCCAGAGCTGGAGAAATTATGTTTGGCCTAAATTTAATAGTGAATAGAGGAAAAACAATTTTCATATGCGATACCTCTGTCATTGAATACCCTGATGCAAATCAGCTAGCAGAAATGGCAAAATCAGCAGCTCGGGTAGTTAGATTATTTGGATTTGATCCTAAAGTTGCTTTCTTATCTCATTCCACTTTTGGAGAACCTGCTACTGATAGAACAAAAAGGCTAAGCGATGCAGTTGAAATTTTAAAGAAAGAGAAAGTCGATTTTAAATTTGATGGAGAAATGCAGCCAGATGTTGCTTTAGAGGAGTTATATAAAGAGCTTTACCCTTTTTCAGAAATTGTGGGAAATTCGAATGTATTGATAATGCCTAGCCAACATAGTGCAGCTATTTCTTACAAAATGATAAAATCAATGAGCAGAGCAAAAGTTATTGGACCATTATTAATTGGTTTGGGTCTTCCAATAGAGATTGCTCCTCTAAGAACTTCTACTTCAGAAATTATAAATCTAGCATCAATTGCAGCGTATTCGTCAGATGTGATTGATTATAAAAAAAATTAATTTTTTTGAATTCTTAAATCATCGACAATCAAAATACTTGCTACAACGTCCTCTACATCTAATATTTCTTTAGCTTCTTCTATAACAAGTGACTTTTCATCTGATGTCAAAGCTATACCGTAAATATAAATTTTCTTTTTATATGTATCGATTTGATAATTAGTTGCTTTTATCTGTTTATTAATAATTAAAGCAGTTCTTAATTGAGAAGTAATTAAAACATCTTTTGCAGATTGCTTAAAGTTAAATTTCTCTTTAATCTTAATATCATTTCGTACAGATCTGGCCCCTTCAGTTTCCCAAGCCAGTTTTGTTATTTGAAGTTTTTCTTCAGGGTTATCAACTTTACCTGTTAAGAATATTCTTCCATCCAAGACTTTTGATTTTATAGATAAAAAATATTTTTTATCTTGTAATAATATTCTTGCTGATAAATTTTTTTGCATTATAGAGTCATCAATCTGTGTCCCTAAAGACCTAGGATCCAGAGCAACTGACACTCCTGTTCCAAAAATTCCCTTTGAAGAAACACCAACACATCCTGACAAAAACAAAGTGATCAATATTAATATTAAAATTTTAAACTTCATTTTTTAGCTTTAAACAAAAATTATAAATTTTTTTTTTTGGCACAGAATTATTTTGAGAAATTAGATTTACAATTTCTTTAATACTTAATTTTTTAATCATTTTTCTTATGTTATTCTTATCTGATTCACTTAATAAAAGAGAACCCTTTTTTAATTTTTTTTTTTCAGATATGACTAGGGTTAATTCACCTTTTAAGTTTTCATCAAAAGGTTTTAAATTATCAACTTTATATCTTAAATATTCCTCATAGAACTTTGTCATTTCTCTACAAATCAAAATATCTCTTTCAGAAAAACTATCTTTAATAAATGGAATAGCTTTATTTATTTTTTTTGGTGACATAAAAAAAACTATAGATGAATCTAATTGTGTCAGAAATTTCAAATCATTTTTAATATCTTTTAGTTTTGTTGGAAAGAAACCATAAAAAAAATATTTTTCAGAAAAACCACTAATTGATACAGCTGTACTAACTGCAGAAGGGCCTGGTAATGGAAATATATTTATTTTCTCCTTAACACACTCTCTTACTAATATGGCTCCAGGATCTGATATTCCAGGAGTGCCCGCATCCGAAACAAGAGATATAATTTTATCATTTCTTAAATGATTTATAATTAAAGATAAATTTTTCTTCTCATTAAATTTGTGATTGGAAAATAATTTCGATTTTACATCAAATTTTTCCATCACTTTTTTAGAAATTCGGGTGTCCTCGCAAAGAATTAAATCAGACTTTTTTAAAATTTCTATTGCTCTGTAAGTAATATCTCCTAAATTTCCTATCGGTGTAGGTATTATATATAGCCCTTTTTTAATTTCTTTATTTTGAAATTTAGGGTTTAAAGTCATAATTATACAATACTAAAATTATATAAATCATTAAATGAATAATTTTTTTAAAATTCTTTTCTCTATATTTTTTGTTTTGTTATTTGAAACATCCATTTCATATTCTGAAGAAACAAAAATTAAAATAGGAGTATTAGCTCCACTCTCAGGAGAAGATGCGTCTTTAGGAAAACAAATACTTAATTCCATTAGAATGGCCTTAATTGACATAAAAGATAATAACATAGAAATATATCCTAAAGACACCAGGTCAGATCCCGATGTGACTTTACGATCAGCTCTGGAATTTGAGAAGATGGGAATATCATTGGTTATCGGTCCAGTTTTTCACAAAAATTTATTATTTCTAGATAAAGTAAAAAGTATCACTTTTTTATCTTTAACAAACAAAACTTTAGATCTTCACAAAAATATCATTAGCAGTGGCATTAACTCCTCTTCACAATTGAATACAATTAGAAAATTTTTAGAAATGAGTGAGATAAAAAAAACAATTTTTTTAATTCCAAATTTAAATTATGACCTAGAGATTAAAAAAGGAATTAAAGAATCAAAGATAAAATTTTTTAAACAATATAACTATGATATTGACCCTACTAAATTAACTAAACAAATAGAAAAAATAACAAATTACGGAATAAGAAAACAAAATCTACTTGATGAAATATTAAGAGTTGAAAATTCTGATGATCCAAATAAGGAAAAAATTATAGAAAATCTTGAAAAAAAATACACTCTTGGAAATGTAAGATTTGATTCAGTTATTATTACAGATTTTGATGAGAGTTTAAAAAGTGTTATCACTTCATTGCTATACACTGATGTATCACCAAAAAATAAATATATAATTACTTTAAACCAATGGTTTGATGAAAGTTTGTTAAAGGAACAAAATTTACAACCAATTTATTATCCCTCAATTAACAAACAAAATTTGGATGAGTTTACTAATAAATTTTCTAAAAAATTTAATTATAAACCTAATTATCTATCATTACTTAGTTATGATTTAGTTGGATTAATATATTACCTGTCACTAAAAAATGAAGCTTTAGAAATAAACAAATCGTTTAAAACACAAAATACATTTAAAGGAAAAATAGGAGTTTTCGAAATTAAAGATAATAAGATAAATCACCAGCTAAATTTTTATGAAATTAATAACGGTAAACTTAAAGAAATTTTTTAATCTTTTTAAATGCGATTGATCTATGGTCGATTTTACTTTTACTAGAAAACTTCATTTCACCAAAAGTTTGTCTCTTTTTTTTTGGAATAAAAATTGGATCATATCCAAAACCATTTTTTCCCCTAATTTTGTTTGAAACAGAACCCTCAATTTTTCCCATGACACTTGCAATTATTTTATCTAAATAACAAATTGACAATGCACATACAAATCTTGCTTTAATGTTTTTAGTTCTCCAGTTCTTATCTTTTTTATCTAATTCTTTATATACTCTTTTAATTGCTTTATTAAAATCCCCCTTGGATCCTGCCCATCTGGCTGAAAAGATTCCAGGCTTTTTATCCAAACAATCTATTTCAAGACCAGAGTCATCAGCAATACAAACTAAATTAGATTTTTTTGAAAAATACTTAGATTTAATAATTGAATTTTCCTTAAACGTTTTGCCATTTTCTGCTGGGCTTTTAAGATTAAAATCTGATGTAGAAAAAATCTTAATTGATTTTGGCAATAAATCCTTAATTTCTCTAAGTTTTCCTTTGTTGTTTGTACCGATTAATATTTTTGATATTTTTTTTTTAAACATCTAGAAATTCTTAAATTTCTTACCATATAAGCTCCTATGGAAAAAGAGCAAAAAGAGAATATTCAAAACGATAATTTAGATAAGGAAGAAAGTAATCGATCTAGTAAGCCTCAAGATCAAACGGATGATCATAATAAAAAAGAGGAGGATGACAAAAAAGAATTAACACCCGAAGAAAAGATTTTACAGCTTGAAGATAAACTAGCTAGAACATTTGCTGAAATGGAAAATCAAAGAAGAAGATTTGAAAAGGAGAAAGAAGATGCTTTTGAATATGGTGGTTTTTCATTTGCTAAAGAAGCACTAAGCCTTATAGATAATTTTGAAAGATCCAAAAGTATTTTAGAGAGTGATGAAAAATTGAAAGACTCTGAAGCGCTTAAAAAAACTTTAGAACATTTTGATATAATTCATAAAGATTTAATATCCATATTTAACAAAAATGATATTAAACAGATTGATAGTTTAAATAAAAAATTAGATCCAAATTTTCATCAAGCGATGATGGAAATTGAGGATGATACAAAAGAGCCAGGAACTATAATTCAAGAAATTCAAAAAGGTTTCACAATCAAAGATCGATTACTAAGACCTTCTTTAGTTGGCGTAGCCAAGAAAACTCAAGAAAAAACAGCCAAAACAGAGGAATCTAAAGAGAATTCGGAGACTAAATAATGATTGGAACAGCTTGTAGAATTAAAAATAACACTTATATGACGAGGAGAATTAACAATTATGAGTAAAATTATTGGAATAGATTTAGGAACAACAAACTCCTGCGTGGCTATAATGGAAGGAAGCCAAGCAAAAGTTTTAGAAAATGCAGAAGGTGCTAGAACAACACCATCCGTTGTTGCATTTACTGATGAAAAAGAAAAATTAATAGGTCAACCTGCTAAAAGACAAGCTGTAACCAATCCTGAAAATACTATTTTTGCAGTTAAAAGACTAATTGGAAGAAACTTTGATGACCCAACTGTTAAAAAAGATATAGAAGCGGCTCCATTTAAAATTGTCAACTCAGAAAAAGGAGATGCGTGGATAGAATCAAAAGGGGAAAAATACTCTCCTTCTCAAATCTCAGCTTTTATTTTACAAAAAATGAAGGAAACGGCAGAAAAATATTTAGGCCAAGCTGTTACAAAAGCTGTAATTACTGTACCTGCATACTTTAATGATGCTCAAAGACAAGCAACAAAAGATGCTGGAAAAATTGCAGGTCTTGAAGTTTTAAGAATTATAAATGAACCTACTGCTGCATCATTAGCTTATGGTTTAGATAAAAAACAAAATAAAAAAATTGCAGTTTATGACTTGGGAGGTGGAACATTTGATGTTTCAATACTTGAACTTGGCGATGGAGTTTTTGAAGTTAAATCAACTAACGGAGATACATTCTTAGGTGGTGAAGATTTTGATAATTCTGTAGTTGAATATTTAATTGCAGAATTTAAAAAAGATAATGGAATAGATTTGAAATCAGATAAACTTGCTCTTCAGAGATTAAAAGAAGCAGCAGAAAAAGCTAAGATTGAATTATCTTCAGCTGAACAGACTGATATTAATTTGCCATTTATTACCGCTGACAAAACTGGCCCAAAACATATTAATTTAAAACTTACAAGAGCAAAACTTGAGGCGCTTGTTGAAGATCTTATAGCCAAAACAATGCCACCATGTAAAACTGCATTGAAAGATGCCGGTATCACTGCCAATGAAATTGATGAAGTTGTAATGGTTGGTGGTATGACTAGAATGCCAAAGGTAATAGAGGAAGTTAAAAATTTCTTTGGGAAAGAGCCTAATAAAAGTGTTAACCCTGATGAGGTTGTAGCAATGGGTGCTGCAATTCAAGCAGGTGTTCTTCAAGGTGACGTTAAAGATGTATTATTATTAGATGTAACGCCTCTTTCTTTAGGTATTGAAACTTTAGGTGGAGTTTCTACAAAATTAATTGAAAAGAACACAACAATTCCTACTAAAAAAAGTCAAGTATTCTCAACTGCTGAAGATAATCAACCAGCTGTTTCTATTAGAGTGTTGCAAGGTGAAAGAGAGATGGCAGCTGATAATAAAATTTTAGGAAACTTCGAGCTTGTTGGAATTGCGCCTGCACCTAGAGGTGTTCCTCAAATTGAAGTTACATTTGATATTGATGCCAATGGTATTGTTAATGTTTCAGCGAAAGATAAGGGGACTGGAAAAGAGCAAAAAATTCAAATTCAAGCCTCGGGTGGTTTAAGTGACGATGAGATTGAGAAAATGGTAAAAGATGCTGAAGCCAATAAAGAAGCTGATAAAAAGAAAAGAGAGTCTGTAGATGTAAGAAATCAAGCAGATACCTTAATTCATTCTACAGATAAAAATCTTAAAGAGCATGGTTCTAAAGTGTCTGAGGCCGACAAAAAAGCTATTGAAGATGCTTCGAGTCAATTAAAAGAGGCTCTTAAAGGTGAAAACACAGATGATATTAAGAAAAAAACTGAGGCACTAGTTCAAGCTTCAATGAAACTTGGAGAGGCAATATATAAATCACAACAAAATACAAAACCAGATTCTAATAAAGATGATGGTAAAGATGATAAAGGAAAAAAAGAGGATAATGTTGTTGATGCTGATTTTGAGGAAGTAAAAGACGAAAATAAAGAAAAGAGCGCTTAACATACATTTATCTTTCCGGGGTATTAAATGGCAAAAAGAGATTATTATGACGTCCTCGGCGTAAATAAAAGCGCATCCCCTGAAGAATTAAAATCTGCATATAGAAAGTTAGCTGTAAAATATCATCCTGATAAAAATCCTGGTGATAAAGGAGCTGAAGACAAGTTTAAAGAAGCAAGTGAAGCTTACGGCATTCTTTCTGATAAATCTAAAAAAGAAAATTACGATAATTTTGGTCATGCTGCCTTTGAAAATGGTGGTGGTGGACAAGGTGGGTTTGGCGGTTTTGGAGGTTTCAGTGGTGCAGATTTTTCAGATATATTTGAGGATTTTTTTGGAGACTTCGGTGGTGGAAGAAGAAGTTCTAGGGGAAGAAGTTCAAATAATAGAGGTTCAGATCTAAGATATGATTTATCGATTACATTAGAGGAAGCTTACTCAGGGAAGAAACAAAATATACAATTTTCGACATCAGAAAAATGTAACACATGTAAAGGAAATGGATCTAAACCCGGGTCTAGCCCTGATAGATGTACTTATTGTGGAGGAAACGGTAGAGTAAGATCTAATCAAGGTTTTTTTACAGTTCAACAAACATGTCCTCAATGTGCAGGAAGTGGCGAAGAAATAACAAATCCTTGCTCAGACTGTAATGGACAAGGAAATACTCAAACCTCGAAAAAAGTGTCTGTGACAATTCCAAAAGGGGTTGATGATGGCACAAGAATTAGACTTGCTGGCAAAGGTGAAGCAGGAACAAGAGGTGGTGCTAGTGGTGATTTATATTTATTTATAAATGTAAAATCTCATGAATTATTTAAAAGATCTGATGTAAATTTATTTTTTGAGTTTCCAATTTCCATAGCAGATGCTGCACTTGGTACTACAATAGAAATACCAACAATTGACGGTAAAAAAGCAAAAATAAAGATACCTGATGGAACTCAAGATGGTAAACAATTTAGGTTGAAGGGTAAGGGTATGCCTTTTATGCGTAGAGGAGATTTTGGAGATTTATACGTTCAAATTAAAACTGAAGTCCCAGTGTATTTAAACAAAGAACAAAGAAATCTTTTAGAAAAATTTAGGGAAATAGAGAATGATAAATCTAACCCAAGTATCAAAAAATTTTTTCAAAAGGCAAAAGATTTTTGGAAAAGTTAAGATATTTAACTGTAGTTCATCATAAAATATTTAAGTTGAAATAATTAGCACCTAGTTTAATAAATAAATATGATTATCTGGATTGCTTCATATCCAAAAAGTGGAAATACTTGGGTCAGATCTTTTCTAACTGCTTACTATTTTTGTGAAAATGGAATTTTTGACATTAGTAAACTTAATTTAATAGAAGATTATCCTAATAAACAATTTTTTAAAGAAAAAGTTAAACAAGGTGAAATTCACAAACATTGGGAAACTTCACAAAAGGATATTCGTGATCAAAAAAAAGTTAAATTTTTAAAGACTCATAACTCTTTAATAACTGCATTTGGAAGAGACTTTACAAAACCAGAATATTCATTGGGAGTAATTTATATCATTAGAGATCCAAGAAATGTAATTACCTCAGTTAAAAATCACAATGATTTGGATTCTTATGATGAAGCATTAAAATTTATGCAAGACGAAAAAAAAGTATTAGAGGACTACCCACATCTTAAAAACTACGCAAAAACAAACATTATTAACTCTTGGAGAATAAATTATCGATCTTGGTTAGGCAATAAGTCATTGCGAAGAGTTACAATCAGATACGAAGATATGGTTACAAATCCAACTAAAACTTTTGAAAAGCTAGTAAATTTTGTTAATACCTTAATGAGATTTGATAATAAAATTGATCATAAAAAACTCAAAAGTGCTATTGATACAACAAACTTTAAAAGTCTTCAAAGTATAGAAAATGCAGGAAAGTTT
>CACHKE010000007.1 GCA_902580335.1 uncultured Pelagibacteraceae bacterium
CAAGGAAACAACATAAATGGGGTGTATGCAAATGGGAAAAGTTTTAAAACTTATTCACCAAATGATCCTAATTTAATAGAAAAACTTTCAGAGAAGGGTGTGAGTATATCTGCAGCACCTATAGAAGAAAAGATGCCTTCATTATTTGGTGTCCTACTCTCATGGTTTCCAATGTTGTTATTAATTGCAGTTTGGATTTTCTTTATGAGACAAATGCAAGGTGGAAAAGGTGGAGCAATGGGCTTCGGAAGATCAAAAGCTAAAATGATGAATGAACTTAAAGGCAAAGTGACATTTAATGATGTGGCTGGTGTTGAGGAAGCTAAAGAAGAGGTAGAGGAAATTGTTGAATTTTTAAAAGACCCTAGAAAGTTTAGTAGATTAGGTGGAAAGATTCCTAGAGGTGCACTGTTAGTTGGTCCACCAGGGACTGGTAAAACTTTATTAGCTAGAGCAATAGCTGGTGAAGCAGGTGTCCCTTTCTTCACTATCTCTGGATCAGATTTCGTAGAAATGTTCGTTGGAGTTGGAGCATCGAGAGTGAGAGACATGTTCGAGCAAGGAAAAAAAAATTCGCCTTGTATAATTTTTATTGATGAAATTGATGCTGTTGGAAGAAGTCGAGGTGCAGGTTTAGGAGGAGGAAATGACGAGAGAGAACAAACACTTAATCAGCTTCTTGTTGAGATGGATGGTTTTGACACTAACGAAGGTGTCATAATAATTGCAGCAACAAATAGGCCTGATGTTCTTGATCCTGCATTATTAAGACCTGGTAGATTTGATAGACAAGTTGTAGTTTCTAATCCAGATATAATTGGGAGAGAAAAAATCCTAAAAGTGCATGTTAAAAAAATTAAGATGGCTCCTGATGTAAATTTAAGAACTATAGCTAGAGGAACTCCTGGATTTTCAGGTGCTGACCTAGCTAATTTAGTTAATGAGTCTGCATTATTAGCGGCTAGAAAAAATAAAAGAATTGTAACTTTAAATGAATTCGAAGAAGCAAAGGATAAAGTGATGATGGGAGCTGAAAGACGATCAATGGTTATGACTGAAGATGAGAAAAAATTGACAGCATATCATGAAGGTGGACATGCCTTAGTTTCGTTTAATATGCCTAGTTATGACCCAATACATAAAGCAACAATCATACCAAGGGGTCGAGCTTTAGGAATGGTGATGAATTTACCTGAAAGAGACAAACATGGTCATTCAATAAAATATTTGAAAGCAAGACTAGCAGTCTGTTTTGGTGGAAGAGTGGCAGAGGAAGTAATTTTTGGAAAAGATAATATTTCAACAGGTGCAGGTGGAGGAAGTGGTTCAGATATAAATCAAGCAACTCAACTTGCGAGAGCCATGGTTACAAAATATGGGATGAGTGAAGAGATGGGTCCAGTTGAATATGGTGAAAATCAAGAAGAAGTCTTTTTAGGAAGATCTGTGACACAAACACAATCAGTTTCAGAGGAAGTGGCTCGAAAGATAGATAAAGAAATCAGAAAATTAGTTGATGAGGGTTATAACAAAGCTAGAGAAATATTAACTGAAAAAACTGATGACCTACATAAAATTGCAAAAGCTCTTATGACATATGAAACATTAACAGGTGAAGAAATAGAAAATATAATTACTAAAAATATATACCCCGCTGATAAACAAGATCTAAAAGTTGACGATGATAAAAACTCTGCTTTAGGTGCCATGGGACTTAAACCTAAAATTGTTCATTAATCTTAATGTCGAGATATTACACAAGATTGTGTAATTTCTACTATGGAAATAGCTCAAAAAAATTAGTTAATATAAATAAAACTATACCACTAAATGGATTAACAGAAATTTCATTTGATCAAATAGAGATAATTACAAGAAATTCAAAAAAAAAGATATTTGTTAATCAAATAAAATATTTACCTAAATCAATTAGGAGAAAAATTAATTATGATTTAAAAAAAATTAAATCAAAAAAAAAAAATTTTTCAAATTTGAACTTTAATAAAATACCTAATATTATGGGTGTCTTAAACTTGACACCTGATAGCTTCTCTGATGGTGGGAAATTTAATTCAAAAAAAAAAGGAATTAATCATGCGATTAATTTAATTAATAGTGGTGCAAATTTGATTGATGTTGGAGGTGAGTCGACCCGTCCAGGATCAAAAGTAATTAAAGAAAATTTAGAATGGCAAAGAATTAATAAAATTTTAAAATCATTAATCAAAAAAAGAATACCGATTTCTTTGGATACTAGAAAGTCTCAAATTATGAGCAAAGGAATAAATTTAGGCGTCAAATTAATTAATGATGTTTCAGGACTAGAATTTGACACTGAAACTTTAAATATATTAAAAAAATATAAAGTGCCATTTGTAATTCAGCATTCACAAGGAACTCCGGATAAAATGCAAAAAAACCCAAGGTATAAAAATGAATTACTAGACATATATGATTTTTTTGAAAAAAAAATAAAACTTTTAAGATCGAAGGGTATCAAACATGATAAAATTATTCTAGATCCCGGTATAGGTTTTGGAAAAAATTTGAAACATAATATGAGTTTGATACGCAATATTTCTATTTTCCATTCTCTTGGTTTTCCTATACTTGTAGGTAATTCAAGAAAAAGATTTATTAAGGAGTTATCTGGAAAAAATGATAGTAAATTAAGAAATGGTGGAACAATAGCATCATCAATATATCTTATGATGCAAGGTGTTCAAATTTTAAGAATTCATGATGTTAATGAAACAATTCAAGGCTTAAAGATCTTTAAGAATATAATAAATAATTAATGACAAAAAAATATTTTGGCACTGATGGTATTAGGGGAGCTATTAATAGTGAAAATATTAATGGAGACATGTTTTTTAAATTTGGCTTAGCTAGTGGAACATATTTTAAATCTCAAAAAAAAAGAAAACAAACCGCAATAATTGCAAAAGATACTAGATTATCTGGATACACTTTAGAACCAGCACTTGTATCAGGATTGGCATCAGCAGGTATGCATGTATATACTTTAGGACCTTTACCCACAAATGGATTAGCGATGCTTACAAAAGCTATGAGGGCAAATATGGGAATTATGATTACAGCTTCTCATAATCCTCATAATGATAATGGATTAAAACTATTTGGACCTGATGGCATGAAACTATCAGATAAAATAGAAAAAAAAATTGAAAGTTTGATTGATAAAAAAATCATTAAAAATCTCTCTGAGCCAGAAAAATTAGGTAGAGTAAAAAGATTAGAGACAGGCACAGATGATTACATCAAGATATTAAAAAAAAATTTTACTAAAGAATTCAATTTAAGAGGACTTAGAATTGTAATTGATTGTGCAAATGGAGCAGGGTATAAAGCTGGACCAGAATTATTAAAATCTTTGGGAGCTAAGGTGATGGCAATAGGAGTAAATCCTAATGGATTAAATATTAATAAAAATTGTGGTTCTACATTTCCTGAAAAAATAAAATCTGCAGTTAAAAAGTATAAGGCTCATATAGGTATTTCATTAGATGGTGATGCAGATAGAATAATTATGTGTGATGAAAAAAGTAACATTATAGATGGTGACCAAATTATCGCTGCACTAGCTACAAGGTGGAAAAATAAAAAAATGTTAAAAGGTGGGGTAGTTGGAACATTAATGTCCAATTACGGACTTGAAAAATATTTTAAAAAAAGAGGTATCAAATTTATACGCGCTAATGTTGGTGATAGATACGTAAAAGAGGTAATGCAAAAAAATAAGTTTAATTTAGGTGGAGAACAATCAGGACATATTATTCTAGGTAAATTTGCAACTACAGGAGATGGTTTACTTGTTGCCCTGGAGTCCCTATTTGCTCTTAGAAAGGGAAAAAGAGCCAGTGAATTTTTTGAAAACTTTAATAAAACACCACAATTACTTAAAAATATTGAAGTGAAAGATAAAAACATAATTAACAAACCTGAAATTAAGAAATCTATTAAGTTAGCTTCAAAATTAATTGCAGGTAGTGGTAGAATTCTTGTAAGAAAATCGGGAACAGAGTCAAAAATAAGAATTATGGGAGAAAGTGAAAATAAAAGACTTCTTGTTAAATGTGTTAATATAATTTTGAAAAAAATTAGATAATTTGAAAATAAAATCAAAAATTTTAATCATAGCCGGATCTGACTCATCAGGTGGCGCAGGAATTCAGGCAGACATTAAAACTGCTACCAGTCTAGGTGTATATTCTATGACGGCTGTAACTGCAGTTACAGTCCAAAATACAAAAGGTGTGAAATCAGTAATATCCGTTCCACCAAATGAAATTTATAATCAAATAATTCATACTATTAGAGATATAAGGCCCAATGCTATTAAAATTGGAATGCTTCATTCTGCAAGAGTGATAGATAAGGTATTAAGATCATTGAATGAAATGAAAGTTAAAAAGATTATTTTAGACCCAGTGATGATTGCCAAAGGCGGTTCTAAGCTTATTAGTGACTCAGCTGTACGATTGATGAAAAAAAAATTAATTAATAAAGTAACATTAATTACGCCTAATGTTCCTGAAGCTGAAATCTTAACTGGTATCAAAATAAATAATCAAAATGATATGATTCTTGCTGCAAATGAATTTATAAAACTTGGTGTACCAAATGTATTAGTAAAAGGAGGACATTTAAAATCAAAAAAGGTAAATGATATATTTGTAAATAAAAAAGAGATTAAAGTATTTTCAAATAGAAGGTTTAATACTAAAAACACTCATGGCACAGGCTGTACACTATCAACTGCAATAACATCTTTTTTTTCATGTGGAAAAACCCTAAAGAGATCTTGTGAGCTAGGAGTTAAATATGTAAATTCTGCCATATTAACAAACCCTAAAATTGGTATAGGTCATGGTCCGATAAATCATTTAAATTCTATTGAGTTAAAAAAAATATATAAATAATGAAAAATATTGCAGTAGTTGGTTCGCAGTGGGGAGATGAAGGAAAGGGAAAAATTGTAGATTGGCTATCAGAACAAGCTGATATTGTAATTAGATTTCAAGGCGGTCATAATGCTGGACATACCTTAGTTATAGATGGAGTAACTTACAAACTTAGATTGCTTCCTTCAGGAATAGTTAGAAAAAATAAAGTTTCAATTATCGGAAATGGTGTTGTCGTTGACCCCTGGGCATTGTTGGATGAAATTAAAGAAATTGGAGAAAAAGGTGTGAATGTAAATTCAGAAAATTTCATGATTTCTGAGGCAGCGAACCTAATTTTACCATTTCACCGAGAAATGGATGAAATAAGAGAAGATGCAGCAGGTAAAAGTAAAATTGGAACGACAAGGAGAGGTATTGGACCTGCTTATGAGGATAAAGTTGGAAGACGTTCAATTCGAGTAATGGATCTTAGATCAGAAAAAAATTTGAACCAAAGATTAGAAACAGTTTTACTGCATCATAACGCTATTAGAAAAGGTTTGGGTAAAAAGATATTTGAGAAAAATCAGCTTAAAGATGATCTTTTAAAAATCGCTCCCGAAATTCTAAAATTTTCAGCACCAGTATGGCTTAAGATTGATCAATTTAAGAAACAAAAGAAAAAAATATTATTTGAAGGTGCACAAGGAATTCTACTGGACGTTGACCACGGAACATATCCTTTTGTAACATCTTCCAATACTGTGGCCTCAAGTGCTGCAACAGGAACCGGATGTGGACCTAATTCAATTAATTATGTACTAGGAATAACCAAAGCCTATACGACAAGAGTAGGTGAGGGACCTTTTCCAACAGAGTTGGTAGATAAAATAGGCGAGTTATTAGGAACAAGAGGCAAAGAATTTGGAACTGTTACAAGTCGAAAAAGAAGATGTGGATGGTTTGATGGTGTTTTGGTGAGACAGACAATAAAAATTTCTGGGATTGATGGCATTGCCCTAACAAAACTCGATGTTTTAGATGAACTAGATGAAATTAAGATGTGTGTAGAATATGATCTAAATGGAAAAAAAATAGACTATCTTCCGGCGGCAGTTGAAGATCAACTTCAAATCAAACCTATATATAAGACATTTGATGGATGGAAAACTTCAACTAACGGGATCAAAAATATTGACGACTTACCAGAGAATGCGAAAAAATATCTATTTGCCATCGAGGACTTTATTGGAGCAAAAATATCAAGTGTATCAACTAGTCCCGAACGGGATGACACAATTTTAGTTGAAAATCCTTTTGAGGTTTAACTTACAGGTAAAAGATTTTTTGATTTAGCAAGCAAAAGCATGTGCTTTTGTAATTTCTCAAATGCTCTATTTTCAATTTGCCTTACTCTTTCACGGCTGATCTTATATTTTTTACTTAGATCTTCTAAAGTAGTAGGATCATCATTTAATCTTCTTGAATATAAAATTTCCTTTTCCCGATCATTTAAAACTTTCATCGAATCTTTCAATAAATCTTTTCTTTGTTTCATCTCCTCTTGGTGAGCAAATTTAAGGTCATGATCTAATTCTTTATCCACTAGCCAGTCTTGCCATTCATCGCCATCCTCGCCGACTTGAGCATTAAGAGAAAATTCTTTTCCAGATAGTCTACGATTCATTGAGACAACCTCTTCTTTACTCACATCTAATTTTTCAGCAATTTCGTTTACATGTTCATTTCTTAAATCACCTTCAGATTGTGGTGCAATTTGATTTTTTAATTTTTTTAGATTAAAGAATAATTTTTTTTGTGCAGTTGTAGTACCAATTTTAACTAAACTCCATGATTTCAGGATATATTCTTGGATAGAAGCTTTAATCCACCACATTGCATAAGTTGCTAACCTAAAACCTTTTTTCAGGCTCAAATTTTTTGACAGCCTGCATAAGTCCAATATTACCTTCAGAGATCATTTCATTGACTGGTAATCCATAACCTTTATATCCCATTGCAATTTTCGCGACCAATCTCAAATGACTTGTAACAAGTTTTTCTGCTGACTTAATATTTCCTGTCGTTTTCCAATTTTTAGCAAGCATATACTCCTCTTCTGCATCAAGCATTGGAAATTTTTTTATTTGCTCAAGATACGCAGACAGGCCACCCTCATTACTTAAAATGGGTAAATTGCTTTTCATAGTTGTGCTCATAGACAGTTTATCTAATTAATATTAAAAATTTTTCAATGTTTTATTTACCTATATTTCTGAGTGTTTTTAGTATTTTTTCAAGTTCATTTGGTAAAATTGAATTAAAAATCATCTGCTTATTTTTTTTTGGATGTATAAAGCCCAATGTTTTAGCATGCAGAAATTGTCTTTTTAATTTTGTTAAAATTTTTTCTAACGATGGTTCAATATTTTTAAGTTTTTTAAACTTTTTTTTATATTTGTCATCGCCAACTATACTGTTACCCAAATAATTCATGTGAACTCTTATTTGATGAGTCCGGCCTGTTTCTAATTTACACTCTAATAAACTAAAAGTTGGAATATTTTTATTTTCAAAAATTTCTAAAGTTTTGTAATTTGTAATTGCTTTTTTTCCTTTACTGCTACTAACCTCCATCATTTGTCTATTTTTTGAGCTTCTTGTAATAAAGGTTTCTATCTTACCTTTAGATGGTCTAATTTTACCCCAGATTAATAATTGGTAAACTCTTTGGATGGTATGTTTATTAAACTGATTTGAGAGGTGTTCGTGAGTTTGATTATTTTTTGCAATAACAATTAATCCAGATGTATTTTTATCAATTCTATGTACTATCCCAGGTCTTAGTTCACCTCCAATATTAGAAAAAGAATTTTTACTATAATTCATAAGCGCATTTACGATTGTGTTATCAAAATTACCTGCACCAGGATGTGTTACTATTCCAGACGGTTTGTTTAAAACAATTAAATCTTTATCCTCAAATATTATATCTAAATTAAACTCATAAGGTTTCAAGGAAGCTTTTTTTTGTTCAGGTATGACTAAATTTATTTCGTCATTAAAAAAAATTTTTTTCGATGGATCAGTTATTACCTTATTATTTATTCTTAACTTATTGTCTAGAATAAGATTTTTTATTCTTGTTCGACTGATAATATCCTCTCTCTTTTTTATGAAAATATCAACACGGAGTTCATTTTCGCTCTTATCAACTGTCAAATTTATTTTTTTTTCCATAAAATGATATATTAATATGATATGCGCTTGTAGCTCAACTGGATAGAGCGCCTGACTTCGGATCAGGAGGTTCTGGGTTCGACTCCTAGCAGGCGCACCAATTATTCACCCATATTTATTAACGTTCCTTTTATTCTCGCTCTTAAAAAAGATAGATAAAACAGTCCTATTCCAAAAATTAAATAAACTAAATTTAATAAATAAGCTTGTTTTATATTGTCATAATCTACAAGACCATTTATTAAAATATTTCTGGTTTCATCAAAAATGTAAACTAATGGTAAGCCTTTTGCAATTACTTGGAAAAATTCAGGAAGAATTTCTATTGGATAGTAAATACAGCCTAATGGAGCAAGTAAAAATAATGATGACCAGGCAATATTTTCAAAGGATGGTCCGTATCTCATTAAACCTGAGCTCACAAATAAACCTAGTGTAATCCCAAATATGTACAAACTTAAAAATAATATAAAGAGTGGAAAACCTAATTTTAAAATTGAAACTCCAAATAGTGGAGAAGTTAAAATAATTGCGGGCACTAGACCGATTAATGTCCTTATCAAAGCAGTAAAAATTAAAGATATAATTATTTCTTTCAGCTTCAATGGAGCAATAAATAAATTAGTAAAATTTCTACTCCAGATTTCCTCTAAAAAAAGCATATTAAAGCTTATGCTAGATCTAAAAAGAATGTCGTAAAGAATTGCGCATGTAAGAATTATTCCAAGTGTATTATTGTAATAATCACTATAAATTGAAAAAAATTTAGAAATAAATCCCCAAAGAATAATTTGTATTGTTGGCCAATAAATTAAATCCAAAACTCTTGGTAAAGAACTTTTGATGAGATAAAAATGTCTCAAAAAAAGTCCATACATTTTATTTAGATTCATATTAAATCTCTTGTAAGTTTTAAAAAAACTTCCTCCATATTTCTCCTTCCATGTTTCTTAATTAATTCGGCAGGAGTTCCTTGATCAACAATAGATCCTTTATTCATCATTAGAACTGAAGAACATAATCTCTCAACTTCTGCCATGTTATGCGAAGCAAGCAGAATAGAAGTTTTTTTTTCTTTTTGGTATTCCTCTAAAAAACTCCTAACAAAATCTCCTGTTTCAGGATCTAGAGATGCAGTTGGTTCATCAAGAAGAAGAACTGACGGATCATTAATTATAGATTTAGCTAGACTGACCCTATTTTTTTGACCAGAGGAAAGTTCTCCTGTTATTTTATTAATAAATTCATTTAGCCTTAATTTTTCACAAAGATAATCAATTTTAATCCCAAGTTCTTTTACATCATAAAGTCTTCCATAAACCTCAAGATTTTGCTTTACAGTTAATTTTTTTGGTAACTCAATATATGGTGAAATAAAATTTAATTTATTTAATAATTCAACTCTTTGTTTTTCAATTTCTATACCATTTATAAGAACCTTCCCCTTAGTAGGCTTTAGTAAACCTAGTATCATACCTATTGTTGTAGTTTTACCGCATCCGTTAGGTCCAAGAATTCCAATAATTTCATTTTCATTTACTTTAAAAGAAATTTCTCGAACAGCTTCTTTTGTGTCATAAGTTTTTGATAAATCAATTATTTCAAGAGGAGTAGTCATTAAAATTTTGAAGCCCTTATTAATCTATCGTTAATAGTTTTGCCGATTCCTATATTTGGGATTTTGTCTACAGCTATAGATTTGTAATTATCTTTTTTTATCTTTCTCAAAATAGTGTACAGATTTTTTGCAGCTTCTTTTAAATTGCCCTTTTTTGATAAAAAATAATAGTTCGTTTTGTTAATCTTATTTTTCTTAATTAGTAAAAAAGCCTCATCTTTTTTTATTTTTTTAACATTAAGTCTGATTGGGATTCCAGGTGAATAATGAATCTTTAATTGGCCAGGAGCTGAAATTTTTGAAGGATTTGTATTTATTGAAATTTTCTTCTTTAATATTTTTTGGATAGTTTCAACTTCTAAACCACCTAATCTTAAAATTTTTGGTTTTTTTCTTAGATCAATAATTGTAGACTCAACCCCAACAGAAGATTTTCCACCTTCAAGTATATACTTAATTTTTTTTCCAAAATCGTCTTTTACATCTGAAGAAGTTACTGCACTAACTCTTGAAGATATATTTGCACTAGGTGCTGCGATAGGAAATTTCAAATATTTCAACAGAATTCTTGCTACTGGATGTTTTGGAAATCTCACAGCAAGAGTATTTTTTTTATTAGTTGCTACTTTTGAAATTTTTGATTTTTTCTTTTGATTTAAGATAAATGTTATTGGCCCAGGACAAAATCTTTTATATAATTTCAAAAAATCAGCGTTTAGAACACAATCATTTTTTAATTTTTTTAAATCATAATAATGAATAATCAGAGGGTTATTCATTGGTCTTTTTTTTAATCTAAATATTTTTTTACACGCTTTATCAGAATATGCATTCCCAGCTATTCCATAAACAGTTTCGGTTGGTATAGCAACACACTCTCTTTTATTTAAGAGATTCCTCGCTTTTTTAATATTTGCAAGATTAATTTTCATGTATTATTTGAGAGTATTATATGAAAGATAAAAATTTACCAAATGATTATAATTCATTATCTCTTGAAGAATTAACCACTGAGGCAAATAAGATGATTGAAGAATTGGAAAATCAAAAGGATTTAGTAAACTCTTTAGACAAGTATCAAGATTTAATTAAACTCAATAATATAATTGAGAAAAAATTTCAAAAGAATACCAAAGAAATAAATGAGAAAACAAAAGAAAAAATATCCAAGATTAATAAAAAAAAAAATGCAAAGAAAATTAAATAAAATTGCAAAAGATACAAATTTGTTTTTAAGAAGATTTATTACCAAACAAAAAAAATCAAATTTAATAGTTGCAATGAAATACGGTCTTTTTTCTGGAGGAAAAAAAATAAGATCCAAAATTTTAATTGATGTTGGGTCTCTATTTAAGTTAGATTATAAAACTCTTATTGTTATTGGTGCTGCGGTTGAATGTATTCATGCGTATTCATTAATACATGACGATTTACCATGTATGGATGATGACTCTATAAGAAGAGGCAAACCATCAGCACATGTTAAATTTGGAGAGGCTACTGCAGTTTTAGCTGGAAATTCACTTTTAACAATGGCTTTTGAAATTTTAAGTCATAAAGACTTAAGAATTAGTGAAAAAATTAAGATTGATTTAATTAATAAAATTTCTGAAAGCTCAGGCCATCTTGGAATAGCAGGAGGTCAATATTTAGATTTAAATTATGAACGTAAGAAAATTTCTCAAAAAAAGATTGAAGAGATGGAAATTAAAAAAACTGGAAAACTTTTTAGTTTTTGTTGTGCAGCACCATTAATAATTAAGAAAAAAAATAAAAGTGATATTAAGAAATTTGAAAATATTGGTGCTGATATAGGTTTGTTATTTCAGGTCGCTGATGATTTGATTGATTATAAAGGAAGTTTGCTTGTTGCGGGAAAAAAAACTGGTAAGGATAAAAAAAAAGGAAAAGCTACTCTAATTAGTTTACTAGGATACAAAAATACTATTAAATATGCTAATAATTTAATCTTAAGAATAAAAAGTAAATTAAAAAAATTTGGATCTAAATCAAGAAATTTGTCAGAAACATTAAATTATATTTTGAATAGAAATAAATGAAAAAAAAATACGAACTGTTAGATGAAATTAATTTTCCATCAGATTTAAAAAAATTACCTGAGTCAAAATTACAAAAAGTTGCTGATGAATTAAGAGAGGAAATGATTGATGCTGTCTCGGTGACCGGTGGTCATCTTGGAGCAAGTCTTGGAGTTGTAGAATTAACTGTGGCTTTACATTATATTTTTAATACACCCAATGATAAGTTAATCTGGGATGTGGGTCATCAGTGCTATCCACATAAAATTTTAACCGGCAGAAAAGATAGAATAAGAACTCTTAGACAAGGAAATGGTCTTTCTGGTTTTACAAAAAGATCAGAGAGTGAATACGATCCCTTTGGTGCTGCACACAGCTCAACATCAATTTCATCAGCTTTAGGTATAGCAGAGGCAAACAAACTGTCTAATAAATCCGACAATGTAATTGCAGTAATTGGTGACGGGGCAATCAGTGCAGGAATGGCTTATGAAGCTATGAATAATGCTGGTGCTTCGAAAACTAAGATGATCGTAATTTTAAATGATAATGATATGTCAATCGCTAGACCAGTTGGAGCTATGAGCACTTATTTAGCAAAAATTTTTTCAGGAAAGATTTATTTTAGTCTTAGAGAGACTATTAAATTAATTATGTCAGCTTTTTCAAAAAGATTTAGTGCTAAGGCTGGTAAAGCAGAAGATTTATTAAGATCAGCTGTGACAGGTGGAACTTTGTTCAGTTCACTCGGATTTTATTACATTGGCCCAATAGATGGGCATGATTTAAATTCATTAATTCCAATTTTAAAAAATGCTAGAGACTCTAAGCATGAAGGACCAATTTTAATTCACATTAAATCAAAAAAAGGAAAAGGTTATACTTTTGCAGAGGCAGCAAAGGACAATTATCACGGAGTATCAAAATTTAATGTTAAAACTGGTGAACAACTTAAGAGTACAAGTAAATTACCATCATATACAAAGGTTTTCGCAAACACCTTAATTCAACATGCTAAAAAGGACAGTAAAATTGTAGCTATTACAGCTGCAATGCCTGATGGCACTGGTCTTGATATTTTTCGTAAAGAATTTCCAGATAGGACTTTTGATGTTGGGATTGCTGAGCAACATGCAGTTACATTTGCTGCAGGTTTAGCTACCGAAAACTTTAAACCCTATGCAGCTATTTATTCCACTTTTCTTCAAAGAGCTTATGATCAGGTAGTTCATGACGTTGCAATTCAAAGTTTACCAGTTAGATTCGCGATTGATAGAGCAGGACTGGTTGGAGCTGATGGACCAACACATGCTGGAAGTTTTGATACAACATATTTAACTACTTTACCAAATTTTATTGTTATGGCAGCAAGTGATGAAGCCGAGCTTGTAAGAATGATAAATACCTCAACCGTGATTAATGATAGACCTTGTGCATTTAGGTATCCAAGAGGAACAGGATTAGGTTCAATTTTACCTTCAATAAATGAGAAAATTGAGATAGGGAAATCAAAAATTATTAAAGAGGGGAAAAAATTAGCCATCCTTAATTTTGGAGCAAGATTGAATGAAACTTTGAAGGCTGCAGAAAATTTATTAAAAAAAGGTGTACCAATAACAGTTGTTGATGCAAGATTTGCAAAACCTTTAGACGAAAATCTTATTTGGCAATTAGCTACAACTCATGAAGCGATCATGACTATAGAGGAGGGTTCAATCGGTGGTTTTGGATCTCACGTGGTAAATTTTTTGACAAAAAAAGGTTTAATGGACTCTAATTTAAAATTTAGATCATTAACGTTACCAGATATTTTTATTGATCAGGATACTCCAGATAAAATGTATAAAGTGGCAAATCTTGACTCAGTTTCAATTGAGGAAAAAGTTTTAGATTTATTAAATTCCAATATAGTTTTGAAAAAACAAAATTAACTACACTGAGCTTTGTGTAGAAGATAATGATCTAATAAAACACAAGATAACATTGCTTCACCCACAGGAACAGCTCTTATACCCACACATGGATCATGTCTACCTTTTACTGATATACTCGTATTTTTTCCAAATTTATTGATTGTTTTTCTACTTTTTAAAATTGAAGAAGTTGGCTTTACAGCAAAAGAGACAATTATCTCCTGACCTGAAGAAATGCCTCCCAGAATCCCTCCAGCGTTATTAGATTTAAATTTTGTTTTTTTTCTATTTTGAGAAATTTCATCTGAATTTTCCTCACCTGACAATTGTGCTGAGTTCATACCTGAGCCAATATTAACTCCTTTAACAGCATTTATACTCATCATAGCTGATGCTATGTCAGAGTCTAATTTTGAGTATATAGGTGCTCCTAATCCAGCAGGAATACCGTTCGCTCTTACTTCGATTATCGCTCCGCATGACGATCCAGCTTTTCTAATACTTAATAAGTATTTTTCCCAAATTTTTAACATTGATTTATCTGGGCAAAAAAATGGATTTTTAGAAATTATTTTATCATCCCATTTATTAGTATCACATCCTAATATTCCAAGTTGGGTTACAGCTCCAGTGATTTTAAATTTTTTTCCTAATTTATTTTCTAAAACTTTTTTTTGCCACAGCACCTGCTGCAACTCTTGCAGCTGTTTCTCTTGCAGATGATCTACCGCCACCCCTGTAGTCTCTTATTCCATACTTTTTAAAATATGTGAAATCAGCATGTCCTGGTCTAAATTTATCTTTGATATCATTATAATCCTTTGAACGCATATCCTCATTGTAAATTATTAATGATATTGGTGTCCCAGTCGTTTTCCCCTCAAAAACCCCTGAAAGAATTTGAACCTTGTCACTCTCCTTCCTTTGAGTAGTAAACTTTGATTGCCCAGGTTTTCGTTTGTTTAATTCTTTTTGAATATCTGCTTCTTTTAATTGTATTAATGGTGGACACCCATCTATAATACACCCTATAGCTGGACCATGGGACTCTCCCCAAGTTGTAAAACGAAAAGACTTTCCAAAAGTATTAAATGACATTATTTATATTGTATAGATTATTTTGTTAAAATTATGAATCAAAAAAACTCACTTGGGCTTAATAAATGCTTCTTAGATCTTGATAATCCATTTGAATTATTTCAAAGATGGTTTGAGGAGGCTAAAAAAAAAGAAATTAATGATCCTAATGCTTTAGCACTTGGTACAGCAAATAAAGAGGGTATTCCCTCAGTAAGAATGGTTCTGCTTAAAGGTCATAGTGAAAAAGGATTTGTTTTTTATACAAATTTAAATAGTCAGAAAGGTAATGAAATTAAAGAAAACCCGAATGCTACAATGTGCTTTCATTGGAAAAGTTTACTAAGACAAATAAGGATAGTTGGAACATTGAAACAAGTAGATGATCAAACTGCTGATGAGTACTATAACTCAAGAGCATATGATAGCAGAATAGGTGCTTGGGCCTCAAAACAAAGTAGTATTCTCCAAAACAGAGATGAACTTTTAGATGCTTTAGAGAATTATAAAAAAAAATATAATGACAAAGATAATGTACCTAGACCAAGCCATTGGTCTGGCTGGAATTTAACACCTTCCACAATTGAATTTTGGTTAGATGGAGATAACAGAATACATGAAAGATTAAAGTATTCTTTAGATAAAAATGGTAGTTGGACAAAAAGTCTTTTAAGTCCCTAAAAATCCCTTGACAAACTAAATGAAGTTAAATTTTCAAGAATATTTCTTTCATTACAGTCTTTAAATATCGATAATGAGTTTGACGCTAAATTTATGTAATGATTTGCTTTTTGATAACATTCTTTAATAATTTCATATTGTTTGATTAAAGATAATGTATAATTAAAATTATTTTCATCTCTTCTATCTTTTAAAAAAATACCTTTCAGACTTTCCTTTTCTTTAAGATTTGCTTTTTGAAATAATAAGATTATTGGCAGAGTAATTTTCCCTTCATAAAAATCTTTGCCAATTTTTTTTCCAAATAATTTTGACTCAGAATTGTAATCTAAAGTATCATCAGCTATTTGAAAAGTTAATCCCAAATTCCTTCCGTAAAATTCCAAAGCCTCTTTTTCTTTTAATGACACATCTGACAAAATTGCACCAACTTTGGTAGATGCTGCAAATAATTCAGCAGTTTTCGCAGAAATTATTCTTAAATAAGTTTCCTCCAACATATCTACCTCTCCTCTGTGTTGTAATTGAAGAACTTCTCCTTGTGCAATCTTAGAGGAAGTTGAAGATAATAATTTTAAAACCTCAATATTTCCGTCATCTACCATCATTTCAAAACATCTACTAAGTAAATAATCTCCAACTAAAACAGAAGAGTGATTATCCCATATTTTGTTTAAAGTTTTTCTCCCCCTTCTAATAGATCCATTATCTATTACATCATCATGCATTAAAGTTGCTGAGTGAATAAGTTCTACACAAGCAGCCAAATTAATATCTCTAGTTCCTTTTGCATATCCGCATAATTTTGCAGAACCTAAAGTTAGTAAGGCTCTCAATCTCTTTCCGCCTGTATCAAGGTGATAGTTTGTCATTTTCTGAACTAAGTCTACTTTGCTCTCTAATTTAGACTTTATTTTTTCTTCAACTAACATCAATCTATCTTCAACTGAATTTTTCAGTTGAAAATATGAATTATTAATTTTGTTTTTTAATTGTATGACACTTCCCATTAATTGAGCAAATTAGTATAATAGGTTGCTTTTTATACTTATCAATTGACGCACCTTAATCTTCAATTATAAGGTGTCTTTATATTCATAAAAAAATTCTATAAATATTAAAAATGCTCTCTTTTTTTAAAAAGAAAAAAATTATTCCACATATTAAGCTAAGTGGAGTTATTGGGAATGTGGGGAAATTTAAACAAGGTATAGATTTTTCTGGCCAAGAAGACATTATTACAAAAGCATTTTCTCTAAAAAAAGCACCATGTGTTGCTATAACAATAAACTCTCCTGGAGGTTCTCCTGTTCAATCACATTTAATTTACAGCTTAATTAGACAACAGGCAAAAAAAAATAAAAAAAAAGTAATAGTTTTTGCCGAAGACGTAGCAGCTTCAGGCGGATATTTAATAGCTTGTGCTGGAGATGAAATTTATGCGAACTCAAGTTCAATAATAGGCTCAATAGGAGTAATCTACTCTTCTTTTGGTTTTACAGAATTGATAAAAAAGATAGGTGTTGAGAGAAGAGTGCATACTGCTGGGAAAAATAAAAGTACATTAGACCCATTTCTAGATGAAAAAAAGGAAGACATCGAAAGATTAAAAAATATACAATTAGATCTACATAAAGATTTCATAGAGGTGGTCGAAAAAAGTAGGTCATCAAAACTTAAAAAATCTGAAGTAGAATTATTTTCAGGTGAATTTTGGTCAGGTAGAAAAGCCAAAGATCTTGGTTTGATAGATGATATAGGAAATGCAAATCAGATATTAAGAGAAAAATTTGGAGAAGATGTTGTTATTAAAAAATTTGAAAAATCAAAAAGCTGGCTTAGTAAAAAATTGTCGTCTTCAAATGATCATGTCGATCAATTAGCAAAAATATTAGAGGAAAAATCAGTTTGGCAAAAATATGGCCTCTAAAAGAATTAAAAAAAAACCAAAATTTCAAACTTTCCAAGATACAATTATAAATCTTCAAAAATTTTGGAGTAAAAATGGATGTGTAATTTTACAACCTTATGATATGGAAGTTGGAGCTGGAACATTTCATCCAGCTACTACTCTAAGATCTCTTGGACCTAAGCCATGGAAAGCAGCGTATGTTCAACCCTCACGAAGACCTACAGATGGAAGATATGGAGATAATCCAAATAGACTTCAGCATTATTATCAATTTCAAGTTATAATAAAACCCTCTCCAATTAATATTAAAAAACTTTATTTAAATAGTTTGTCGGTAATAGGAATTAATCATAAAGAGCACGATATTAGATTTGTTGAAGATGATTGGGAAAGCCCAACTCTAGGTGCTGCAGGTCTTGGATGGGAAGTTTGGTGTGATGGCATGGAAATATCTCAATTTACATATTTTCAACAAATGGCAGGTTTTGAATGTAAACCAGTGTCAGTAGAGATAACTTACGGTCTTGAAAGAATTTGTATGTTTACCCAGCAGAAAAAAAACGTTTATGATTTAGTTTGGAATGATGAGGGTATTGAATATAGAGAAGTTTTTCATCAATCAGAAAAAGAATTTTCAGCTTATAACTTTGAGCATGCTAATACAGAAAACTTATTTAGAATATTTGATATGCATGAGAGTGAAGCAAAATCATTAGTTGAAAAAAATATATCTTTACCTGCATACGATCAATGTTTGAAAGCAAGTCATATATTTAACGTATTAGATGCTCGCGGAGCAATTAGTGTTGCGCAAAGAGCAGAATATATTGGTCGAATAAGAGAAATTACAAAACAAGCTGCTACAATTTGGGTACAGTCGCAAACATAGAATGTCAGAATTTTTTTTAGAGCTATTTAGTGAAGAAATTCCTGCTGGGCTTCAAAAAAATTTAAGAGAAAAAATTTTTGAAGATTTTAAAAATTTATTTGAAGAAAAATCAATTAGATCAAAAAAAAATTTTTCTTTTTCAACTCCAAATAGATTAGTTCTAGTTTTTGAAGGCCTAGATAAACAAATTAAGATTAAATCTAAAGAGATTAGAGGCCCTAAAACTAGCGCTCCTGAACAAGCGTTGGAGGGTTTTTTGAGATCAAACAAAATTAACAAAAAGGACTTATTTAAAAAAAAGACCGAAAAGGATGAATTTTATTTTTACAAAACTGTAGCAACCTCATTAAAAACACATGATTTACTCACTGAATTCATTCCAAAAATTTTGAGTAACTATCAATGGAAAAAATCAATGAAATGGGGTGAATTTGATTTAAATTGGGGAAGACCATTAAAATCAATTTTATCAATATTTGATAAAAAAATCGTAAGTTTTAAATTTCATCATTTAACTTCTTCTAATTTGACTTTTGTAGATAAAGATTTTGAAGAAAAAAAAAGATCTTTTGAAAATTTTAAGAAATATGAAAAATTTTTTGAAGATAATGGAGTGATCGTTAATCAAAATAAAAGATTAAAAATAATTAATAAATCTTTTTTAAAGATATTAGGGAAAAAAGGGTTAAAAATTAATGAAAATCCTAAATTGATGGATGAGGTTGTAAATTTAGTAGATAGTCCAAATGTTTTATTGTGCAAATTTGATAAAAAATTTTTATCGGTTCCTAAAGAGATTTTGACCTTAACAATGGAGTCTCACCAGAAATATTTTCCAACATTTAACGACAAAAATGAAATTACAAATGAATTTTTAATTGTAACAAATAAAAAAGATAAAAAAGGTCTCATTAAAATAGGCAATGAAAGAGTAGTTGATGCAAGATTAAGTGATGCAGAATTTTTTTGGAATAAAGATAAAACTCAAAATTTGGTAAAAAAAGTGTCAGAATTAAAATCAATGAATTTTTTTAAAGGGCTTGGATCTTATTTCGATAAAGTTCAACGAATGAGAAAAATTGGTGGAATGATTTCAGATGAATTGTTAATTAGTAAAGAGAAAGTAGAATTGTTAGCATCAATTTGTAAGACTGATCTTACTTCTGATCTTGTTGGTGAATTTCCTGAACTTCAGGGACTTATGGGAGGGTACTTTTCTGAATATCAAGGATTTGATAAAGATATGTCTTTAGCTATTTCTGAGCAATATTTACCAATTGGACTCAATTCAATAGTTCCAAAAAAACCATTCAGTGTCACGTTATCAATTACAGATAAGATTGATACTTTAGTGGGTTTTTTTGGTATTAATGAGAAACCTACAAGTTCAAAGGATCCATTAGCATTGAGGAGAGTTGCTCTAGGTATAATAAGAACCATAATAGAAAATAGAAAGAATTTGAAAATAAATGATCTTTTGAATTATTCCTCACGCCTTTACGAAGACCAGGGATACAATCTTGAAAACAAAGATTTACAAAAAGAATTACAAGATTTTTTAAAAGATAGGTTTAGATACTATCTTAAAGACAAAGAAATACGTTACGATATAATTGAGGCCACTCTATCATCATTTTCATTAAATAATTTATTTTCATCTTTTGAAAAAGCAAAATGTCTTAATAAGGTAATTAACACCCAAATTGGTATAGACATCAATTCAAGTTATAAAAGAGCATCAAACATTTTAGATCATGAGATGAAAAATAATGAGATTGAAATAAATGATACAACTGATCCTGGTATTTTTAAAAGTGACTTTGAAAAAAACTTATATAAAAAAATTAATGATATTAAAAAATATTATTCTACCATAAACAGTGATGAAAATTGTGAAAAATCATTATCAATTTTAGCTGAAACTAAAAAAGAAATTTTCGAATTTTTTGATAATGTAAAAGTTAACGAAGATAATGAAACTTTAAGAAAAAATCGTTTGGAACTTATTAATATGTTATGTAAAACGTTTCAAAATTATATAAATTTTCGATTTTTAAAAGCTCATAATGAATAAGTTAATTCTTAATTTTAAGTCTAAAGATTCAAAAAAAATAAAAGATCCAAAAAATTTTTTAGGTGGTAAGGGAGCAAATTTATCTGAAATGGGAAGAATGGGTTTACCAGTACCTCCTGGTTTTACTATCTCAACAAAAGTGTGCGAAATTTTTTATAAGGATAAAAAAAAATTAAATTCCAAATTAATTAGCCAAATAAAAAAAGAAATTAAAACAATAGAAAAAGATGTATCAAAAAAATTTGGAGATTTAAAAAATCCTCTCCTTTTATCAGTTCGTTCTGGAGCAAGAGTTTCAATGCCAGGTATGATGGATACAATTTTGAATTTAGGACTAAATGACAAAACAGTTGTTGCTTTGGCTAACAAAACATCTAACGGAAGATTTGCGAAAGATAGCTACAGAAGATTCATCCAGATGTACGGAAATGTAGTGATGGGTGTTGAAAGTTACAATTTTGAGGAATTGATAGAAAATTATAAGTTAACAAAAGGAGTATTGCTTGATACGGATCTCGATGAAGAGGATTGGGATGGTTTAATAAATGATTTTAAGAATGTAGTTAAAGAAAAGACTAGTAAAGATTTTCCTCAAGATGTTTATCATCAATTATTCGGGGCAATAAGTGCTGTATTTTTATCTTGGGAGAGCAAAAGAGCGAGAGTTTACAGAAAATTGAATCAAATTCCTTCTGAATGGGGAACAGCTGTTAATGTTCAATCTATGGTTTTTGGAAATATGGGTAATGATTGTGCAACAGGAGTTGTCTTCACTAGAAACCCTTCAGATGGGTCAAATGATATTTATGGAGAATATTTGATTAATGCTCAGGGAGAAGATGTTGTAGCTGGAACAAGAACTCCACAGTACATTACAAAGAAGGCAAGAAAAGAAGCAAAAGTTGATGATGCATCTATGGAAGAGTCGATGCCAGAAGTATATCACGAGCTATATAAAATTTTAAAAAAACTAGAGAAACATTATAAGGATATGCAAGATGTGGAATTCACTGTTGAAAGTAATAAACTTTGGATATTACAAACTCGATCTGGAAAAAGAACATCAAAATCAGCAGTAAAAATTGCAGTTGATATGGTTAGAGAAAAGTTAATCAATAAAAATGATGCTGTTTTAAGAGTTGATCCCAACTCTTTAGACACGCTTTTGCACCCTACTTTAGATGAGAAAAGTTCAATCAAAGTTATAGCAAACGGTCTACCGGCGTCTCCTGGTGCAGTAAGTGGAAAAGTAGTTTTCAGCTCAGAGGAGGCTGAAAGATTAAATGATATGATGCAAGATACAATTTTAGTTAGAGTTGAAACTTCTCCAGAAGATATTCAAGGAATGCATGCTGCGAAGGGAATTTTAACTTCAAGAGGAGGTATGACTAGTCATGCTGCAGTTGTAGCTAGGGGAATGGGAAGACCTTGTGTTTCTGGTTCAAGTGAAATTGAAATTAATTACGATAAAAAAGTCTTTAAAACATCCTCGGCTGAGATCAAAGAAGGTGAAACAATTACTATTGACGGTTCTACGGGAAGAATAATTTTAGGTACAGTTCCAACTATAAAACCTGAGATATCAGGAGATTTTTCAAAATTGATGAGCTGGGCTGATAAAATTAGAAAACTTAAAGTACGAACTAATTCTGAGACTCCTCTAGACACTAAAACAGCCAGAGATTTTGGTGCGGAGGGAATTGGACTTTGTAGGACCGAACATATGTTTTTTGATGAGGAAAGAATTTTATCAGTGCGAGAAATGATTTTATCAAAAACGTTAGATGATAGATCTAACGCTTTAAAAAAGATTCTTCCGCATCAAAAAAAAGATTTTATGGAGATATTTAAGATTATGCATGGTCTTCCAGTTACAGTAAGATTATTAGATCCACCATTACATGAATTTTTACCGAAATCTGATAAAGAAATTTCTGAAGTAGCTAATGTTGTTGGATCAGATAAAAAAGATATTGAAAGCAGGATTGAAGAACTCCATGAACAAAATCCGATGTTAGGACATAGAGGTTGTAGACTTGGCATTTCATTTCCTGAAATTTATGAGATGCAATGTAGAGCAATATTCGAGGCTCTTGCAGACTTAAAAAAAAACAAACAAAAATTTGCTTTTCCCGAGATAATGATTCCTTTAGTTTCTACTGAAGCCGAGATTAAAATAATGAAAGATTTAGTAATCAATACTGCAAGAAAAGTTCAAAAAGAAAATAAAACAAAAATTGAATTTCTTGTGGGTACAATGATTGAGTTACCTAGAGCAGCAATTAAGGCTGATGATATTGCGAAACATGCTGAATTCTTTAGTTTTGGCACAAATGATTTAACACAAACAACTTTTGGAATAAGTAGAGACGATAGCGGTAAATTTTTAAATGATTATATAGATAATAAGATTTTTACTATTGATCCGTTTGTATCCATTGACGACGGAGTGAAAGATTTAGTCGAAATAGCGGTTTCTAAAGGAAAAAAACAAAATAAAAAAATTAAGTTAGGTATATGTGGTGAACATGGTGGTGATCCTAGGAGTATTAAATTTTGTTCAAAAGCTGGGCTTAATTATGTTTCCTGTTCACCTTATAGAGTTCCAATAGCTAGATTAGCAGCGGCACAGGCTGAGCTCACGAAAAATAAAAATTAAAAAAATCAAATAATCTAGATTTCTAGTTTGAAATCTATAGCTGGGGCACTATGAGTAATGCTCCCGATTGAAATTCTATCTACCCCGGTCATAGCAACAGATTTTACAGTTTTAAGATTTATATTCCCTGAGGCTTCTGTTTCATAATATTTTTTAACTAGTTTTACACCTGCTTTAAGATTTTTAATACTCATATTATCAAACAAAATAGTATTAAATTTAAGACCAATAATCTTTTTCAGTTGCTTTAAATTATCCACTTCAACTGTAATTTTTTTTCCTTTTTTGTTTTTTATTGCTAATGAAACTAATTGTTTTAAATCAGAACTAGCGATATGATTATCTTTTATTAAAAATTCATCACTTAAATTAAATCTATGATTTGTACCGCCTCCTAATTTAACTGCGTATTTTTGAATAACCCTATAATTCGGTAAAGTCTTTCTGGTGCAGCAAATTTTACATTTTTTTCCAGCTAGTTTTACAAATTGATTTGTTTTTGTAGCTATTCCTGAAATATGGGATAAAAAATTTAATGCAACCCTTTCTGCAATCATTATAGAATTAGCTTGACCTTTTATTACTGCTATTACAGAATTTTTTTTGACTGTGGACCCATCTTTTTTTTTTAATATAAATTTAATTTTTTTGTCAACTTGCTTAAAAGAGTGTTTTACAAATAACAAACCTGCAACAACTGCTTTTTGATTAGAAATTATTTTTGCCTCAATAATTTTATTATTCTTTATGAGGTTAGATGTTATATCTCCATAAGGATACAAATCTTCGGTAAGTGCAAGTTTTACTCTATCTTTGATAAACGTTTCACTTAATTTAATTTTTGACACGAAGTGTTATCTACCGATAGCAACCATTTTTTCTACTGACAATCTAGCTTTATCAATTGTTTCTTGGTCCATGATAATTTCACCAGTTTCATTCTCTAAACAGTCTAAAATTTTTGGCAAAGTAATTTTTTTCATATGTGGACACATATTGCATGGTCTTATAAATTCAACGTTTGGATTTTCAACCTGAATGTTATCACTCATTGAACATTCAGTTACCATCATTACTTTTTTAGGTTGATTATTTTTAACATAATTAATCATTCCTGATGTTGATCCTGCAAAATCACTTGCTTTAATAACTTCTGGTGGACACTCTGGATGTGCAATTATTTTAATTCCAGGATTATTTTTCCTTATATTCTTAATTTCGTTTTCGTTGAATTGATCATGAACAATACAAATTCCTTTCCATGAGATAATTTCAACATCGGTTTGTGAGGCAACATATTTTGCTAAATAGTCGTCAGGTAAAAAAATAACTTTTTTCACACCTAAGGATTTTACAATTTTAACTGCATTAGCAGATGTACAACACACATCTGTTTCAGCTTTTACATCAGCAGATGTATTTACATACGAGACAACAGGAACTCCTGGATATTTCTCTTTTAACAATCTGACATCTTTACCCGTAATTGAAGAGGATAATGAACAACCCGCTTTCATGTCTGGTAATAAAACCTTTTTATTTGGACTCATTAATTTCGCAGTCTCAGCCATAAAGTGAACTCCAGCCATAACAATTATATCTGCTGAGGTTTTAGATGCTTCAACGGCAAGAGCTAAAGAGTCTGCAGAAAAATCCGCAATACCGTGATAAATTTCTGGAGTTTGATAGTTATGAGCAAGTATCACTGCATTCTTCTCTTTTTTTAATTTATTAATTTTATGAATATAAGGAGCATGAACTGCCCACTCAATCTCAGGCATAACCTTTGAAATCTTCTTATAAATTGGATCAGTTGCTAATTTTACTTCTTGATTAAATTCCATAGATAAAATTTATCAATTTGAAACCTACTTGTCATTGATTTAATGTGGGTCATATTTGCGGCCATGCTGAAATTGGTAGACAGGCACGGTTGAGGGCCGTGTGGACCTGGTCCATGAGAGTTCGAGTCTCTCTGGCCGCACCAGAAAATTAAATTTTTAGCCATTCAGGTATAATTATTTTAAATGATCCATTTTTACTTTTTAAAGTAAGGTCTTTATTAAAATTTTCATTAGAAAATTTTATCAAAGCAAACGGATATTCTTCATTTATCAAAATTTTTCCAATTTCAATCTGATTACAATATACCGTTTCATCTTCATCAAGCTTTCCATTAATTATCTCAACCGGTAATAATCTCTTAGAAAGTTTATTTTTAAGTTTAATTCTAGCAGTATTTTCTTGTCCTACGTAACATCCTTTTTTAAAATCAATACCATTTAGTTCTTCAAAATTACATTCAATACCGAATAATTTATTTTTTAAGTTTATTTAAATTCTTTGGAACAATCCCAAGTTTATGACTTTGATGATAATAGTCCTCAATTTTATCGTCTTTTAATTCAAGTTTTTTTAGAGATAAATAAAGTTTTTCTAAATTAATTATTAGTCTAGCACCCAAATTTTTATTTCTTGGATCTAGAACTATTGGATCTTCTCTATATCTCATAGTAAAACCAAGAATATCTTTTGAGTGATCTAATGATAAATATTTTTCATAACCAAAACTTGCTACAACAAATTCATTGCTAAGATTAAGGATTTCTACTTTTGATCTTATTTTGTATAAATTTAACTGTTTCAATATTTCCTCAGATTGAGACTTTTCACAATCAATAAAAAAACCTGATTTATGCTTTACAACAATAAATTCATAAAGAAACTTGCCTTGAGGGGTTAATAATGAGGCAAAACAACTTGAATTGTCAGTTACTTTATTAATGTCATTACTAATTAAATTTTGCAAGAAGTCTCTAGAGTCCTGGCCATTTACATAAAGTATGGCTCTATCTTTTAATATATAAACACTATTATTCATATTTGATTGATTTTTAAATTTAATATAATAACTTTTTTCATAAATGTTAGATCTAATAATCAAAAATGGGCAGTGTTATATCAATCGGAAACTAGAGAATAAAGATATTGGCGTTAAAGATGGTAAAATACTAAAAATTGGTCAAATATCAGAGGAGGCAAAAGAAGTCTATGATGCCAAAAATAAAATTACCTTACCTGGCTGTATAGATACTCAGACCCATTTCAGGGAACCGGGTTCTACAGATACAGAGGATCTTCATTCAGGAAGTAGAGCAGCAGTAGCCGGAGGAATTACAGCAGTATTTGAAATGCCGAACACCAACCCTCCAACCTCAAATTTAAAAGAGTTTCAGAGAAAATTAGATCTTGCAAAAAACAGAATGTATTGCAACTACGCTTTCTATTTTGGCGCAACAGCAGGTAATGTTAGTCAACTAGCTGAGTTAAAAAATTTAGAGGGTTGTTGTGGAATCAAATTGTTTGTAGGTTCCTCAACAGGTAATCTTTTGGTAGCACTAGAGGAGGATATTGATAAAGTTTTTCAAAATAGTTCCAAGGTAGTAGCGGTTCACTCAGAAGATGAAGAAATCTTAAACAAGAATAAAAAATTGATTAAAAATGGTGATGTGCATTCGCATCCTATTTGGAGAAGTGAGGAGTGTGCAATTTCTTCTACTAGAAGAATAGTTAGACTTGCAAAAAAATATAATAAGAAGACTCATGTACTACATATTACCACCAAACAAGAGGTAGATTTTTTATCTCAACATAAAGGTAACATTACTTTTGAAATCACACCACAACATTTAACAATTTATGCACCTGATTGTTATGATAAACTTGGAACTTACGCACAGATGAACCCACCTATAAGAGACAAGTCTCATTATGATCGATTATGGTATGCTGTAAGAAATAATTTAAACGATACAATTGGTTCAGATCACGCACCACATTTAAAAGTAAATAAAGATAAAGAGTATCCTAATTCTCCATCAGGCATGCCTGGTGTCCAAACACTTATGCCAGTGATGTTAGATCATGTTAATCATGGGAAATTATCACTTAATCAATTAATAAATTTAGTATGCGAAAATCCAATAAAAATATTTGGGATTCAGAACAAAGGATACATTAAAGAGGGATTTGATGCTGACTTTACCATTGTTGATATGAACAAGAAAATAACAATTAAAAATGAAAATATAGAAAGTAAATGTAGATGGTCACCTTTTAATAATGTTGAATTTAAAGGGACACCAGTGGCTACAATTATTGCTGGAAAAATCAAAATGAAAAACGGTAAGATAATTGGTGAAGCTGAGGGTAAACCATTAGAATTTGATTAATCATATTAAAATAAAAATCTAATTAAATAAGTAAGATAATAATCAATAAATTTAAAATGAAATTTATTTTTTTTAAAAAATAAGTTTTTTACAAATGAATGATATTCAAATCTTCTTTTCCACCAATTTATATTCTTTTGTTCATAATTCTTAATTGTATCTCCGTCTATATTTTGAGTATAAACAGTCAAGGATTTTTTTAAACACATATAATTTTTTTCAAAAAAATAAATATAAATGAAAGCTCTTGCATCAAAAAACATTCTTTTAAAATTATTATTAGAAAATGATATATCCTTAAGTAATTTTCTTAAAAAATTTTTTTTAAAAACCATAGTACTTGTAGGGTTAAAGTATGGCCATGTATGCAAGGTAAAAACTTTTTTTCTAAGTTTTTTTTCTACTTTTAAATTTTGATTTGGATAAAAATATATGGGATTATCCTGAAAAAAATTTAGTTTCTTTTCTTTATTAAATAAATTAACAAAAAATTTGATTTTATTTTTAAGAAAATAATCGTCGCTATCAAGTAAAAAAATGAGATCACCCTTAGATTTTAAAAAAGATTTATTAATTGCATTAAGTTGATTTATTGCAGAAGATTCGCTTTTTTTTTTTGAATTAAAAATTTTCTTTAATTTTTTGTTTTTTATTTTTTTAATAATTTTCTTAGAATTGTCAGTAGAATTATCATCAAATATTATGACTTCTAAATTTTTATATGTTTGGTTTAAGCAACTATCTATGCTTTTTTTTAAAAATTTTTCATTGTTATAATTATTTATTAAAACACTTACTAATATATTTTTTTGAACCATCTTGAGTTTGTTTGTAAAATTTTTTTCAAATTTTTATATTTGATATTGTATTTAATTATTTTTAGAATATCATTTTTCGTATTGATAATTTGTTGAATACTTTCCTTATTATTTATCTGTTTTAAATCTACAAGCGGTTTTTTTTTCATTATTTTAGATAAAAAATTTAAAACCTCAAAATTTGAATAGTCTTTTTTATTCTTAATATTAAAGATTTGATATCTATTTTTGAATTTATCTAAATTTTCGATAATCTTTAAATTAATATTAGAAATATCATCAACATGCATATAATTTCTACAGGGGTAAACTTTTTTATTATAGTCATAGAAAAGTGTAATTTTTTTCATTTTTATTAGATTTTTATAAAATAAGGGAACAATTCGACTTATAGAATTATTTTTCTCTCCAAGCTTTCCACTTGGATCAGATCCAATAATATTTGGGTATCTTAAAATGATAACTTTAAAATTTTTAGATGAAATGATTTTAAGATATTTCTCAATTTTTAATTTGTACAATGAGTAAGGAGAGAGGTTTTTTTTATATCTATTTTTTTCATAAACAGATAATGAACTCGAAAAAATAAAATATTTTACACCCGTATTCTTGATATTATTTATAAACTTAATCTGCGATTTATAGTTATTAAAATATTTTCTTTTTTTTTTTATACTTTCTCTTACACAAGTAAGTGAAGCTAAATGAATAATTGTATTAATCTTTTTCTTTTTAATAATTTTAGTCAACTTACTATTTGAAATATCTAAGATAATATTATTTGAGTATTTTTTAGCAAAGAAATTACCTCTAGATAAATTATCAACTACAAATAATTTTTTTTTTGTTTTTTTTAGATAGTTTTTTGCTGTAAATGAACCAATATAACCCAGGCCACCTGTGATTAATAAATTTAATTTCATTACCTTGCGTTTATAGATTATTTAAAGAAAATGTGTTGACTAGAATTACACCTATTACTATTAGAAATAATCCCAAAATTGATTGCCATGCTAGTGTTTGTTTAAAAAAGATATATCCTAAAATAGCGATTGTAAATATACCTAGACCACTCCAAGTAGCATAAACAATTGCTATTGGTAACTTATTAACTACAAAAGTTAATAGATAAAATGCAGTTAAATAGAAGATAGCTAAAGCAAATGTAGGTATAATTTTTGAAAAATTTTGTGAAGCTGGCAACAACATTGTGCCCGCAACCTCACAAAAAATTGCGCCAAAAAGGAATAAGTAAGTCTTTATCACTTTTTTAAAACATTATGGTTGATTAGATCAGTTTTTATTTCATCTAAAATTGCTGGATCATCAATAGTTGGAGGCATTTTGTATTCCTCTTTATCAGCTATTTTTCTTATAGTTCCTCTTAAAATTTTACCTGATCTAGTTTTAGGAAGTCTTTTTATAACTATAGCAACTTTGAATGCCGCAACAGGACCAATTTTATCTCTAACCATTTTAATACATTCTTTTGAAATTTCTTCATGACTTTTATTAACGCCTGCTTTTAATACAACTAAACCAATCGGTAGTTGTCCCTTGAGTTTGTCTGCAATCCCAAGCACTGCACATTCAGCTACCGATTGATGTTCGGATAAAACTTCTTCAATAGCTCCAGTTGACAATCTATGGCCAGCAACATTAATGATGTCATCTGTTCTTGACATAATCCAAATATAACCATCCTCATCAATATGACCTGCATCATATGTTTGATAATATCCATCATAATTAGACATATAATTTTCTTTATATCTTCGATCCGCATTCCAAAGTGTTGGAAATGTTCCTGGAGGTAATGGTAATTTAACAACTATATCCCCCATTTCATTTGGTTTAGCTAAAGACTGATCTGATTTTATAATTTTAACATCATAACCAGGAACTGCTTTACAAGCTGAACCATATTTTGTTTTCATCATTTCAATTCCAGTGCAGTTTGAACTGATTGCCCAGCTAGTTTCAGTTTGCCACCAGTGGTCAATTACTGGTACTTTTAATAAATTTTCGGCCCATTTAATCGTATCTGGATCTGCCCTTTCACCAGCAAGAAAAAGACTTTCAAATTTAGTCAAATCATACTTAGAAAGGAATTTACCATTCGGGTCCTCTTTTTTTATTGCTCTAAAAGCTGTTGGTGCAGTAAACAAAGATTTCACATTATAATCAGAAATAATTTTCCAAAATGCTCCAGCATCTGGAGTACCAACTGGTTTTCCCTCAAAAAGGACTGTGGTGCATCCTTTAAATAATGGAGCATAAACAATATAAGAGTGTCCAACAATCCAACCTATATCACTTGCTGACCACCAAATATCCTCCTCATCAATATTGTAAATATTTTTCATTGTCCATTTTAATGCAACTATGTGACCACCAATATCTCTTACTATACCTTTTGGAGTGCCAGTTGTACCTGACGTATAAAGTATATAAGCATATTCATTAGAATTCATTTCAATGCAATCAATTTCTTTTGCATTTGAGAGAGCTTCGTCCCAACTTATTTCCCTAGGGGCATTTAATTTAACTTCATTACCATCTCTTTGAAATAAAATTAGTTTTTGAATTTTATGATTTGCTTGTTTAATCGCTTCATCTACTAAAGGTTTATATTCAACCGTCCTTCCAGGCTCAAAACCACAAGACGCTGTAATTAAAATTTTTGCTTTACTATCATCGATTCTGCTAGCAAGCTCATTTGATGCAAAGCCTCCAAAGACTACCGAATGTATTGCTCCAATTCTCGCGCATGCTAACATTGCAACTACAGCCTCGGGTATCATAGGCATGTAAATTATGACTCTATCACCTTTATTTACACCTTGATCTTTGAGTGCACCTGCAAATTTTGATACCTTTGTTTTTAATTCTTTGTAAGTAAACTTTCTTTTGTTTCCGGTAATAGGACTATCATAAATCAAAGCAGTTTTATTACCTTTTCCTTGATCAATATGAATATCTAATGCGTTGTAGCAAGTATTAGTAACCCCATCCTCATACCATTTGTAAAAAGGTGGATTAGATTTATTTAAAATTTTGGTAGGTTTTTTAAACCAGAAGATATCCTCAGAAGCTTCTTTCCAAAATTCTTCAGGATTGTTTATGGAATTTTGGTAAATTTCATCAAATTGTTTGGACATGAGGTTTTTTGATTCGATATTGCCTTTTTTTTCGATTTTTAAATTATAAATTGTATTTAATTTTAAAAAGTAAGTAAAATCAATGCTTATTAATGACAATTAAGTCTTCTATAATCCATTTATATTTGCTATCAAACGCACAACTTTGGCTTAGGGAAGCCTAAGCCTAGTTTATATAAACTAAAATAAAAACTAACTAAAGAGGGAGTTTTTTATGAAAAAACTTAAACTGTTTGCTCTAGCAGCGTTAGCCCTAGTGGGTTACACAGGTGTTGCTAATGCAGCAGACGCAACGATGTTAGCTCAGGATGACTTTGTTGGAATATCTTTTTGGATTATTTCAATGGGTATGTTAGCGGCTACAGCTTTCTTCTTCATGGAGAGAGGTACTGTTAACCCTGCGTGGAAAACATCAGTAACTGTTGCAGGTCTTGTAACTGGTATTGCTTTCATTCACTACATGTACATGAGAGAAGTATGGGTTGCTACAGGTGACTCACCAACAGTATACAGATATATTGACTGGTTAATTACTGTGCCATTACAGATGGTAGAATTCTACTTAATTCTAGTAGCAGTAAGAAAAGCAAATTCTGGAATGTTCTGGAGATTGTTAATCGGTTCATTAGTAATGTTAATCGGAGGATACTTAGGAGAAGCTGGATACATCAATGCTACACTTGGTTTTGTAATCGGTATGGCTGGATGGATTTACATTCTATATGAAATATTCTCTGGTGAAGCTGGAAGAGCTGCTGCTAAAAGCGGTAACAAAGCTCTTGTAACTGCGTTCGGTGCAATGAGAATGATTGTAACTGTAGGTTGGGCTATCTATCCATTAGGTTATGTATTTGGTTACCTAACAGGTGGTGTAGATGCTAACTCACTAAACGTTGTTTACAACTTAGCTGACTTCATTAACAAAATTGCATTTGGTCTAGTAATCTGGGCTGCTGCAATGAGTTCAGGAGCTGGCTCAAGAGCAAGATAATTACTATTTAAAGTAAATTTATAGGGCGAGTATGTTTTACATACTTGCCCTATTTTTTTTTAAGTCTATATATACTCAATGGCTAAAATCACATACATAACATCCGATGCTCAAGTTCATGAGATTGAGGTTCAAAATGGTCTCACTGTTATGGAAGGTGCTGTTCAAAATAATGTACCTGGTATAGATGCCGACTGCGGAGGTGGAATGGCTTGTGCAACTTGCCATGTTTATGTCCAAGATGACTGGTATGATAAATTATCAGCTAAAGAAGATGGTGAAGAGGATATGCTAGATATGGCGTTTGAACCTAAAAAAAATAGTAGACTAAGTTGTCAATTAATTGTTTCAGATGACTTAGATGGTTTAGTAGTTAATATTCCATCAAAACAAAGTTAAATGATTAAAACAGATGTATTAATAATTGGAGCTGGACCTACTGGTCTTTTTACTGCTCACCAAATAAAATTAATTGGTTTAGATTGTGAAATCGTTGACAACCTTGATAAGGTTGGTGGCCAATGTATTGAACTTTATCCAGATAAACCAATTTATGATATTCCCGCTGTACCAGAATGCACAGGAGAAGAGTTAACAAAAAATTTAATTAATCAGTTAAAACCTTTTGATATCAAATTTCATTTAGGTGAAAGAGTAGATGAGGTAAAAAAAGATAATATTAACTGGATTGTAAAGACAAACAACGGAAAAATGTTTTCAACTCCAAATGTAATTATAGCAGGAGGAGTTGGCTCATTTGAGCCTAGAAAATTTCCTGTAAAGGAATGTGAAAAATTTGAAAATAAATCCATATTTTATTCAGTAAAAGATAAAAAAATTTTTGAGAGAAAAACAATAGCAATTTTCGGTGGAGGAGATAGTGCATTGGATTGGGCGGTTGAATTATCAAAAAATTCTAAAGTAAATTTGATACATAGAAGAGACGAATTTAGAGGAGCACAAGCTACTGTTAATAGAGTGCATGCACTTGTAAAAGAAGGTAAAATAAATCTTTTTACAAAATATCAAATGACATCAGTCAAAGGTAATGGTCAATTAGAAAGTATAGATATAAAAAACGATGATGATGAAAAGAAAAATATAAAAGCCGACTACGCATTGGGTTTTTTTGGTTTAATTATGCAACTAGGACCTATCGCTAATTGGGGACTTAATTTAGACAAAAAAACTATAGAAGTTGATACTGAAAAATTTGAGACTAATCAAAAAGGAATTTATGCAGTGGGTGATATTTGTAGCTATCCTGGTAAATTGAAACTAATTTTATCTGGATTTCATGAAGGTGCTTTAGCAGCAAGAGCATGTTTTAAATTGGCAAGACCTAATGAAAAATATAGATTTGAATTCACTACAACTTCATCAAGCTTATTGAAAAGACTTGGAAAAAAAGAGTGATAGATCTTTACTCAGCTAATACACCTAATGGAAAAAAAATTAGTATTATGCTTGAGGAGATTGGATTTGACTACAAAGTAATTAAAGTTGACATTAATAACGGTGAGCAGTTTAAGGATGAATTTAAAAAAATAAGTCCTTTAAGTAAAATTCCAGTAATTGTTGATCATAAAAATAAAAAAACTGTCTTTGAGTCTGGAGCTATCTTAATTTATTTAGCGGAGTTAAGTGGAAAATTTTATAATTCTGAAGAAAGATTAGAAATTAATCAATGGCTTATGGCTCAAATGGGCTATATTGGTCCAATGTTGGGCCAACACCATCAATTCCATCATTATAATCCCGGAAAAAGTAAATTTGGCGAGGAAAGGTATTTTAAAATTTCTAAACGAATATACAAAGAGTTAGACGATAGATTATCTAAATCAAAATATTTATCAGGAGATAATTATACAATTGCAGATATCGGGACATTCCCTTGGATAGCAAGACACGAATGGCATGATATTGGCCTTAAAAATTTTAAAAATCTTACAAAATGGTATGAAGAAATTTCAAAAAGAGATGGTGTTAAAAAGGGATTTGCTTTTATGGATAAAAATGAGTTTCCACCCGAACCACATTAGTTTATTGAACTAAGCAATCTAAACAAAGAAGCAAAAATTCCATGACCTGAAACCTCTATAGCAAGGACAATGATAATTATTAAAAGTATTTTTGTATCCATTAACTAAATACAATAAATAACAAAATTATCCAAAACAAACCATAATAATAATAAATATATTTTTTGGTAAAATAATAAGTAACTGGGTTATGAACTTTTTTTGTTTTTTTCTTTTTTTTAGTCATCTGCATGAACTTTCTCGTCTTTCTCATGTTTTTCTTGTGCAGCTATAGTATATTTTGCAACTGGTCTGGCCATAAGTCTTTTTAACCCAATAGGTTCAGCGGTATCAAGACAGTATCCATAGGTATCCTCTCTAATTCTTGCTAGCGCTTTATCTATTTCTGAAATTAGTTTTATCTGCCTGTTAATAGCTTTCATTTCAACATTTTTATCTGTGTAGGAACTAGCTTGATCCACAATATCTGCTGAAATACTATTGTCATCTAAACTTCCATTATAAAGAGCTTCATTATTTGCTTTAACTAAATCTTTTTTCCACTCTTGAAGCTTCATTCTAAAAAATACTTTGTGTTTTTCACACATATATTTTTCAGTATCTTTTGGAATATAAGTTTTAGAAATTTTAATTGGACCCTTAATTGTTTCTTTAGTTTTTGCTACTGTAGTTTTAACTGTTGATGTTTTAGCAGCTGTCTTAGTTTTATTTTTACTGGCAGTTTTATTCTTTGCTTTTACAACTTTTTTTTTAACTTTGCTAGTTTTAGCCATATTTTCTAATTGAGTTCGAGGGAGTATATTCAGCAAAATATGGGTGTCAAGCAACGTTAATTATTGTAATTATTAAGTAATGATCAGTTTAAATAGAAATATAAATAATATATTTTTTATTTTTGTTTTATCACATTTATTAATTTGGACGGTTGTTCCTACAATAACTAATAAAAATCTACCCTTAGATGTCATCGAAGCATTAGCGTGGGGCAGCAATTTAGACTGGGGTTTTAATAAACATCCACCTGGAAGTGCATTTTTTCCAGAAATTTTTTTTCAGATTTTTGGTGCACAGGATTGGGCATATTATTTTTTAAGTTCATTATTTGTGGTGATTTCTTTCTATTTTGTTTTTAAAGTTGCTGATGAGATTTTATCGAGCAAATTGTTAAGTCTTTTTTCTGTTTTAATTTTAGAAGCAATTTATTTCTATAATTTTACGACACCCGAGTTTAATGTAAATGTATGCCAGCTTCCATTTTGGTCTTTAGTGGTTTATTTTTCTTGGAAAATTTACTCTTCAAAAGAGATTAGACTGTTAGATTGTTTTTTTATTGGTTTATTTAGTGCAATAGGATTTCTATCAAAATATTTATTTGTATATCTATTAGCATCAATTTTTTTACTTTTTATGTATGTAATATTAATTAAAAAAGATAGAAAATTCGATTTTAAATATTTTATTACTTTAGAGGTTTTTGTAATTTTATTAATTCCTCATTTCATATGGTTATATGGTAATGATTTTATAACAATTCTTTATGGTTTAAAAAGAACTGGCTTAGAACCAAATTTAATAAATCATTTTGAGCAGCCAATATTGTTTTTACTTAAACAAATAGTAACACTTTTTCCGTTTTTCTTTTTAATTTGGTTATTGGTAAAAAAAATTCAATTTAAGTTTAATGTTAAAGATAAAAAATTACTATTTTTATTAGTTATAAACTTATTACCAATCTTCCTAATTTTCATTACTTCTGCGATAATGGGTTCTAAAATCAGAACGATGTGGATGACACCCTTTTATTTATATTTTGGGGTTCTATTTATCTATATTTTGAAATCACAAATAAATATAAAAAAAACAAATTCTTTTTTATCGGGATTTTTGTTTCTATTTTTTTTGTCACCAATTATTTATTCTTACGTTTCAATTTCCCAAACAGATAAAAGAACCGACTATCCTGGAAAAGAAATTGCATCTAAAGTGCAATTAATTTGGAGTAAAGATTTTAATGGAGAAATTCAATTCGTGACAGGAGATGAATGGAAAGCTGGAAATTTATCATATCATTTAAAATCACGACCTGTTTGGGAAGGATCTACCAATAGTGAGATATTGAAAAATGCATCACAATTTATTTGTGTTGAAGATGTTTGTTTGGGAAGATATTAAAATTTGATTATATTATGAAAATAATAATTTTGACCCCGGTGTATAATGACTGGCAATCGGTATATAAACTAGTCGATGAAATTAATAACCTATCATTTAACAAAGAATTTGAAATTTCAGTTTACATATTTAACGATTATTCAAATCATGATCGTCCTGATTTTGAAAAAAATCTAGAAAATATAAATTCTATTAAGATCTTTAATATGAAAAAAAATCAAGGGCATGCAAGATGTATTGCCACTGGTTTGAAATATATTTTTGAAAAAGATAATTTTGATTATGTTATTCCTATGGATGGAGATGGTGAAGATAGACCTGAGGAAATTGTATTTTTTTTAGATCAAATAAAAAAATCACAAAATCAACCTATTGTAGCAGAAAGAATTAAAAGATCTGAAAAGATGATATTTAAGATTTGTTACCAATTACACAAATTTATCACGTTAGTATTTACAAGTAAGTCAATAAAGTTTGGAAATTATACTTGTTTACCAAGATCAATTGTTGAGAAAATGATTAATGAAAAAGCGACATGGAATAGTTTTTCGGGTTCATTAAAAAAAATTGAAAGTAATTTAATTTCTATCCCTTCTATTAGAGGTAATAGATATTTTGGACCATCAAAAATGAGCTTTTTAAATTTGATTAAACACTCACTTTCTATTATTAGCGTGTTTAGAAAAACTTTTTTAATTCGATCTGCATTATTTATAATAATTTATATTTTAATGATTAAAAGCAATGCATCGATAATCACTGCAATACCTCTCATTTTTTTATTAGTAGCTGTTTATTCAATCTCTAATTTAGCATTAAGAGAAAATATGAAAGAATTTAAAAATTGTCTAAGCCAAATAAATGATATTGAGAATATTAAATGAAAAAAAAAGATCTTTATTATGAAAGAATTCCTACAAAACTTTTAAGAGAAGATGTCAGGTATTTAGGAAATATATTAGGGCATGTAATAAAGACGCAAGAGGGACAAAAGTTTTTTAATTTAGTTGAAAAAGTTAGAAAATTATCAAAAGCTAATAAAGCCAATCCTAATTCAAAAAAACTAAATAGTGATGTAATTAACGCAATCAAAAAACTTGATCCTAAAAATACTTTTAAATTAACTAGAGCATTTTCGCATTTTATGAATTTTATGAATTTAGCTGAGCTAGTTGATGCTTCTAGAAGTATAAATGAAAATGAAAATAACAAAAAAAAATTAGATAAAAAAAATTTATTTATTGAGGAAATTTTTGAGGACTTGTTTAGAAAAAAAAATATTTCAGACAAAAAGATTTATGATTTAGCGAAAAATCTTAATATAGGTATTGTTTTAACAGCTCATCCGACAGAGGTAAAAAGAAGAACTTTAATTCAAAAATATCACAAAATTATAGAGATACTTGAGGAACGAGAATTGTTTAAAAATTTTCCCTCAAAATTAAAAGTTCTCGATAAAAATTTTTACGATGAGTTAACGATTATTTGGAATACGGATGATCTCAAAAGATTTAAACCATCACCATTTGATGAGGCTAGATGGGGATTAGCAATCATTGAAGATAGTCTATGGGATACTGTTCCAAAAGTTTACAGAAAATTAAATTCTATATTTGTAAAAAATATGGGTAAAAATTTACCAAAAAATTTTAATCCTATTGTATTTGGCTCATGGATGGGTGGTGATCGAGATGGTAATCCTAATGTTACTTCTGAAGTCACAAGAAAAGTAATTTTACTTTCTAGATGGGAGGCAGCTAAATTATATGAAAAAGCTCTCACTAAAATAATAAGATCCTATTCGATGGAAAAGGCTTCAAAAAAAATCTTAAGTAAAGTTGGTCAATCATTCGAGCCTTATAGAGTTTTTTTAAGACCTTTGAGAGATAAAATGAGGATTACCCATAGATCTATTGAACAACATCTGGTGCATAATAAGCCATTAGATCAAAAAAAATTATTAAGTTCTCGAGAGGAAATTCTTAAACCTTTAAGAGTTGTAAGAGAGTCTTTAGAGCAAAATCAAAATGAGAATATTGCTAGTGGTGAATTATTAGATTTAATGAGGCGAGCAAAATGTTTTGGGATTAATTTAGCAAGATTAGATATTAGACAAGAGTCTGCAAGACACAAACAACTGATATCTGAGTTTATAAAGTCAAAGTATAAAAAAGATTATTCAAATTTTACGGAGAAAGAAAAAATAATATTTTTAAAGAAATCTATAACTTCTAAATCTAAAAAAATTAGAAATTTTAAATTTAAGAATAAAGAAAATAAGGAAGTTTGGGCAACTTTTAATACTTTATCTAAAGAGCCACCAGAATGTTTAGGTGCATATGTAATATCAATGACTACCTCTGCTTCAGACATTTTATCAGTTTCTTTTTTACAAAAAGAGGCAAATATTAGAAGCAAATTAAGAGTAGTTCCTTTATTTGAGACTTTAAATGATCTTGTTAATGCAAGATCCATAATGGAAACCTTGTTCTCACAAAAATGGTATAGAAAACTGATTAATCATGAGCAGGAGGTTATGATTGGATATTCAGACTCAAGTAAGGACGCTGGAAAAATATGTGCTAGTTGGCATCAATATAAAGCACAAGAAGAAATAATTAAATTAGCAAAAAAATTTAAGATCAAAGTAACTTTTTTTCACGGCAGAGGTGGATCAGCTGGTAGAGGAGGAGGCCCAATACAGGCTACTTTAAGATCACAACCTCCTAATTCAGTAAATGGCAATATAAGAATTACTGATCAAGGTGAAGTTATTCAGCAAAAGTATGGTTATGAGCCTTTAGCTAATTACAATTTATGTAGTTACATTGGTGCTGTTACAGAGGCTACATTAAATCCTCCACCAGTTCCAAAAAAAAATTGGAGAGATCTAATTGAAAAAATGTCTGACATATCTAAAAATTCATATAGAAAAAATATTAATCAAAGTTCGGATTTTATTGAGTATTTTAGGACTGTCACTCCCCATAAAGCACTTGGCAAATTATCTATTGGCTCAAGACCATCAAAAAGAAAAAACGTTGATAATATAAAAAGTTTAAGAGCAATTCCGTGGGTGTTTGCGTGGACACAGATTAGATTAATGCTTCCTGCTTGGTTAGGAAGTGCAGAAGCATTAAGATACTCTTATATCAAAAAGTTTAGAAAAACTTTATATGATATGGAAAAAAATTGGCCTTTTTTTAATTCAATGCTTGATATGCTTGATATGGTAATTTCTAAGGCTGATCCAGAAATTTCAAAAATATATGAGGAGTTTCTCGCTGACAAAAAACTTCAAAGAGTTGGACAGAAACTAAGATTTCAATTTGATACAATAAAGAAATTAAATAAAAAAATTACTCCTAAGGAAATTTTAAAGATAAGAAAAGAATTTAGATCTAAGGTATTAGCAAGAAATATCTACTCTGAGGTTTTAAATATTATTCAGCCAATAGTTATTTACAAATTAAAAAAGAAAAAAGATAAAAAAAATAAAAAATATTTAGAGGATGCTTTGTTGACCTCTATTGCGGGTATTTCTGCAGCCATGAAAAATACTGGATGATACTTAAAAAAATTACTTTTTTAATTTTATTGTCTTTTATAATTACCAACACCTCAAAGAGTGATTTTAAAGAAATAAAAAAAAAAGCAATAATTAATAAGCCAGAAATTATTTTTCCAATTCAAAAAGACAAAAAAGGATGCATAAAAGATTTATATGTAAGTCCAGATAAAAACTATGTTTTACCAGTATTGAGAGTTGAAGCACCTTCTGGATATGGACTTGATAATAGATTTGATTACGCCCTTAGTAAATTTGAGGATTTTAGCTTTCCTTGTGGTAGTGGAAATTTCGAAGCATGTCAAAATGTTAAAAGAGTAATTTTAGAATGGGCAAAAGCTAATGCTGCAAAAAGAACTGGGCCCTCAGATGGAGAAGGAAGACATTGGAATGATACTTTAACCGTAAATTTATATATTGCTTCACCAATGATGGCAGCTTATTCGTTTGCTAAACAAGTAATAGTTATTTCTAAGGCTGAGGACAAAATAATCAAAGATTGGTTTAAAAGGATTGTCAGAAAAAATAAACATTTAATGTACGAATACTCTAATTATAAAACTGGATCAGGTGCAAACGGTACTCCTAAAAGAGCCCATAATCATGCTCTTTCATCTGCAGTGAGTCATATGCAATTGGGAATTTTGCTTAACGACAGTAAGTTATTTAGAACCGCATTTAAAAATTTTGAAGCAGCCATAAGATATCAAAGAAAAGATGGAAGCATGCCTATAGAAACAAGAAGGGGTGGAAGGGCAATGTTTTATCAAGCAAGAGCCATGAATGCTTTGGCCGTAATTGCTATATTAGCTGAAAATCAAGGTTACAATGTTTGGAATTATGAGCATAAAGGTAAAAATTATCATAACATTGTTAAATTTTTTATAGATTTTACTGAAAATAATGAAATCGTTTTCAAGTATGCGAAAAGTATGAAGCATCCAGGACCTGCTAAAAATTATAAGAGACAAGATCTTAATAGTAGGTCGAGCAGCAACTGGGGATGGTTATACGCTTATGCTTCAAGATTTCCTGATCATGAAAATGTTCAAAGACTAAAAAAATGGTCTCAAGATAAAAGTAATCTTAATAGTTATCAGTGGGATATAGTTCATCATTATTTAAAAATTGGAAAAAGACCTTTTGGTTCAGCTTCTTGGACAGTAGTTGAACCTAATTGTCATTTTACTAAATAGCTCTAATTGTCGGGAGACAATAAAAATCTGCTGTATCTATTTTAGAAGAGTATTGTCTTCTCATGTTCCATTTTTTATGAACCCCTGCACTTGCAAGACTTAATGTGGATCTGCCGTATCTATAATTAGTATTATCAATCGATCGCATTAAACTTTTTATCTTTTCATCTTTTTCCGATGAAAATAAATTTTTTCTTCCATCATCATTACGTAGTCCTGTAAGCATGACACCTGCTTTCTGATATCGATACCCATCTTTGAAAATACTTTCTAAAATTGAAACTGCAGTTTTAACAGTTTCAATACTATTATTTGTTGCAATTGGAAAATCAATTGTCTTTGCATTTGAATAATAACCATAGTCTCTTTGAAAAGGACTAGTTCTGACAAAAACTGTAATTGCTTTTGCAACTAAAGACTCTGATCTAATTTTCTCAGATGCATTTAAACAATAGTTTGCAACCGCTTCTTTTAATTCTTGAAACTTTTCTATTCTTTTTCCAAATGATCTTGAAACGACACAGCTCTTTCTTTTCGTTTGTGTTGTCTCTAAATCGATACATGGTACTCCTCTAAGTTCCATTGCAGTTCTAGAGCTCAAAACGTTAGAACATTTTTTAATCCACGTATTAGATTTATTCTTAAGTTGTTTCGCATTGTAAATCCCGTTCTTTTGATAAAACTTCGTAAGTTGTCTACCAACACCCCAAACATCATTGATTTCAACTTTCTCTAAAATAGGATCTAAATTCTCAATACCAATTAAACTTGTTACTCCTGATTGCTTCTTCTTTGCAATGTGATTTGCAACTTTACTTAGAGTTTTAGTTTTAGCGATACCAATACTAGTTGGAATACCAGTCCATTGTAAAACTGTCTCTCTAATTTCTCTTCCAACTTTTTCGACTTCTGAGTCTGGAAAATTAGATAAATCTATAAATGCTTCATCAATTGAATACACCTCTATTTCAGTATTAAATCTTTTTAGAGTTCTCATTACCCTTCTAGATAAATCTCCATATAAAGAGTAATTTGATGAAAAAACTTCAACTTTATTTTTAACAATAATATCTTTTGCCTTAAAATAAGGTTCACCCATTTTGATCCCCAATGCTTTTGCTTCATTGGATCTAGAAATGATACAACCATCATTATTAGATAAAACAACCACAGGTTTTTTTCTTATTTTTGGATTAAATAATCTTTCACATGAAACATAGAAAGAATTACAATCAACTAAGCCTATTTTTTTAGTACGTTGAATGGATGACATAAGTTACAACCCCCCAAATAAAAACATCTTCTTCTTCATTAATTAAAATTCTATTAGAAAAATCTTTAGACCCAGATGATAGAAATTTTTTATCTCTTTCTTGAACTAAAGTTTTAACCACAAGCTCATCATGAACATTTGCAATAACCGTTGAAAAATTTTTTGGTTTTAAACTTTTGTCGACAACTAATAAGTCTCCATCATTAATCCCAACATCGACCATGGATTTGCCCTGAACTCTGATGATAAAAGTAGCTGGAACATTTTTGATTAAATGCATGTTCAGATCGATATCTTCTTCGATATAATCAGTGGCAGGTGATGGGAAACCAGCGCCAGCTTTATGCAGATAATAGGGAATAGTTAGTTTCATGTTCTTGTTTTGTTCTAATTTATAGCCCATTTATACAATGCACGCAAGAGGTTGTATTTTGAGTCCGTAATTGAATCAAAAGTGAATCAAAACGTGAACATCAAAACTATATTTTGTATGCTTGTGGATAACTTCAACCAAGGATAGTTTTAAATTCTAATTTAATTATAAAAGGAGAAAAATAATGAGCTCAATCGAAGTCAAAACTTTTGACAATCCAGACGAAAGTAACACGAATTTTAAAAATGCTAAAATAGATATTGTGAAAGTAGGAGATCAAAGAGTTATGAGATTAGTTTTACAACCAGGTTGGAAATGGTCACAAGACATTAAGCCAACAGTTGGGACAGATAGCTGTAAAGCAAAACATCTAGGTGTAATTGTTTCAGGAGCAGTTTGCGCAAAACATGATGATGGAACTGAATTAACTTATAAGGCTGGTGATGCATATTCAATAGAACCAGGTCATGATGGTTGGGTAGTAGGTGATAAACCTGCAGTAGTTTATGAGTTTCATGGAAAATGGGGAGAATAGTGAAAAAACTATCTTGTCATTGTGGTGCTATAGAGGCTGAAATAAATTTAGAGGGAGACTTAGCCAAAGTAATAAAATGTAATTGTTCTATTTGTAAAAGAAAAGGAGCAATTATGTCTATGGTAAAAAATGAGGATTTTAAAATTGTTAAAGGTGAAGAAAAATTAAAACTTTATCAATTTCATTCAAAAGTTGCTAAACATTACTTTTGCTCAGACTGTGGAATTTATACCCATCACAACCCAAGAATAAATCCAGCGATGACAGGATTTAATGTTGGATGTATTGATGAAATAGATACTTTTGATATCAAAGATGTTCCAGTTAACGATGGTCAAAATCATCCTTTAGATAAAAAATAATTTTCATGCAACAATTTAGTTTATGTTTTGGTAAGGTAAAAAAAGACTGTTTAAAGTTCATTAAATCTCAAGAGACAAAAGCTGATAAATTTAAAAATAAAGAAAGAATGATTAAATCTTTCTTAATTCCGTTATGTTTTTGGATTAGTAAAAAAGCTGATAAAAAAAAACCGTATTTTGTAGGATTAGCAGGAGGGCAAGGAACTGGTAAAACTACAATTAGTTCTTTAATCAGAATTATCTTAACTAAATACTTTAAATTAAATGTTTTTAGGATTTCAATAGACGACTTTTATAAAACAAGAAAAGAACGAATAAATTTGTCAAAAAGAGTACATCCCATGCTTTTAACTAGAGGCGTACCTGGAACACATGACATTAATATGATGCTGAATTTTTTTAAAAAGTCAAAAAGTAAGAAATTCAATAGATTAAAATTACCAACATTTAATAAAGCTATCGATGACAGATATAATAAAAAGAAATGGTATGATTTAAAAAAGAGACCAGATGTAATTATTTTTGAAGGATGGTGTGTTGGAGCAAAATCAGAAAAAAATAATACTTTAAAGAAAACAATTAATTCATTGGAAAAGGCAAAAGATCAAAAACAGATTTGGAGAAAATACGTTAACGATCAATTAAAATCAAAATATAAAAATTTATATTCACAATTAAATTGTTTGGTTTATTTAAAAGCAAAAAATTTTAGTTTGTTACAAAAATGGAGATTAAAACAAGAGAGGAAACTTTGGGTTCAAAGCAAGGTGAAATCAAAAATAATGAGTAGAGGAGATGTATTAAATTTTATGCAAACTTATCAAAGAATTACTCAAAACATGTTTAGAAATATGCCAAAATATGCATCGGTTATATTCAATTTAAATAGTAACCATCAAATTAAATCTGCTGTATATAAAAAGAAATGATTAGGATTTTATTTATAATTATAAGTTTTATATTTTTGTTAAATAATGCTCATGCAGAAACTTTTTCTGCAGCGTTAAAAAAAGCTTATGATGATAACAATGAATTAAATGCTGAAAGAGAAAGCTTAAACATCTCTGAGCAAGAACTGAAAATTTCAATTAGTTCATATTTACCATCAGTAACTTTGAGTGGAAGCAAAAGTTCAGAAGATACCAATAAATTAACCAATCAGAACGGAACAGATGCAACAATCTCAGATGTAGACCCAACTGTGCAATCATTAACAATTACCCAAACATTAATAGATTTTGGAAGAGGTGCTGAATTAAGTAAAAGTAAAATTGGCATCGAATTAGCTAAAGCAAAGCTTTTAAAAAAAGAGCAAGAAATTCTATATAAATCAATTGAAGCTTATACTGGGTTAATTTCAGCAAACGAAAAACTTAAGATTAATAGATCCAATGTTAATCTGTTAGATCGACAGGTCGAAACAGATAGAATTAGGCTTGAGCGAGGAAATATTTCCTTATCAGATGTTGCTCAATCAGAGTCCTCTTTAGCTGGCGCACAAGCAAAATTAATACAAGCTGAAAACGATTTTTTAACCAGTAAGCTAAATTATGAAAATGTGATTGGCGCTATTAGCGATGCAGAAGCACTAGATAAATCATCTATCACAATAGTTAATTTGCCTAATGAATTAAACTCTGCAATTGAGATATCAAAAAAAGGCAATCCAGATTTAATCATAGCTCAACTTGAATATGAACAATCAAAAAAAGATACAACAAGTGCAAGATCTGATTTAGCCCCAACAGCAACCTTATCTTTTGATAGATCAAAAACAGATGATCTAAGTTCTACTTATGACGAAAAAGAACAAGATACATTAAAAGCAACTGTCACATGGCCTTTTTTTTCAGGTGGAAAAAATTATGCAAATTTGAATAAAAACAAAAGTCTGGAGACACAAAAAAATCTTCTTTTAAATAATATGATCAAAAAAAATCAAACGGATGTTGCTAGTGCCTGGTCAAATTATCAATCAAACAAAAGTTTACTTGATTCAGTAAGAGCTCAAGTGAATGCTGCAGAAATCGCAAATGAAGGAATTGTAGCTGAATATAATAGTGGATCAGATAGAACCACTTTAGAAGTTATTCAGTCTAACTCTTTATTATTGAGTGCTCAGATTTCGTTGGCAGATTCAGAGAGAAACTACATTCTTTCGCAGTTTAATCTTTTAAAATCTATCGGATTGCTCAATAGCGAATATCTTAAATTGAGATAAAATTAGCTTTTTTAGGCTCAAATAAATAAATCTTGCTAATGAGAACAAAATGTGTACATTTATAAGCATGATTCGAGTGACAAAAATATTAAAAAAAGAGGCAAAAAATGACTAAAAATAACTTAAAAGTAGTTAAATCTACTAAAGATCAAGAATTGGATAATAAAGAGAAAAATAAAGCTTTAGACGCAGCAATCAGCCAAATCACAGATAATTTTGGAAAAGGTTCTGTGATGAAGCTTGGTGAAAAAAGAGCAATGGATATCGAGTCGATATCAACAGGTTCTTTAAGTTTAGATTTAGCTTTAGGAATAGGCGGTTTACCTAAAGGAAGAATTATTGAAGTTTACGGGCCAGAGTCTTCTGGAAAAACTACATTAGCATTACAAGTTGTTGCTGAAGCTCAAAAAGCAGGTGGAATTTGTGCATTCGTTGATGCAGAGCATGCTTTAGATCCAGTTTACGCAAAAAAATTAGGTGTAAATACTGAGGAGCTTTTAATTTCACAACCAGATGCTGGTGAACAAGCTTTAGAAATAGCAGATACATTAGTAAAATCAGGCTCTATTTCAGTTATCGTAATTGACTCGGTTGCAGCTTTAACTCCAAAAGCTGAAATTGAAGGTGAAATGGGAGATCATCATGTTGGTCTTCAGTCAAGATTAATGAGTCAAGCTTTAAGAAAATTAACTGGTTCAATTTCAAATACAAATACAATGATGATTTTCATTAACCAAATCAGAATGAAAATTGGTGTTATGTTTGGAAGTCCAGAAACAACATCAGGTGGTAACGCACTTAAGTTTTATTCATCTGTAAGAATGGACATTAGAAGAATTGGTGCCATCAAAGACAAAGATGAAATTATTGGAAATACTACAAGAGTTAAAGTAGTTAAGAACAAAGTTGCACCACCATTTAAAGTTGTCGAGTTTGATTTGATGTATGGAAGAGGTATTAGCAAAATGGGTGAGTTAGTCGATCTAGGTGCTAAAGCTGATATCATAGAAAAATCAGGAGCTTGGTATGCTTATAAAGGTGAGAAAATTGGGCAAGGTAGAGAAAACGCAAAAACTTATCTCGCACAAAATCCTAAAGTTGCTGCTGAAATAGAAATGGCAATTAGAGAAAAAGCTGGTGTGATTTCGAAGAAAATTGAAGGAAATCCATTAAGTCCTGAAAAAATTGAAAAGGAGAAGAAAGTAGCCGAAAAAGAAGAGGCTGCAAAAGAGACTGCTTCTACTAAGAAGAATTAGAATTAAAGGTCATCTTTAAATTATAAAGGCGCTTATTATAAGCGCCTTTCCCCCTTATCGTTATCTAGACATAGAACAAAAAAGCTGTATTTTAAAAATATGGCGGACAAATCATTAAATGAAATAAGAAGTACGTTTCTTAAATACTTCGAAAAAAATGATCATAAGATTGTTGAATCTAGTAATTTAGTCCCAAATAATGACCCAACCTTAATGTTTGCCAATTCAGGTATGGTTCAGTTTAAAAATGTATTTACTGGTTTAGAGAAAAGAGATTATCAAAGGGCTACTACCTCACAAAAGTGTGTTAGAGCTGGTGGCAAACATAATGATTTAGAAAATGTTGGTTATACACCAAGACATCATACTTTTTTTGAAATGTTGGGAAACTTTTCTTTTGGGGATTATTTTAAAGAAAAAGGAATTGAACTTGCATGGAATTTAATCACTAAAGATTTTGGTTTAGATAAAAATAGGCTTTATGTAACTGTTTTTCATGAAGATGATGAGGCTTTTAATTTCTGGAAAAAAATAGCAGGTTTTAGTGATGACAGAATAATTAGAATTACAACATCGGATAACTTCTGGTCAATGGGTGAAACTGGCCCTTGTGGTCCTTGCTCAGAAATATTTTATGATCATGGAGATCATTTAAAAGGTGGATTACCAGGAACTAAAGATCAAGATGGAGATCGTTTTATTGAAATTTGGAACTTAGTTTTTATGCAATATGAGCAAGTCTCAAAAGAAAAAAGAATAGATTTACCAAAACCATCTGTCGATACAGGAATGGGATTAGAGAGAATTGCAGCTCTTTTACAAGGCACACATGATAATTATCAAACTGATCACTTTAAGAAATTAATTAGCTCAATATCTGATGCAACAAAAGTCAAACAAGAAGATAAGAATATATCAAGTTTTAGAGTAATTGCTGATCACTTAAGAGCAAGTTCATTTCTCTTAGCCGAAGGAGTTTTACCCTCAAATGAAGGTCGTGGATATGTTCTAAGAAGAATTATGAGAAGAGGAATGAGACATTCTCATTTGTTAGGATCTAAAGAACCAATTTTTTATAAAATTTTTGACTCATTAAAAAACGAGATGTCAGGAAATTATCCAGAGCTTGAAAGGTCTCAATCTTTAATCAAAGAAACTTTGAAAATGGAGGAGGAAAAATTTTTAGTTTTATTAGATAGAGGTATCAAAATTTTGAATGATAAAATTGCAAAAATAGACAAAGTTTTACCTGGGGATGTTGCTTTTAAATTATATGATACCTATGGATTTCCATTAGATCTTACTGAAGATATTTTAAAGAATAAGTCTTTAAAAGTTGATCATCAGAAATTTGATGAATTAATGAAAAAAAGCAAAGAACTTGCAAAAAAGAATTGGAAAGGTTCTGGAGATAGTTCTGAGGAAGCAATTTGGTTTTCAATTAAAGATAAAACTGGTCCCACAGAATTTTTAGGTTATGAGTCTAATCAGTCTGAGGGCGTTGTGTTAAACTTAATTAAGGATAATAAAGAAATAAAATCTTTATCTTCTGGTGAAGAGGGTATGATCATTACCAATCAAACTCCTTTTTATGGAGAATCAGGAGGACAACTTGGAGACAAAGGTACAATTGTTTCTGGTAATTCTGTTTTTGAAGTAGAAGATACACAAAAAAAACTTGGAGACTTATTTGTTCATCACGGATCTTTGAAATCTGGAGAAATAAAAATTAATGATGTAGTAGAAATGAAAATAGATGTGGAAAGAAGAGATGATTTAAAAGCTTATCATTCTGCTACACACTTACTTCATGAGTCATTAAGAAGAACCCTAGGTAAACACGTAATGCAAAAAGGCTCATTAGTTGCTCCAGACAGATTAAGATTTGACTTCAGTCATATGAAACCAATTACTAATGAAGAGTTAGAGACTATTGATAAGCTAGTTAATGAATATGTTTCAAATAGTTCTGAAGTAACAACAAGGATTATGACACCAAAAGCAGCCATAGAAAAAGGAGCGCTGGCTTTTTTTGGTGAAAAATACGGTGAAGAAGTCCGTGTAGTTTCGATGGGCAAAGAAAAAAACGGTTATTATTCAACTGAATTATGTGGAGGAACTCATGTAAAAAACACCGGGGATATAGGAAAATTTAAAACTATTAGCCAGTCATCAATAGCAGCTGGTGTGAGAAGAGTAGAGGCTTTAAGAGATAAACAATTAGAAGATTATTTAAAAAACAAAGAAAAAATTTCAGATATATCTTTGGAAAAAAATAATGAAATAATTAAAGAATTATCTAAACAAATTATTAGTTTTGGTGCTAAACCAAATTTAGATCAATCAGATCAAAAATTACTTATTAAAAATCTTACTAAGCAATTAGAAACCTTGTCGGTTAGATCAATCTTAAATGATAAAGACAAAAATATAATTTGTGATGATGAGATAAATAATATTAAGGTAAGATTTCAAAGAGTTATAGATTTACCGTCAAAAGAATTAAGAAATTTAGTTGATCAAGGAAAAAAAGATTTAAAAGATGGAGTAATAATCATAATTTCAAGTAAAGACGAAAAAGTCGGTATAGCTGTCGGTGTGACTAATAAATACACAGAGAAATATGATGCTGTAAAATTCGTGAATGTGGGTTCGAAAATTTTAGGAGGAAATGGTGGTGGGGGTAGAAGAGATTTTGCTCAAGCTGGTGGCAGTGATGAATCTAAAATAAACGAGACATTTGCAAATTTGAAATACCTAATTTAACTTATTTCTTAATCTATTATCAATTTCATCTAAAAATTGATTAGTGGTTAAATACTTGCTTGATGGCCCGACTAATATTGCAAGATCTTTAGTCATAGAACCACTTTCAACACATTCAATACAAACTTGCTCAATAGTGTTAGCAAACTTTATAAGTTCATCATTTCCATCTAATTTACCTCGGTGAGCTAAACCTCTTGCCCAGGCAAAAATTGAGGCGATTGGATTGGTTGATGTTTCTTTTCCTTGTTGATGCATTCTATAATGTCTTGTGACAGTCCCATGTGCTGCCTCGGCTTCCATAATTTTTCCATCAGGAGTTAATAGTGTACTTGTCATTAAACCAAGAGAACCATAACCTTGAGCCATCGTATCAGACTGAACATCACCATCATAATTTTTACAAGCCCAAATATATTTTCCACTCCATTTCATTGCACAAGCCACCATGTCGTCAATTAATCTATGTTCATAAGTAATTTTTTCCTTATCGAATTTTTCTTTAAATTCTTTGTTAAACACATCCTCAAATATATCTTTAAAACGTCCATCGTACTTCTTAAGGATTGTATTTTTTGTTGAAAGATAGACGGGCCACTTTTTTATAAGACCGTAACTAAAACAAGATCTTGCAAAATCCTCAATAGATTTATCTAGGTTATACATAGAAAGAGCAACACCTGGTCCAGTAAAATTAAATACTTCATATTTAATTTCATCTTTACCGTCCTCTGATGTCCACTTAACTTCCATCTTTCCTTTACCTGGGACTTTAAAATCAGTTGCTCTGTACTGATCACCAAAAGCATGTCTACCAATTACCACTGGATCTGACCATGAAGGCACTAATTTTGGAATGTTAGAACAAATTATGGGCTCTCTAAAAACAGTTCCACCAATGATATTTCTTATCGTCCCATTTGGTGATCTCCACATTTTTTTTAAACCAAATTCTTCTACTCGTGCTTCATCAGGGGTGATGGTTGCACACTTTATACCTACGCCAATTTTCTTAATTGCGTTAGCAGAGTCTATTGTAATCTGGTCATCAGTATCATCTCTACTCTTCATACCCAAATCGTAGTACTCAATACCGATATCAAGATAAGGAAGGATTAATTTTTTTTTAATAAATTCCCAGATTATTCTGGTCATTTCATCACCATCTAACTCTACAATGGGGTTTTTTACAGTAATTTTGCTCACTTTATTTATATCTTAATAATTGAATTTCGTAATTTTATATACATATTAATGAAAAATTATCAAATAGAAGAACATGTTTAGTAAGATATTTCCAAAAATTCACGCTGAGGGATACAAGTTCCTAGTTATCTCAGGAATTATTACAATCGTATTTTATAGTTTCAGTAATTTTTTAGGTTTAATTGGTTTGGTATTAACAATCTGGGTTTATTATTTTTTTAGAGATCCTGAAAGAGTAATTATTGATGATAATAATTATCTGGTTAGCCCTGCTGATGGAGAAATCATAAAAGTTGAAGAAGTTGATGGTCCAAAAGAGTTAGGTTTAGAAAATAAAAAATTTAATAAAATCAGTGTTTTTATGAACGTATTTGATTGCCACGTTAATAGAACTCCATGTGCTGGAAAAATTGAAGAAATTTTATATAAACCTGGAACATTTGTTAATGCCTCTCTTGATAAAGCAAGTGAAGATAATGAGAGAAATTATTTCAAAATTAAGGACACAGATAACAATGATATTATTGTAGTTCAAATAGCAGGTCTTGTAGCGAGAAGAATAGTTTGTGAATCTAATAAAGATCAAGAGTTAAAACAAGGTGATAGAATTGGAATGATAAGATTTGGCAGCAGAGCAGATGTTTATTATGAGAATTATCAACCTTTAGTAAAAGTAGGTCAAAAAGCTATTTCGGGCGAAACACTCCTAGCTAAAAAATAAAATGGAACAACCAAAAAATAATTTGAAGATTGTAGCAGATAAAAAAAGAGCAAGAATGATCTTGCCAAATATGCTTACATTAATAGGGGTTTGTATTGGTTTAACCTCAATACGATTTGCTCTTGATGGTAGGTTTGAACTTGCAATTATAGCAATTCTATTTGCTGCTTTAATCGATGGTCTTGATGGAAGAATAGCTAGATTAATCAGAGGTACGTCTAAAGTTGGAAAAGAATTAGACTCGCTTACTGATATGATCAGTTTTGGGGTAGCACCAGCATTTATAATGTATTTCTGGAAACTTAATGCTCTAGGAAGATTTGGTTGGTTACTTTGTTTAGTTTATGTAATCTGTGTCGCATTACGTTTAGCGCGGTTTAATATCAATTCAAATCAAGAACCTTCATGGAGAGATAATTTTTTTGAGGGGGTTCCATCACCAGCTGGAGGAATTTTAGTTTTAACACCTTTGATAATTAGTTTAAGTGGTTTTAATTTTGTTCAATTAAATTATGATTTAATGGTACCCATTTTTTTTATTGTGACTTCTTTTTTACTAATTAGTAAATTTCCTAGTTATTCTTTTAAAAAAATAGTGATCCCAAGAAAGACAACAATATTTCTTTTGTTCGGAATAGTTTTATTTTTTGGTCTTTTATTGATTTATACTTTTAATGTAATTGCGATAAGTACTGCAATTTATGTACTTTTATTACCAATAAGCTTTTTCCATTATCAAAAAATTAAGAAACAACACGAAAATGACAAAATTCAAGACGAAGATGACCTTGAAGACGTACTTTAATGAAAAAAAATGTAATCGTTTCTTTAGCCGATGCTAATTATTTTCCTTTACTAGATGAACTAGTAGATTCAATTAAAAGTTTTAAGCAGAGTGAAGATGTTGCTATCTGTATTTTAGATGCAGGATTAAAACAAGATCAACGAGATAGTTTATCTAAAAAAGTTGATGAAATTAAAAATGCTGAATGGGATATTGAAGTGCCTGGTTATAAGGTTAAAGGTAAAGAGTGGTTGAAAAGTCAGGTCTCAAGAGCCTTTTTGCCTAAATACTTTCCTAACTATGAAAAATATCTGTGGATTGATTGTGATGCATGGGTAAATGATTGGAGTTGTGTAGAGTTATATTTTAAGGCTTGTAATGATGGAAAGCTTGGAATTACTCAAACAATTGGCCCAGGATATAAAATTACATCAAAAGTAAACTGGCTTTTTGGAAAGCTTGCATTAATCAAATCTCAAAATTTTAAACACGCTGTAAAATCAAAAATTAGTTATGCAGATGCCAGGAAATTAGCTTTTGCTCCACATATTAATATTGGAGTTTTTTCCTTAGAAAAAGACTCTAAAGGATGGAGTACTTGGCAAAATAATTTAGAGAAAACTCTCAAAGCAGGTAATATTTTTGGATCTGAAGGTTTAGCAATTAACATGTCCGTTTATATTGACAATTTAGAAACAGAGTTTCTGCCTTTAAATTGTAATTGGATCACAAGTAATTTACTCCCAAAATATGATCAGAAACAAAGCACATTTGTTGAACCATACTTACCAAATTATAAAATTGGAATAATGCATCTTGCAGCAGGTATTTGGAAAGACGGTAAAGATATGCGAGTGGATAAAACTATTAAAATTGAATTAGATACTTTAGATAAAAATAAGATACTAAAAAGTTTGAGATATAATACTTAATTGAAAAAAAATAAGATTTCAAAAAATTGGGTAAACAAGCAAAGACGCGATACTTATGTGCGTCAATCAAAGGTTGATGGTTATCGAGCAAGGTCGGCCTATAAACTCAAAGAGATAGATGAAAAATTTAGAATATTTAAAGGTGGAATGTCAGTTGTAGACATTGGAGCTGCTCCTGGGAGTTGGTCACAGTATGTTGCAAAAGTAGTTAAGAGTGGAAAGATAATCTCTATTGATCTTAAAGAAATGGAAAATATAGAAAATACTTTACAAATTCAGGGTGACTTTACTTCAATTGATACCCAAAACCAAATTAAAGAATATCTTAAAAAAAAACCTGATGTAGTCATGTCTGATATGGCGGTAAATACAACCGGGATAAAAAATATCGATTCAATTCAAACTGGTGAATTGTGCAAAGAGGCGATGGTTTTTTCAAAGGATTTGATTTCAGAAAAGGGTTTTTTTATTTCAAAAATATTTATGGGTAGCACCTTTAATGAAATTGTCGCACTGGGAAAAAAAATTTTTAAAGAAGTGAAGGTTTTTAAACCTAAATCAAGTAGAAAAGATTCTAAAGAAAGTTTTATTATTTGTAAAAATCTTAGATAGTTTCTTTTAATTTTAAAGGAATCGTATATAAATGATCATGGTTCCTATAAAAGAAGCACTTACCTTTGATGATGTAACTCTGATGCCCAAGTATTCTGAGATCTTACCCTCAGATGTTGATACTAGTATTAAGCTCACAAATTATCTAAAATTAAAGATTCCTATATTATCTTCAGCTATGGATACTGTTACTGAAAGCAAAATGGCTATCGCGATAGCGAAAGCTGGTGGGATAGGAATTATTCATAGAAATTTAGATATAAAAAAACAAATTCTTGAAATTAAAAAAGTAAAAAAACAAAAACTTTTAGTAGGCGCAGCTGTTGGAGCTGGGCCAAGCGAATTTAAAAGAGCAGAGGCAATACTTAAAGAAAAAATTAATATGATTGTAGTTGATACTGCTCATGGACATACGAAAAAGGTTTCTGAAATAATAAAGTTCATCAAAAAAACAAAAGATAAAAAAACCGCTCTTTGTGCTGGAAATATTGCTACACCTGCTGCAGCAAAATTTTTGTTAAAGCTTGGTGTTGATGTTATTAAAGTTGGGATTGGACCTGGATCAATATGCACTACAAGATTAGTTGCAGGTATTGGTGTCCCACAACTTAGTGCAATACTAGAAGTTAGAAATGGAATAAAAAATAAGAATGTAAAAATTATTTCTGATGGTGGGATAAAATATTCAGGTGATTTGGCAAAAGCATTCGCTGCTGGAGCAGATGCAGTTATGATTGGTTCATTATTTGCAGGGACAGATGAAGCACCAGGAAAATTAATTAGGAGAAATGGTAAATTATTTAAAAATTTTAGAGGCATGGGTTCAGTTGGTGCTATGAATAAAGGATCTGCAGATCGATACTTTCAATCAAAGCAAAAGGACTCGTCTAAATATGTGCCAGAAGGAGTAGAAGGATTTGCAAAATATAAAGGCAAAGTTGATAATATAATTTTTAAATTAATTGGTGGATTAAGATCATCTATGGGATATTTAGGATCAAGACAAATTAAATATCTAAGAGATAAACCACAATTTGTTAAAATAACAAAAGCTGGTTTTTACGAAAGTATGGTTCATAATGTTGATATAGTAAAAAGTGATAATAAATATTAATGACAAAAATCTTTAAAATAACTGTTATTTTTTATTTTCTAATTAATACTTTTAATTTTTCTTTGGGTAGTGAGAATTTTTTTAATAAAGGTCTAGAACTATACAACAAAAAAAAGTTTGAAGATGCTCGATTTATGTTTGAAAGAAGTATTGTATTTAATCCAAAACACTCTAATTCATATTTATATTTAGCTAAAATTTACAATCAGGAAAAAAATCAAAAGAAAGAGGAAAAAAATTTAGAGGCAACTTTATTGATTGAACCAAATAATGAAGAGGCAATGTTAATGTTGATGAAAATAGCATTAGAAAAATCAAACTACTCTAAAGTAAAAAGTCTTTCAGAAGACTTTGTCAAAGTTTGCAAAAATTTATGTGATGAAAATAAAAGTATCTTAGATTCTTTAGCAAACTTAGAACCCAAAAATGAGTCTTGATCAAAATTTGAATAAAATTTTAATTGTTGATTTTGGTTCACAATTTACACAGTTAATAGCAAGACGAGTTAGAGAATTAGGAATTTTTTCTGAGATAGTAAGTCACAAAAAAATTAAAAGTAAAAATATCAATCACACGATTAAAGGAATTATTCTATCTGGTGGTCCTTTAAATGTTTATCAAATTAATAAATATTCCTTCGATAAAAAGATAATTCAAAAAGGTGTTCCAGTTTTAGGTATTTGTTTTGGGCATCAAATAATATCTAAATTAAATGGTGGAAAAGTGAAACAATCTAAACATAGAGAGTTTGGTTTAGCTAATATTACAAAAAAAAATAATAGTCTTTTAATTAAAAATTTATTTAAGAAAAAAAAGTCAATTAAAGTTTGGATGAGTCACGCTGATCAAGTTTCAAAATTACCCAAAAATTTTAAGGTAATTGCCTCAAGCCAGAATTCTAAATTTGCAGTAGTTGAAAATAAATTTAAAAATTATTATGGAGTCCAATTTCATCCAGAGGTGACCCACACAGAAAATGGAAAAAAACTAATAAGTAATTTTATATTCTTAATATGTAAAATGAGAAAAAATTGGTCTTCTAAAGATCAAAAAATAAGATTGATAAAAGATGCAAGACAAATGGTAGGAAATAATAAAGTCATTTGTGCTTTATCAGGGGGAGTAGATAGCAGTGTAGTTGCACAATTATTAAATAAAGCCATTGGTAAAAATTTACACTGTATTTTTGTTAACACTGGGCTTTTAAGAAAAGATGAGGAAAAACAAGTTGTTGCAACATTTAAAAAAAAATTAAAGATTAATCTTACATACGTTAATGCTGAGAGGGAGTTTTTAAAAAAATTATCAAATATTTCAGACCCTGAAAAAAAAAGAAAAATAATAGGAAATTTATTTATAAAAATATTTGAGCGTTATGCCAAAAAAATTAAAAATGTAAAATTTTTGGCTCAAGGAACTCTTTATCCCGACTTAATAGAAAGTAAATCAGTTACTGGTAGTCAAACATCGAAAATAAAATCTCACCATAATGTTGGAGGTCTGCCCAGAAAAATGAAACTTAAACTAGTTGAGCCACTAAAATTTTTATTTAAAGACGAGGTTAGAAAATTAGGATTAGAACTAAACTTAAGCAAAGAAATTATTTCTCGTCATCCTTTTCCAGGACCTGGACTAGCAATACGAATGCCAGGAATAATAACTAAAGAAAAAATTAGTATTTTAAAAGAAGCTGATCATTATTTTATTCAAGCTTTGAGAGATCACAATCTATATGATAAAATTTGGCAAGCTTATGCAGCTTTACTTCCAGTTAAAACAGTTGGCGTAATGGGTGATAATAGAACTTATGAGTACTTGTGTTTGCTTAGAGCAATAACTTCTGAAGATGGTATGACAGCAGATTTTTATGAATTTAAAAAATCATTTATACAAGAAATTTCAAATAAAATAGTGAATAGTATTAGAGGGATTAATAGAGTAGTTTACGATATAACTTCGAAACCACCGAGTACAATCGAATTAGAGTAAATGAATAAAAAGATAAAAAAAATTCTTAATAAAAAGAATAAATCAAAAATTATTTGTCTTACGGCATACTCCAAAAATGTTGCCACAATCATTGATAAACATTGTGATTTAGTACTGGTTGGGGACTCATTAGGATCAGTTTTGTATAACTTCAAGTCTACTAAGCAAGTAACTTTAGAGACCATGATTAATCATTCTAAAAGTGTCAGACTTGGTATTAAGAAATCATTAATGGTTGTAGATATGCCTTATAATACATATCGAAATCCAAGTGAAGCTTTAAAGAATTCAAGATTAGTTATGAAAGAAACCAAATGTGATGCTGTGAAATTAGAAGGGGGAAAAAAGATAATTCCTATCGTTAAAAGATTAATTAAAAATAAAATACCAGTTATGGGACATGTTGGAATATTACCTCAGACAGATAAAAAATTTACCTTCAAAGGGAAAAAACTAAAGGAAAGTGAGAAACTACTTAAAGACACTAAACTTTTAGAAAATGCTGGAGTTTTTTCGATTGTATTAGAATGTGTAGAAACAAAGTTATCGAAGAAAATTTCCAACCATATAAAGATTCCAACAATAGGAATTGGTTCTTCAGTCAATTGTGACGGTCAAGTTTTAGTAATTGATGACTTAACAGGATTAAGTCAAAGTAAATTAAAATTTGTTAAAAAATTTGTTGATATAACAAAGATGATCGAAAATGGTGTGAAAAAATTTAAATCTGAAGTATTAAAAAAACAATTTCCTAAAGCCAAACATTCTTTTTCAAAATGAAACTGAATAAGATAGAGCCAAAATTTATTAAAAAAAATAATCCAAGAATAGGTTTAATAACTTTAGCTAGTGATTTTAGAATTGAAAAAGACTTTAACGATATAATTTATGGGAAAGATATAGATTTATATTCAAATAGGATAAATTGCTACAATCCTCTTACCAATGAAACTTTGAAAAAAATGGCAGATGATATTCCCAAGGTAACCAAAAATATTTTACCAGATCAAAAATTAGATTGTGTCGCTTATGGATGTACATCAGGAACTATTGCTGCAGGCTACCAATCAATCTATGAAAAAGTAAATTTAGCAAAACCAAATACAAAAGTAACAACACCTATTACTTCTGCTATAAATGCTCTTAAAACACTCAAGATAAATAAGGTATCAATATTTACTCCATATACTGATGAGATTAATCAATCAGTTATCAATTATTTCAAAAATGAAAAAATAGAAATTTCTGAACTATCTTATTTTGATATAGCTTCTGATTTGGATATTGGAAAAGTTGATCCACAATATTTATTTGATGTTTTAGTTAAACAAGATTTGTCAAATAGCGATGCTTTGTTTGTATCTTGCACAGCACTCCCAGTATTATCAATCATAAATGACATCGAAAAAAAACTAGGCAAAGTAATATTATCAAGCAATCAAACCTTAATTTG
>CACHKE010000008.1 GCA_902580335.1 uncultured Pelagibacteraceae bacterium
TAAGTTTTGGTAAAACCTTTGCTAATTTAATTAAAAAACCATTTATTGCTGTTAATCATTTAGAAGGTCATGCTTTAAGTCCAAGAATTAATTCAGAGTTAAAATACCCGTATTTATTTTTATTGATTTCAGGTGGACATTCACAATTTTTAGATGTTAAAGGACTCGGAAATTATAAAAGATTAGGCACTACTATAGATGATGCTTTAGGTGAAGCATTTGATAAAACTGCTAAATTATTAGGAATAGAATTTCCAGGTGGGCCAAAAATTGAAGTTTTTGCTGATAAGGGAAATCCTGAAAAATATAATTTACCAAAACCAATTATAAATAGGGGTGGTTGTAACTTATCATTCGCGGGCTTGAAGACAGCAGTTTTAAAAATATCGAAAAAAATAAAAACAGAACAAGATAAATTTGATTTAGCAGCCTCATTTCAAAAAACAATTATAGAAATCCTGTATAAGAAAACAAAAATTGCTTTTTTAGAGTTTGAAAAACAAAACAGTCTGAATAAAAAAATTTTTGTTGTTGCCGGTGGTGTTGCTGCTAACAAAGAAATCAGATCAATGTTAATTAATTTATGTAAAGAAAAAAATTATGAAAGTATATTTCCACCAATAGAACTCTGTGGTGATAATGCTGCAATGATAGGGATGGTAGGCTTAGAAAAATTTAAATTAAATCAATTCAATGATTTGGATCATCCAGCAAAACCCAGATGGCCACTAGATGAAAAAGCTAATTTCTTAAAAGGAGCAGGTGTAAAATTATAATGCAATACTGGTTACTTAAATCAGAGCCTGACGTTTGGTCAATTGATCAACAAAAAAAAGCTGGTGAAAAAGGAGCACCCTGGGACGGTGTAAGAAACTATCAAGCAGCTAAGAATTTAAAAACTATGAAAAAGGGTGATCAATGTTTTTTTTATCACTCAAATATTGGAAAAGAAATTGTTGGAATAGTAGAAGTTGTGAAAGAACATTACATTGATAAAACAGACAAATCAGGAAGATTTGTTGCTGTGACTGTAAAGTTTATGAAAAGACTTAATAACCCTGTGTCTTTAGAGCAAATTAAAAAAAACAAGGATTTAAGCCATTTATCTTTAATTAAACAAAGTAGATTATCTGTAATGCCTATTGACTCTAAAAGCTGGAAGATTTTAAATAAAATGAGTAAATAATAAAAAAAATGCCAAAAAAAAAGAAATCGAAAAAGAAAAAAACCAAAAAGACAAAGAAAAAAAAATCTTCAAAAAAAAGAAGAAAAATAAAAAGAGTCTCAAAAACTAAAAGATCTGCAACTAAAAGATCTAAAAAGAAAAATATTGATAAATCATCATCTAGCGATCAAGTAATTAAAACTAAACCTGAATGGGTAAAAAGGAGTTTAGCAAATAAAGCCCAATATCAAAAAAAATATTCTGATTCTATTAAAAATAATAATTCATTTTGGAAAAAAGAAGGAAAGAGAATTACTTGGATAAAACCTTACAAAAAAATTAAAGATGTCAAATATAGTAAAGACGAAGTAAGAATTAAATGGTTTGAAGATGGTACTTTAAACGCATCTGCAAATTGTATTGATCGTCATCTAAAAGATAAAAAAGATAAAACTGCAATTATATGGGTAGGGGATGATCCTAAAGATACTCAAAAAATTTCTTATAAGCAATTACATCAAAAAGTTTCAAAAGCTGCTAATGGTCTAAAAAAACTAGGGATACAAAAAGGCGATCGTGTCACTATTTATTTGACGATGATACCTGAATTAGCAATACTGATGTTGGCTTGTGCAAGAATAGGTGCCGTCCACTCAATAATTTTTGGTGGTTTCTCTGCAGAGTCAATTTCAGGAAGAGTGAATGATTGTAAATCAGAATATATAATTACTGCTGATGAGGGAGTAAGAGGAGGCAAAACTATTCCTTTAAAAGCAACCACAGATGAAGCTTTATCTAATTGTCCAGATGTTAAAAAATGTATTGTAGTAAAGAGAACTGGTAATTATGTATATTGGGATCAAGATCGAGATGTCTGGTATCACGACCTAATTAAGGATGTACCAAATCATTGTGAGCCTGAAGAGATGAGTGCAGAGGATCCTTTATTCATCCTATATACATCAGGATCAACCGGAAAGCCTAAAGGAGTATTACATACCACTGGAGGATATATGGTTTATGCTTCTATGACTCATCAATATATTTTCAATTATAAACCGAATGACATTTATTGGTGTACAGCAGATATTGGATGGGTAACTGGTCATAGCTATATAATTTATGGACCATTAGCTAATGGTGCAACAACCATTATGTTCGAAGGTGTTCCAAATTACCCAGATAGTTCAAGGTGGTGGCAGATAGTAGACAAATATAAAGTCAATACTTTTTATACAGCGCCAACAGCTATAAGGGCCTTGATGAGAGAAGGTGATGGCCCGGTCAATAAAACTACTAGAAAATCTCTAAAATTATTGGGAACTGTTGGAGAACCTATAAATCCAGAAGCATGGATGTGGTATTACAAAACTGTTGGTAATTCAAAATGTCCAATAGTCGATACATGGTGGCAAACCGAGACGGGAGGAATTCTTATAGCACCACAAACTGGAGCTATTCCACTTAAACCTGGATCAGCAACAAAACCTTTTTACGGAATTAAACCGGTGCTAGTCAATAAAGATGGTAAAGAAATAAAAGGTGAAGGTGAAGGTAGACTTTGTATAGCTCAGTCTTGGCCTGGTCAAATGAGAACAGTATATGGTGATCATCAAAGATTTATTGATACATATTTTTCTCAATTTGATGGAAAATATTTCACTGGTGATGGATGTAAAAGAGATAAAGACGGTTACTATTGGATAACTGGTAGAGTTGATGATGTAATTATCGTTTCTGGTCATAATCTTGGTACCGCTGAAATTGAAAGTGCCTTTGTTGCCCATCCTAAAGTAGCTGAGGCTGCTGTGGTTGGATATCCTCATGATATCAAAGGAAATGGGTTGTACTGTTATGTTACTTTAAACGCTGGAGAGAGTGAAACGGGCGATTTGGATAGAGAACTAAAACTTTGGGTAAGAAAACAAATAGGACCTTTAGCAACACCAGATCTAATTCATTTTACCCCAGGTCTTCCAAAAACAAGATCTGGAAAAATAATGAGAAGAATTTTAAGAAAGATTGCAGCAAACGAGCATGGACAACTAGGGGATACAACTACTTTGGCTGATCCAGGTGTAGTCGATAGCTTAGTTGAAAATAGAAAAAATACCTAAAATTTTATTCTTTCATTAAATTCTTTTTTTACAACATCCCATTTTAAAATTACTGAATTGAGAACAATTTTGCGATCTAAAGTTTTTAAATCTTCTGCAATTGGTGCCCACTTATATAATGATAAAGCACTAGGATTAAAAGGTAAATCATTGTGATGATCATCCCAATTAATATTTTGTATCCTTTCATCAAAACTTTTTTTTGCATTTTCAATGATATCAATTGGCATCTTATTTGACGTTTCATCATCTAAAATTTTTAAAAAAATTTCTTTTGCTTTCTCTATGTCTTGGTAATTGAAATTTGCTTTCAATTTTGAAAATGTAAACAATGTAAGATCTTGAAGAGCAACAGCATAAATATTCCACTTAGCCAAGTTTACTGAGTCCATAAAAGTATCATTCTCAAAATGAAGAACGTACCTAGTTCCCATCCTCGTTTTAAGATAGCCGTAAAGAGTGACCTGACTCACCCAGGCAGATTTTGTTTGAATAAACGTTTCAAGTTCATCCAAATTGCTAATTTTCCCCTTGGGAATAAAAGCTTTGAACATGGCGAAAAGATAAGTCTTAAAATCATGCCAAGTTAAGTCCCTCCACGTTAATTTGTATTTTCCCATAAAAAGCCCTATTTTTGACACTTATAACTTGAAAAGGCCAGTAAATTTACCAATTTTAACACTTTAAATCTATTTCATAATGGTTATGGTTTTCGCCAGTTATAACTAAAAAGAGAGAGGTATAAATGTCAAAACAAGAACAACACTGGGAAAAATCCAAGGGTTTGCTAATGATGACGTTAGCAATTTGGTTTGTTTTCTCAATTGGCATCTTCCTATTCGGGGCTGAAATGAACGAAGTTACGGGACCATTTGGTTATCCGTTAACTTATTGGTTTACATGTCAAGGTTCTCTTGGAATTTTCGTATTACTGATTTTCTGGTTTGCGAACAGGCAAGAAAAAATTGATGAAGAGTTCGGCTTCAGTGAAAGAGGAGATGACTAATGATAAAAGGTAATTTTATAGACAATTTACCTAAGGTTTATGGAATCTATACAGGTGGTTTTTTAGCTTTCATAATCATTATGTCAATTGCCGAGCAGATGGGTATGACAGCGAAAACAATTGGTATTTGTTTCGTTGCCTTCACGGTAGCCATCTATGCTATAATTGGTTATCTATCACGTACAGCTCAAGCTGATGCGTATTACGTAGCTGGAAGACAAGTACCAACCGTGTTCAACGGAATGGCGACAGCAGCAGACTGGATGTCTGGTGCATCATTCGTTGCAATGGCAGGTGGTATTTACTTTAAGGGTTACGGTTATATGGCACTACTTGTAGGTTGGACTGGTGGATATGTATTAGTTGCATCACTTTTAGCACCTTACCTAAGAAAATTTGGCTGTTACACAGTTCCAGATTTTATTGGTACAAGATACGGTGGTAATTTAAGTAGATTTATGGCGGTAGTAGTTTTAACTGTTGCTTCATTTACTTACGTGACTGCACAAATTAACGCCACAGGTACAATTGCATCTGTTGCACTTGATATTCCATTCCAATACGCTGTATACGTTGGACTTATAAGTATCTTACTTTGTTCAATGCTTGGTGGTATGAGAGGGGTAACTTGGACACAGGTAGCTCAGTATATCGTACTAATCATAGCTTACTTATTACCAGTATTCTGGATCAGTAACAAAATGGGTGCGGGTTTCTTCCCTCACTTCATGTTAGCTGATGAAGTTTCAAGAATAGCTGAATTAGAGGCTCAGTTTGGTTTTGTTAAAAACTCTGCTGAAAATCTAAAAGAAGTACCAAAAGGTTTGGCTGGAATAACTAAAGCTCACTCAGCGGTGAACGCAACACCTTGGGCATTTATTTCATTAGCGTTAGCGATGATGATGGGAACAGCTTCATTGCCTCACGTTATGATGAGATATTTCACTACTCCAAGTGTAAAAGCAGCTAGAAAATCAGTAGGTTGGTCATTATTCTTTATCTTCCTACTTTATTCTTCTGCTCCAATGTTAGCGACACTATCTAAGTTGTCATTGATTGATCCCTCACTACCAACAGGTATTATCGGTAAATCAATAGCTGAAGTTCAATCAATAGATTGGTATCAAAACTGGAACCAAGCAAACTTAATGTTTGTAAGCGACTTTAACGGAAATGGAACTCTTGAGTTAAATGAGTTTTTCATGGGTGGTAAAGCCGTTGTGTTAGCAACTCCAGAAATAGCTGGATTACCATATGTAATCTCAGGTCTAGTTGCTGCTGGAGGTATGGCTGCTGCCATGTCAACAGCTGATGGTTTGATTCTAGCAATTGCAAATGCAATCTCACACGATGTTTACTATAAAATCATCGATCCAAAAGCTGAGACTGCGAAAAGACTAGTTGTTGCAAGGGTATTACTTGTAGTAATTGGTTTTGCAGGAGCAACAATCGCAGCTCTTGAGATCCAAGGTATCTTGGGTTCAGTAATCTGGGCTTTTGACTTTGCGATGTCAGGACTATTCTTCCCGCTTGTACTTGGTGTATGGTGGAAGAGAGCTAACAAAGAAGGTGCTATAGCTGGTATGTTCTTAGGATTAGTTTCTGGTGCTGCTTACCTAGTTTGGGTAAGAACAGGCGGAAGTGGATTCTTAGGAATTACTCAGTTAACGTTTGGTATCTTTGGTTCAGCTGTCAGCTTAGTAGCTATGGTTGTAGTGAGTTTAATGACTCAAGCACCAAACGCTGCAACGCAGAAAATGGTTGACGAGGTTCGTGTACCAGCTGGTAAATCGATCCTTGGCAAACAACACTAAATAATCTTTTTAAGGGGCGATTAATTTCGCCCCTTTTAATTTCGACCTTTTTCCAATATAAATTTCTCAATGTCAGCTAACTTTCATCCTTTAGTATATATAATTGACTATATTCTTGGAGTAATCATGTGGACTTTGATTGGAAGAGTTGCAATGAATATTTTTCAAAGAGAAGACTCTCAATTTTTTTTTATGAGGGTCTTTGTTAAATTTACAAATCCTTTGATCAACTTATTTAAACCTATAACTCCATCTTTTATCATTCAACCAATCGTACCTCTCTACGTTGCTTGGTTTTTTTTCATGATAAGATTTTACTTTATGCCTTGGGTTCTAGGATACTCTGTTATGGGTATGTTGTCATTTCCATTAGAAAGTGAGATTTCAAGACAAATTTATCAATTTTTTAATTAAATTAGATTTTAAAATTTGGTACTAGTTTATTTAATAACCTATGAAAAAAATACAAATTTCCCCCTCAATATTATCTGCTGACTTTAGTCAACTAGGAAATGAGATTAAGAGACTCGAGGAGGCAGGGGCAGATATGATACATGTTGACGTAATGGATGGTCATTTTGTTCCTAATTTAACTATTGGACCTCCAGTCATTAAGACTCTTAGAAAATACTCAGATTTAACCTTTGATGTGCATTTGATGATTTCGCCTGTCCATAAATATATAAAAGATTTTGCAGATGCAGGGGCTGATATAATTACTATACACCCTGAAGCCACTGATAATTTAGCAGAATCAATTAAACATATTAAAAGTTTTAAAAAAAAGGTTGGCATTTCTCTAAATCCAAATACAGAAATCAACATAATTGAAAATGAATTAAAAAATGTGGATTTAATTTTAGTCATGAGTGTTTATCCAGGTTTTGGAGGACAGAAATTTATTCCTGACGTGATTAAAAAAATTGAACTACTAAAAAAACTTAAAGATGACAAAAATTATGAATACGACATTGAAGTAGATGGTGGAATTAATTTTTCAAATTCAAAAGATGTTATTAACGCGGGTGCAAATATTCTTGTATCAGGGACCACAATATTTAAAGAAAACAACGGAAACATTAAAAAGAATATAGAAACACTTAAAGAAGTGTAGAATGCTGTTAGATGGATTTTTTGAAACTTTAAATGAGTTTGCAGAAATAATAAAAAAAAAATTCAGAGGTTTTTATCAAAATTCAAGTTTATACGAAAAAAAGATTTCTCAAACTTTTGATAATGAGTTTACATACAAGCCAAGTCCTCACTTACTTTCATCGATAATCAAATATCAAAATAAGAAATATAAAATTGAAGATTTTGAACTAGAGACAGTTTGGAATAGCCAAATTAAACCTAAAGATTTTGAAAAATTAAACAATTTTTTTTGGTTATTTACTCTTGACTTAAAATCCTCAAAAAATTCTGTGAAAAAAGTTATAACAAATTGGATAACCAACAATAGTCACTTTAAAAAAGAAAGTTGGGAATTTGATATGACTGCTAAACGTATTATTTCATTCTTATCTAATCACCCACTTACTTATGACGACAATGATAAAGAATACAAATTAATGTTTGATCACATGATCCAGAAACAAACAAATCATTTATTAAACGAGATAAAAAACTCTAAAGATTTAGAAAACAAAATAATTGGTTGTTCAGCAATAATTTTGGTAGGGTTATGTTACAAAATTGAAAAAGACTATTTAAATATTGGTTTAAGTTTTCTAAAAAAAATTACTAATTCCTTAATAGATAATCAAGGTTTTACAAATTCACGGAATATAAAACAATTAATATTTTTTTTAAAATATTTTATAATTATTAGAGAATGGTTTAAAGAGTCTCAGGTTGAGGTTCCAGAACACATAGAGGAAAATATTTATTATTTTGGACAAAGTTATGCTTTCATAAGACAAAATATAAACGTAGATCTTCTATTTAACGGTAATAATAAGTCTAATACTCAAGATTTTGATCATTACTTAAGGAGACTTGGTTATAAATTTAAAAATGAAAATAAAGATTGTGGTGGTTATATAATTTTGAAAAATAAAAAAATTTGTATAGCAATGGATGCAGGATCCTCACCAAATTCGAAATATACTCAGGATTATCAATCAGGTGCTCTCTCATTTGAAATAATTTCAAATGGAAAAAAACTTATAACCAATTGCGGTTATTACAAAAAAAATAATCAAGCCCTTAATGAGATATCAAAATCTTCAGCTACACACAGTACTTTAATAATTGATGATAATTCCTCGTGTAAATTTACAAAAAAAAAAGATAAATTAATTTTAAAAACAGGATTAAGAATTACTCAAAAAAATTCTATATATGAGAAAAATTATTGGAAAATCAGTGCTGCTCATGATGGATACTTTAAAAAATTTAGATCAATTCATCAAAGAAATATCGAATTTTTTCCTGAGCAAATGAAATTTGTAGGAAATGATAAGATTATTAGAAAAAAAAATAATTTTAATTTTAAGTTTGATATTCGATTTCATTTAGAACCAAATATTAAATTAATGAAAACTCAAGATAATAAATCCATTTTAATAGAATTAGAGGATGAGGGTTGGAAATTTACTTGCGATAATTATGAGATTAATATTGATAATGGATTATACTTCGGTAATGAAAATTCATATATTGAGAACCAAAATATTTTTATATCTGGAATATTAAATGATAATGAAGAAAATATTAAATGGGAAATTAAAAAAATATAATGAGAAAAATTAGATCAGCTTTAATATCATTGTCTGATAAATCTAATCTTAAGCCTTTATTAAAAGAATTGACGAGTAATAATATCAAAATAATTAGCTCTAGTGGAACACTCAAAGCAATTAAGAAACTTAAATTCAAATGTTTAGATGTTTCAGACTTTACAGGATTTAAAGAAATACTTAACGGAAGAGTAAAAACTTTACACCCAAAAATACATGCTGGAATTTTAAACAAAAGGAGTAGTAAATCTCACTCTAGTGATATAAAAAAAAACAATTTTGAGAATATTGATTTAGTAATAGTAAATTTCTATCCATTTGAAAAAACGATTGAACAAACAAAAAACCATCCAAAAATAATAGAAAATATTGATATTGGTGGACCAACTATGGTCAGAGCTGCTGCTAAAAATTACAAAGATGTGACTGTGATAACTTCTATCGATCATTATTCAGAACTTATAAATGAGTTAAAGAAAAATAAAGGTGGTACATCTCTCAAATTTAGAGAAAAAATGTCTAGGTTTGCATTTAGTGAAACTGCCTATTATGATGCTGTAATTTCAAACTATTTTAATAAGTTTAACAATATCAATTTCCCTAAAAGAAAAATTCTTTACACTAATTTAATAGAAAATCTTCGGTATGGAGAAAATCCTCACCAAATGGGTGCTTTCTATTCTCAAAATAAAAAAAATAAATTGGAACAAATACATGGAAAAACTTTAAGTTATAATAATTACAATGATATTTTTTCTGCGCTAACTATTTCAAAATCATTACCAAAAAATACTGGTACAGTTATTGTTAAACATGGAAACCCCTGTGGGGTCTCAGCTGTAAAAAATAATTTAGATAGCTATAAATCAGCATTAAAAACTGATCCAATAAGTGCATTTGGGGGTATTGTGTCATGTAACTACACGATTACTCAAAAACTAGCACTAATGTTAAATAAAATTTTTCTTGAAGTAATCGTGGCAAATGGTTTTGATAAAAAAGCTCTTAAAATATTAAAATCTAAAAGGAATCTAAGGCTTATAGATTCGTCAAAAATTACTTTCGATGAAGTATGGAAATTTAACTCTTTAGATAATTTTACACTTGTGCAATCAGAGGATAAGAAAAAAATTTCTAAGCTAGATTTTAGAATTGTTTCAAAAAAAAAACCTAATAAAACACAGTTTGATAATTTAATGTTTGCATTTAACGTATGTCGTTACACAAAATCTAATGCTATCGTTCTTGCTAGTAATAAGTCTACCGTAGGTATAGGTTCCGGACAGCCTAGTAGATTAGACAGTTGTGAGATTGCGATAAATAAAATGAACAAGTTTTCAAAATTCAAAAATGATATTGTCGCTGCATCAGATGCTTTTTTTCCATTTGTTGACGGAGTAGAAAAATTAGTTCAGTCAGGAGTTAGTGCAATAGTTCAGCCTGCTGGATCAGTAAGAGATAAAGAAATTATAAAGTTTGCTAACGAAACAAATACTGTTTTGATTTTTTCAAAAACTCGCCATTTTAGACATTGACAATTTTATTAATTTTAGCAGCTAATATAAAATCATTTTCAGATAAACCCTCGATAGCATGAGTTGTAATATTAATCTTAGCATATCCCCATCCAAACATAATATCTGGATGATGACCCTCGTCCTCCGAGACTCTTCCTACCTCATTAACAAATTTTTGACTTTCTAAAAAATTTTTAAACTCAAATTTTTTTTCTAAAAGATAAATTTTTTTATCGTTTTGAACAATCTCCCAACCATCAACCTTTTTTTGATATTTATGAATTTCAGAAATATCAAAAGCCTTGACTCCTCCCTCACAAGGAACACATTTTTTATCTAATAAATCGTTCATATTTTAATGGAGCGGGCAAAGGGGGTCGAACCCTCGACCTTCTCGTTGGCAACGAGACGCTCTACCACTGAGCTATGCCCGCTTGTCTATAAGTAATAAAAGTATTAGCTTTTTAAAAATTAAGCAATAGTACTTTTTGTGAAATTTTAATTGAACTGTGCCAAGAGTGTGCCAGAAAATTAACAAAACTATAAAATTCTAGCATACTTAATAATTTAATTCTTTTAAATTTTTTTCAAAAATATTATTTAATTTATCAACAAATTCTTTATTAAAGTTTTTTTGCCAATTATTCTTAGGTCCCAAATGGAAAAAAGGTATCTTTTTTTTTTCTTTGCGAGAGATGATGGACTCACTAAATCCATTCATTTCTTCTATACTTTTCAAGTTTTCAAAAGAAGTAGTTTTGACTACGTTTTTAGCTTTTTCTCTATTAAATCCACTTTTATTATTTGTCAGTTTATCTATAAATTCTATTATCTCTTTAAATACAAAAAAAGTTTCTGACAATAAATCTTCATACTTTAAAAATTTTATTGGTAATAAGTTATTATTTTTCCAAGATTGATAATTTAATTCCCAAGAACTAATAAATTGATAATCACTATAATCCTTTTTCTTTTTAAAGTCGTAAGTAAAGTTTTTTTTGTCTTGCATTACCTCTAAAGCTTTATCATGATCGATTTGAAAATGTCTGGACATGGAGTCTAGGACATTTCTAGGATCTCTTACTATATAAATTCCACCTAGCGAATTAGCTCGATTTGTAAAGTCATTATTTCCCAATTTCACTAAAGCATTATGTGTCTTGAAAAATTTTATTTTTCGGTCTTCGTTAATTTTTTCTTGAGCTAAAACCCAAAACTTTGAGGTATCTCCTGGTATTGATAAATCATAATCAAAACTTTCTAAATATTTTTTTACAGGAAACTGTTGAACGTTCTTTAAATGATTATCACCGAGAAAAATACCATCTTTTGTATAATAATAAGCACTTATTAACGATCTTAACCATGTGTTCCCATTTTTAGGATAAGAGGCGAGCCAAATTATCATATTTTTATCTTTAAATTTTTTTTATATTATTAATATATATTTAATAAATTATGAAACTTCCAAAAACTATACCTGTTTTTCCACTCAGTAATTTTATAATTTTTCCTAAAACTACAGTACCCTTAAACATTTTTGAGCCAAGATATATAGATATGGTAAATGACAGTATGAAAGCAGATAAGTTTATAGGCATGATTCAACCAAAAATCACAAAGAATTTTAGTAATAACAAATTAACTTCACTTCATAAAGTTGGTTGTTTAGGTAAAATTACAAGTTTCAAAGAAGCTGATGATGGAAGATATTTAATTGATCTAAAGGGTGTAATAAGATTTGAAATTAAAAAAGAAATAGATTCAAATAAAAAGTATAGAGAATTTGAAATAAATTTTGAGAATTTTTTAGATGATTTAGTGGAAAAAAAAGAAGACTTAAAATTTTCTGATTTGGAACTCATTTTTAAAGATTTAAAAAATTTATTTGAAAAAAGAGGATTTATTATTAATTGGAAGGCTCTAGAAAAACAAAGTTTAGACGAAACAATAAATGCTTTAGCAATGACATCACCATTTAGTTTAGAGGAAAAACAAGTTTTACTAGAGACTAAAAATCTAGAAATTAGAAAAACAAAAATTTCTGAGATTTTAAATACTTATACTTACGATCAGTTTGATAATACCACTCTTCAATAAATCAATTTTGAAAACCCCTGTCAGCGACATTTTTAAAATATTTATTTAATATTTTATTTCCTCCAATTAATCTAGCTGTTGAGTCAATTAAATTATTTCCAATCTTATTTTCAGAGTTAAAATATTCATATATAAAATTAATTCCCTCTGAAAAAACAAAGTTTTTACTTTTTACATTATTCTGAAATTCAACACATACACTTTGGTCTAAAGGTAAACCAAGTTTTATTTTGTAATCAATTATTTTAGAAAATTCTTTAATATCTCTAATTGACATATTAAAACCCTGACCAGCTAAAGGATGAAGTTTATGCAACAAATCACCAAAGGCTAAAATGTTATCTTTATAATATTCTCTTAAATTTATTGATTTTAAATCAAATTTTGAAATCTTATGAATTTTCTTAATTTCATATTTGGGATTGAACTTATTAATAATTTTTTTGATTTCTAATTCAGTTTTATTTTTTTTCATTCTTGCAGAATAAACTATTGACGTTTTTTCTTTTGATATCGGCAAAAATGCCATCGGGCCATCATTTGTAAAAATCTGTATTGCCTCGTTATTAGACGATAATTTAAAGTGATCTATAATTGTTGTGAATGCAATACTATTGTATTTCTTTTCAAATTTTTTTGAAAAATATTTTTTTGTTATTTCATTTCTGATGTCACAATTAATTATCAAATCATAACTTAAATTATCAAATTTTCCATATCTCATGTATTTTTTGAATTTAAAAAATTTATTCTTTTTAAGTTCGATAATTAGTTGATTAAATATTTTTTGATTCTGCAAGATTGAAAAAAGATTGTTTTTTTGATCCTCGAATTTTAAAATTTCTTTGTCTTTAAAGTTTTCTGTAAAAATTTTTATTTTTTTGATTGGCCACAACATTTCTTTAATATTTGATATTTCCCTATTAAAATAATCAACATTTGATTTTGAAATTCCAATTGTACGAGTACTATCTATTTTAGTGTTTTTTTTCTTATAAAATAAATCAACAAATATCTCTTTTTTGACTAGGGCTTTTGCCAGAGCTAAGCTTGTTAGGTTATCACCCAATATACATACTTTCATAATAAATTTAATTTTAACAAGAAAAATTAGATGATACAAAGTGATAAATTTGATTCACTTAATATGAACATAAAAAAAATTGTTGATATAACACTTCTTTTTGTTGCTAGAAGGTTAACAGAAATATTTGGTTTTCTAATATTATCTGCAGGTATCTTTTTGTTTGTCTCATTAGTTTCATATTCTCCAGAGGATCCAAATTTTATATTTCCTGAGAATAGAGAAATAAAAAATCTTTTGGGCTTTAGGGGAAGTTATATTTCCGATATTTTTTTTCAATCAATCGGTTTAGTCTCTTATTTGTTCTCATTAACTCTAATTTTTACAGGCATAAATATCATTTTAAGAAAAGATTTTTTTTTAATAATTGAGAATATTTTTTATTCAATTTTATATTCAATTTTTGGATCTCTTTTTTTAAATCATTTTTATAATACAGCTTTTGCCCTTTTTATTAACGGTAACGGCGGTTTTATAGGGGACTATTTAAATGAAAATTTTTTTAAAAATTTAATAGGTCTGAATGAAAATATATCCTATTATTTTTTAATCATCTTAATAGTCGCATTTTTTTTACTAAGTGTAAATTTTAGTCTTAAGAAATCTTTTAATTTTCTTAAAAAAATTAATTTTCTTAATCCTAAAAAAAATAAGAATTATACGGACAAGAGTGAGGTTATTAATGAATATATTCCACAAGAAGAAATTAAAAATTTAATCCAAGAAGATTTACCTTTTATAAAAGCTGATGAAATTAAAAAAACTGAAATACAAAAATTTAAATTGCCTAGCATAGATTTGCTTAAAATTCCGTCTAAAAAGGAAAGAGAAAATTATGAAAAAAACCAATCAGATCCTGAATTTTTAGAAAAAATATTATTAGACTTTGGCGTTAATGGAAAAATCAAAAAAATAAGTCATGGACCGGTTGTTACATTGAATGAATTCGAACCTGCCGCTGGTGTAAAGGTTTCGAAGATTATAAATCTATCTAATGATATAGCGAGAAATACTAGTTCTGAGTCAGCTAGAATTTCAACCATTCCAGGAAGTAACACTGTTGGAATTGAGTTACCTAATTCATCAAGAGAGAATGTTTACTTGAGTGAGATTTTGAATAACTCAGACTTCAAAAAAAAAGAAATTAAATTACCGATCGCTTTAGGTAAAAGTATATCTGGAAACCCGATAGTTGGGGATTTATCTATAATGCCTCATTTGTTAATAGCTGGAACAACTGGGTCTGGAAAATCAGTTTGCATTAACACAATAATTTTATCACTGCTTTACCGACATACTCCTGAGAAATGTAAATTTATTTTGATCGATCCCAAAATGCTCGAACTATCTACATACGAAGGTGTACCTCATCTTTTATGCCCAGTGATTACAGAAGCAAAAAAGGCAGCTTCAGTTTTAGGCTGGGTCGTTAAAGAGATGGAAAGTAGATACAGATTAATGACTAAAGAAGGAGTTAGAAATATAGATGGCTATAACTCAAAACATAAACTTCCAATGCCTTATATAGTTGTAGTGGTTGATGAAATGTCAGATTTAATGTTAGTAGCAGGAAAAGAAATTGAAAACTATATTCAAAAATTATCTCAAATGGCAAGGGCTGCAGGAATACACATTATCATGGCTACTCAAAGGCCAAGTGTTGACGTTATTACTGGAACAATTAAAGCAAATTTTCCTACACGAATATCTTTTCAAGTTACATCTAAAATAGATAGTAGAACCATATTAGGAGAACAAGGTGCTGAACAATTATTAGGTAAAGGTGATATGTTGTACATGTCATCTGCTAACAAAGTTATAAGAATCCATGCACCATTTGTATCTGACAATGAAATTGAAAATATTAATAATTCTTTAAGATCCCAAGCAGAACCAGATTATGTGGACGAAATTTTAAATTTTGCAGATGAAAAAGAAATGGGTGATGGATCCAAAAATATAGGTGATAAAGATGAACTTTATCAAACAGCATTAGAGATAATAAAATCTGAGGGAAAAGCATCAACGTCTTTTTTACAAAGAAAACTACAAATTGGATATAATCGAGCAGCAAGAATAATTGATATGATGGAAGACGAAGGAATTGTAAGTAAAGCCAATCATGTGGGAAAACGTGATGTTCTTTGATGATTAATAGATTAATTTTTTTATTTCTTTTGTTTTCAATTGTTGAGGCTTCAGCAAATGTTAAAGAAAAAATTATTCAAAATTTAGAAACCACTAATAACTTGACATTTAACTTTGAACAAAACGTCAATGGTAAAACAGAAAATGGTCATTGTGCTCTTTCGTACCCCCAAAAAATATTTTGCAAATATAATTTAAAAAATAACAAAATTTTAGTTTCTAATGGAAAATCCATAGTCATTAAAACTAATAATAGCTATTACCTATATCCCCTTAAAAGAACACCATTAAATCTTATATTAAGTAAAAAATTTTTAATTAATAAAATTAAAAATTTAAATGAAAGAGTCTTAGATAATAAATTTGTAAATTTTAAATTTTTTGAAGAAGATTTTGAGGTGAATATTTTCTTTGATTATAACACTCTTGATTTAATCGGTTGGCAAACTACAGATATTTATCAAAATCTTAGTATCACTTTTTTAGATTCAGTTAAAAAAAATCAAAAATTAAATAGTAATTTATTTGATTTACCTAAACAAAATTAAATTGAAACAGATTCCGTTTTATAAATTTTCATACCCCTTGAAATATAATTATTTAGTGCATTTTTATGGTCTAAAGAACAAGTGTGCACCCAAACTCTATTAGTATTTTCAGAAAAAGAATTTTTTATAGCTGATGTTAAAAGGAAAGAGCCTAATTTTTTATTTTGATATTCTTTGAGTAAACCAAGATAAGCAATTTCTGTCTCTTTTTTTTCCTCATGGAAAATAAGTTCAAAATATCCAGCCATATCGTTAGCTTTTTTAAGAATATAAGTTTTTACTTTTTGGTCAGAAATATATTTTATCCATTGTTTATCTGTCCAAACTAATCGATCCGTCCATCGATGTTCTTTACCGATACTTTTATAAAAAAACTTATTTATTTGAAAATCTGCTGGATCACTAAGATCAATTAAACAATCATCTGGAGAAAATTTAGATCTTTTTAGGTCTTTAAGTGAATTGATTTCTAAATAATTTCTTTCAACTTTAGTGCTCATTCTACCATCTTTCCAACTTTTTCACCTCCAAATAGGTGAAAGTGTAAATGAGGTACTTCTTGACCGCCGTGTTCAGATATATTGGCTAAAGCACGATAACCTTTACCGGTATCTACTGATATACCAAGTTTTTTTGCAACTAAATTTATACCTTTTAATAAACCAACCATTTCATCTGGGGAGGCTTTTTGACTAAAATCATCAAGGTCAATATATTTTCCCTTGGGTATTACTAGTGCATGAATTTTTTTTTGAGGGTTAATATCATGAAATGATAAAACGTAATCATCCTCGTAAATCTTTTTACAAGGAATTTCTCCCCTTAAGATTTTAGCAAAAATATTATTATCATCGTAACTCATTTTTTTCTTTTGTTTAGTTCTTCCATTACATCCTCAATTTTCACATTATTTGCCTCTAGATACATTATTAAATGATAGAAAACATCAGCTGCTTCATGAATTTTATTTGAATTTTTTTCTACTGCCTCAATAAGTTCATTAATTTCTTCTAGAATCTTTTCTTTGCTCAAAGATTTATCACTAAGTAATTTATTAGTGTATGAACCAACTACTGGAGTTTTTTTCCGTTCTCTTGCAAGATTAAATAAGCTTTCTAAAGTATTAAGCATGCTAAATTCTAACAGGTATTCCTTTTGAGTCCAAATAATCCTTGGCTTCTTTTACCGAGTGTTTTCCATAATGAAATATAGAAGCTGCTAAAACTGCACTAGCTTTTCCTAATTTAATTCCATCCACTAGGTGATCTAAATTACCCACCCCACCAGATGCAATAACTGGAATATTAACTTTTGATGAAATTTTTGACATGAGATCAATATCATAACCTGCTTGTGTTCCATCTCTATCCATAGAAGTTACTAATAACTCCCCTGCACCGTTTTTTTCCATTTGTTCAGCATACTCTAAAACGTCAATACCACTATTATTTCTTCCTCCGTGAGTAAACACTTCCCACTTATCTCCATTTTTTTTTGCATCGATTGCAACTACAATACACTGAGAGCCAAATTTTTTTGAACTATCAATAACAACTTTTGAATTTTCAACTGCTGCAGTGTTTATGGAAACTTTATCAGCGCCACAATTAAGTAATTTGTTAATATCCTCAACATTTCTGATACCACCTCCTACAGTTAATGGCACAAAACACTTTTTTGAAGTTTTCTCCACAACATCATAAATAGTATCTCTATTTTCATTAGATGCAGTAATATCTAAAAAACAAATTTCATCTGCTCCACCATCACTATAAATTTTTGCTTGTTCCACAGGATCTCCTGCATCTTTTAGATCAACAAAATTTATTCCTTTAACAACGCGACCATTTTTTACGTCTAAACAAGGTATTATTCTATTTTTAAGCATCTTCTTTTACTAATTCCTCTAATTTTATATCTCCGTCATAAATAGCTTTACCAACTATTATACCCTCAACATTTTTTAAATTCTTTGCTTTTTTAATATCTTCCATGGATGAAACACCGCCGGATATAATTACGGGGCACTTTGACATCTCAGCAACTTTCTTAGTTTCATTAAAATTTGGACTTTGTTTCATACCGTCTCTATTAATATCTGTATAAATTAATCTACTAACACCATAATCGTTAATTTCTTTTAAATAATCTAAAGTTAATTGATTAGAGCTTTCTTTCCATCCAGATACTGACAAATACCCTTCTTTAGCATCTAAGCCTAGAGCAATACGATTTTGAAATTTTTCACATGATTCTTTTAAGAAATTTTTGTCTTTAATAGCAGCACTTCCCAGAATTACTTTCTCAACGCCAGCATCAATATATTTTTTAATACTATCAGAATTTCTAATACCACCACCTACTTCAACTTTAAAATTAAATTTACCAACTATATCCTGAATAATATCTAAATTTACTGTTTCACCAGTTAATGCACCATCTAAATCAACTATGTGTAAATTTTTAAATCCATGATCCTTAAATTTTCCTGCTTGCTCAATCGGAGACAAATTATACTCAGTCTTTTTATCGAAATCTCCTTTAACTAATCTTACACACTTTTTATCTTTAATATCTATTGCTGGTAAAATTTTCATAATTTATTCTTTCTCAGGAAATAAAGATCTAATTATTGCCCACCAAAAGAAAATAGACAAAAGAAATCCGATTAGGGTCATGATGCCAAAAAAAATCATTCCTATAATCCCAGTCATGGAGTCTATCCAATTAAGAAGATTTTCATAAAATAAATTTGATAAAATAAAAGTATGAGCAAAAAACACACAAAAATAGTATACAATTAGTGTGTATTTCGCGTTTCCGTAACTTTTGAAATCAATTACTCCCTTGGCAAACCTAAGATTAACTTTCTCAAAATAATTTTTACAATCTTTTAAATTTGTATTTAAAACATAAGAAAAATATTTATCTTTTTTATCTGTCATATTCCCAAAAAATTATTAATTATTTTTAAACCATGTTTATCGCTTTTTTCTGGATGAAATTGAGTTCCAAAAATATTTTCTTTTTCAACTGAACAAACAATATTTGATGAATAATCTGTTGTTGCTGAAATCACATTTTTATCCTCTGGAATAAATTCATAGCTATGAACAAAATACATGTGTGAATTATTTTCTATATCTTTAAAAATTTTACTATCTTTGACAATGTTAATTTGGTTCCAACCGATATGAGGAAGTTTAAATTTTCCATTTTGATTATCTATTTTTGAAACTTTACCTGAAATCCATCCTAAACCTTTAGTTTCAGTTTCTTCATAGCCAATATCAGCAAACATCTGCAAACCAACACAAATCCCAAGTAAAGGTTTTTTATTAGTTATTGCAAATTCATTTAAAGTATCAGTGAGACCTTTAATTTTATTTAGGGCATCCACACAACTTTTAAATGAGCCCTGCCCTGGTAAAACTACTTTGTCACTTGATTTTATCTTATTTAAATCTGAGGTAACCTGGATAGTTACTTTATGTTTTGCTACTTCTTTAAAAGAATTTATTACCGAGCTTATATTGCCCGATTTATAATCAACAATCGTGACGTTCATTAAACTTATAAAGAACCTTTTGTAGAAGGAATAGTTTTTTTATTCCTCGGATCTATTTCTAATGCAGTTCTTAGCGACCTTGCTAATCCTTTATAGCAAGACTCGATAATGTGGTGACTATTGTCCCCATAAATATTTTCAACGTGTAAAGTTATTCCTGCTGCTTGAGAAAATGCTTGAAACCATTCTTTAAAAAGTTCTGTATCCATCTCGCCAAGTTTTTCTACTTTTAAATTTACTTTCCAAATTAAATAAGGTCTATTTGAAATATCAATTGCAACACGTGATAGAGTTTCATCCATTGGGATCATCGCATGAGCATATCTTCTAATTCCAACAGATTTTTTCAAAGCTTTTTTTAAAGCTTCACCAATAGCAATTCCTGTATCTTCAGTTGTGTGGTGTAGATCAATATGAGTATCTCCTTTAGCTTTTATGCTCATGTCTATTGAGGAATGCTTAGATAGTTGTTCAAGCATGTGATTTAAAAAACCTATTCCTGTGTCAATTTTGTATTTACCTTTACCGTCAATATTTAAATCAACGCTAATGCTTGTTTCTTTTGTTTTTCTGCTTATTTTGCCTTTACGGTTCATAATTAAAAACAGGTATACATATATTATTCAATTATGGCAATAATACTAAACCTGGGCTTGAAGTATCAAATTTAGTATCCATTTATAAGCTATGACAACGATTGTGTTAGTTAGAAAAAACAACGAAGTGGTAGTAGCTGGTGACGGTCAAGTAAGTATGGGCAATACTGTCGTAAAAAGCACTGCCTCAAAAGTCAGAAAAATTGAAAAGAGAGATGTCGTAGCTGGTTTTGCTGGATCAACAGCTGATGCATTAACTTTATTTGAAAGATTAGAGGGTAAATTAGAGAAACATGCTGGTAACTTATCTAGAGCTGCTGTGGAGTTAGCTAAAGATTGGAGAACAGATAAATATCTAAGAAGATTAGAAGCGCTAATGGCAGTCGGTGACAAGAACAATAGTTATATAATTTCAGGGACTGGTGACGTTCTAGAGCCTGAAGGAGACGTTATAGGTATTGGCTCTGGTGGTAATTATGCTTTAGCTGCAGGAAAAGTCTTAATGGAAAGTAATATTTCAGCAGAAGAAGTCGCAAAAAAAGCTATAAAAGTTGCGGCTGATATCTGTGTATTTACAAATGAAAATATCAAAGTTGAAAAAATTTAATGGATAAATCAAACGTAACTCAATTGCATCCTAAAGGTGATCAGCAAAAAGAAGAGGCTTCATTAGTAAGCTCTTTGTCACCAAGAGAAATTGTCTCTGAATTAGACAGGTTTGTTGTCGGTCAAAATAAAGCTAAAAGAGCAGTTGCTGTTGCTTTACGAAACAGATGGAGAAGACAAGCTTTAAAAGGTGAAATGAGAAATGAAGTTTTACCTAAAAATATTTTGATGATTGGACCAACGGGTGTTGGAAAAACAGAAATTTCAAGAAGACTCTCTAAATTAGCAGAAGCTCCTTTTGTAAAAGTTGAAGCAACTAGATTTACTGAGGTGGGTTATGTTGGAAGAGATGTAGAACAAATTGTCAGAGATTTAATTGAAATAGCAATTTCAATGGAAAAAGTTAAAAAAAGAAAAGAGGTCTACGCAAAAGCTCAAAAATTAGCTGAAGAAAAAGTACTAGATGCTTTAGTTGGTAAAAAAGCAAGTGCGGCTACAAGAGAAAGTTTTAGAAAAAGACTCAGAGATGGTGATCTAGATAATAACGAAATAGAAATAGCTGTCAGTGAAAGTGGTGGTAATAGTACATCATTTGAAATTCCTGGAATGCCAGGCGCTAATGTAGGAATGATCAATATTGGAGAGATGCTTGGAAAGTCTATGGGTAAACAAGAAAAAAAGAAAAAAATGACTGTAAAAGAATCTCACGAAATTTTAATAAATGATGAGTCTGATAAGTTGATTGAACAAGATAAAATAATTAAAGCTGCAAAGATCTCTACAGAAAATAATGGGATAGTTTTCTTAGATGAAATAGACAAAATTTCTGGAAGAACAGACCGGGTTGGTGGAGATGTATCTAGAGAAGGTGTGCAGAGAGATTTATTACCTTTAATTGAAGGAACAACAGTCAATACAAAATATGGACCTATAAAAACTGACCATATATTATTTATTGCTTCTGGTGCTTTTCAATTAGCCAAGCCTTCTGATTTGCTCCCAGAGTTACAAGGAAGACTGCCAATCAGAGTTGAGCTAGAGGCTTTATCAAGTGAGGATTTTAAAAGAATTCTTAAAGAACCTGATTTTAGTTTAATTAAACAGTATGTGGCTTTGTTAAAGACTGAGAATGTTGAGCTTGAGTTTACTGAAGATGGAATTGATGCAATCGCTAATATTGCTTCAGAGGTTAATGCAACTGTTGAGAATATAGGTGCTAGAAGATTACACACAATAATAGAAAAAATCCTTGATGAAATCAGTTTCACAGCAACTGATAGATCTGGTGAAAAAATCTCAATAAATAAAGAATATATAAATAAAAACCTTGATAATCTTGTTAAAGATACTGATTTATCAAAATTTATTTTATAAAATTATAGATAATCTAGCTCTAACATTTCTTTTTGGAATGAATTTTCAATTTTTTTAGTCAAGGTATTATCTAAATAATTTCTCCAATCATTTTTTTTTCCCAAGTTAAAAAAAGGTATACTTTCTCCTGTTTTTTCATTTTTTTTTGACTCAAAAAAACCTTCTTTTTTTTCCAGTTTTTGCATTTTATCAAAATCAGTAGATGCGATAGAATTCGCTAATTTTTTTTTATCAATTGAAATCTTTGAATTTCCGAGTCTATAAATAAAATTTAAAACATTGACCAATATTTTTTCAGGATTCTGCAACAAATCCTCATATTTCACCAACATATATCTATTAGATTTATTTAATTGTTTCCAAGAATTGTAATGAAAATTCCAGGAACCAACATGGGTTGGGGGATGAGTTTTTGAGTTGACACCAATAATTAATTCATTTGTAATATCAATTACTGATTGTTCTTTTGTTTTTTTAAAATGTTTTGAATAAGATGTTACCACATTTCTAGGATCTCTTACAATATGTATCGCGCCAAGTGTAGTTTCGAAACTTAAGAATTTATAATTTCCAATTGAGGCACAGCTGCTGTGTGTTTTTACAAACTGTATACTATTTTTATTTCCCAATTTATGAATAAATTGTTGAGCTTTAAGATAATTCTTATTTTGTTCTGCTTGATTTTTAAAATCTATTCCTAATTTATCAAAAATAAATTTGTTTGGAAATTGAATAGTATTTTTTAATAAATCAAAATTAAATAATCCATCATTAGAGTATATATATGAGGAAATTAAAGATCTCAAATATGTATTTCCACTTTTTGGAAAAGATGCCAGCCAAACAATCATTTTAATTTTGAATCAATAAAATTTGATTTAAAAATATCATCTGAGATTTTTTTATATGTTGTGTCATTAATCTTTTTTGCAAAATATAACCAATTTCTAAAAACTAAAACATCTTGAAGGAACAAACCTTTTGAAGATACATTTGAAATTCTAAAAATATTCAAATTTGGATGTTTTTTATCAAAATTTTCCTCAACAGTAGGCTCCCATTTCTTTCCAACATCTGAATATTTACTATCTAATTTTTTATATTCAGGATAAGAATTTCCAAATTCTGTACACCCTTTTTTTATCTGCATGTCAAAGTTTAAATTTATTTTATCTTTTAATTCTTCTTTAATTGATTCTGCTTGATTTAAACTTTCACAATAAATTAAACCTTTATACATATCATCAATGTTTGGTCTTAACTCTATCATGCATTTACGTGTAAGATTATTTTTGAAATTATATTTATTAAAAAAAATATGTAGTTTGATTAGATCTACTACGTTTTTTACACTTATTTGGATCTTAAAACAGCTAAAACAAAACTTTGGAATAACTTTGAATTCATTGAAGATTTTTTTATGTCTTGAGCAATTTAAATATCTCGAGCTTCTTCGATAAAGTTGAGTTCCATTATATTCTAATAAGTTAAAATTTTTTTTTATAATGAGGTTTGAGCTGTTATAAAATTTTACAATCTCGCCCTCTAGATCTTGATCATAATAAAAACTTTTATTTAACTTATTAATTTGATTATTTAATTTGACATATATATTTTCATTAACTACCTCATGCATAGTTAAGGCATTTATCAAATTATTTCTTGCTGCATTATTGTTTTGATTAAATTTCAGACATTTAATAAAATATTCAATAGACTCTTTTACTTTACCTGAATTAAACATTAAGGCACCAATAAAATTATAAGGTTGGTCAAATTTTGGATTTATTTGAATAATTTTTTCAAAATCTTTTATAGATTCTTTTAAGTTTCCTATGTTAAAGTAACATAAAGCTCTTAAATTACGACTAGCTATATCATCATTGTTATAAGAAATTATTTTACTAGTTGAATTAATGCAATCGCTAAAATGATTTAATGAAAACTCTGCTTTTGCTTTTAAATAATAAAGGTCTAATTTTTCGTTATTATTTGTTAAAGCTTTATTTATAATTTCAAGAGCTTTTTTTGCGTCTCCATTATTTATCAGCTCATTTATTTTAATCATTTTATTTTTTTTTTAAGTGAATATAGAATGCTCCTTTTCCACCATCTTCAATTTTTGCATCTTTGATTTCTATAATTTTTTTCATTAATTCTTGATTGCTTTTTATATATTCTGGAACGGAGTATTTCAAAATACTAAGGTCTCTTGAAACATATGGATCTTTTTCTACATTAGAGTGAAGTCCTTTTCCTGTGACAACAATAATCTTTGAAACTCTATTTTGATAACAGTCATCAATAAATTTTGATATTGTTTTATTGGCTTGCTCTAATGTACAACCGTGAAGATCAATATGTTTAATTTTGATTGAGTTTTTTTTTTCTAATTTGATATCTTTATTTGGTAATTTTTCATCGCTAGATATAAACTCTTCCCAATCCGTTTTGTCTTTATCTGAAATATTATTTTTTTTTTTATCTGAATTGTAGTTGGTCACTTACGTGAGGGTATCTACTAACTGCCAATTTGGGTTATTAGTGCTAGTATCTCTTGAAAATACCCATGTGTCGTAAATTTTCTTAATCTTTTCCGGGTTTCCAGATACTATTTTTTTATCTTTATCTCTGATGCAAGTTATTACTTCACCTACAAACTCTACGGTGACCTGTAGGATTTTGCCCAAATACTTGTGTTCTTTAACATTTGCTGAATTTACCCCAATAAATGTAATTTCAGCGAAATGACCCCTCTTAGTTCTTTCTCTTAGTGCTGTATTAAATTGATCGTAAATCTTGTTACTCAATAAAGGCTTGCTTGTCGTCAATTTGTTATCACTATCACCAAAGTCTGTGATGATAGTTTCGTAAGCTATTTTAGCACCTTTTAAGAAATCTTTTTTTGCATTTTCGTCAAAATCAGTTTTTTTATTAATTTTGGATTTAGGATTAATATTTTTTAAAACTTCTTCAAATTGAGGTGAGGTCTTTCCCTCAAAACCTGTTCTTTTTCCTAAAATTCCTCGAAGTCTTAAAAAAATAAAACCAGCGATCATTGCCAATAAAATAATATCAATATATTCAAAACTGTAATTCATAGATTAAATTTAATTACTATGTTGATTAATTTCAACTAACAATTACATTAAAGACAAATGAACACAGTACTTTTAGCTGTAATTTTAATCCCAATTTTAGAGATATACCTTTTTATTAAGATTGGGTCTCAAATAGGAGCTTTCAGCACCATATTTTTGGTATTTTTTACTGCGGTTGTAGGAGTTTACTATGCCAGATACGAAGGAATTAACACTCTGAGATCTGGAATGATGCAAATAATTAAAAATCAAATTCCAGCCCACGAATTAATTTCTGGTGCCGCAATAGCATTTGCGGCTGTTCTGTTAATCATACCAGGATTTGCAACTGACCTGATTGGTTTCCTATTGATCATCCCAATAACACGAAAGTTAATGTTAGGAAGATTTAATAAAAAATTTGAAAATAAAGAGATGAAAAAGAATGATTTTATTGAGGGGGAATTTGAAGATATAGAGGATGACAATGACAGAAAAATTTAAAATTTTAGCAAAATACATAAAAGATATGTCTAGCGAGACACCAGATGTTGAAACTTACATATCTGCAGGAAATAACATGGGTAAATATCAATTAGATATCGATATCAAGTCAATAGCCCTTAAAAATAAAATGATTGAGGTAAATATAACATTAAAATTTCAACACAAAGACACTCAAGTTAAAAAATCTTATTTTGAGATTGTTTACGCAGCAGCAGTAAAAATTGAGGAATCTATTAAAGAAAAAAAAGATCTAGAAAAAATTGTTCTATGTGATGTCCCTAATTCAGTTTATCCAGATTTAGAAAAATCATTTTTAGATATGATGCATAATTCTGGATACCCTAAACTCAAATTGGAAAAAAAAATTGATTTTACAAAACTTTATTTAGAAAAATTTAATTAATAAAAGTTTTTTTTAAGAGATGTCTTTAGATAAATTTGATGATTTTTAAGTTCCTCTGAGGATGGTTTAACAATCTTAGTAGAATAAATAACTTTTCCAGTATTTAATTTTGAAACGTTTTGTTCTAAATCTTTAAAGTCTAAAGTTGGCTCTTTTTGATCTATCAAATTTATATAAACCTTAAATAACAAATCACAGTCAATAAGCGCAGTATGTTGGACCCTTTTTGAATTGTCTATCCCATATCTCTTACATAAAGCATCCAAACTATTTTGGGATCCTGGGAATTTATTTCTTGCCAATGATACCGTATCTACAACTTCATTATCAATTTTGTTTTTTCCGATGATCTTAAGTTCATTATTTAAATGAGATAAATCAAATTCTGCATTGTGAATTATTAATCTTTTATCTTTTATAAATCTAAGAAAATCATCAGCTATTTCTCTAAATTTCATTTTGTCTGATAAAAAACTATCTGAATATCCATGCACTTCGAAAGCCTTTTCAGAAACTTTTCTCTCTGGATTTAGGTAGCAGTGAAATTTATTTTTTGTTGGTATTAAATTGTCTAGTTCAATACATCCAATTTCAACAACTCTATGGCCCTCCTTGACTGAAATACCAGTGGTTTCTGTGTCTAGAACAATTTCTTTCATATTAAAGTTTTTATAATTTCTTTTGCTCTTATTTTAACAGTTTTTTTTTTAAAGTTGTTCTTAATTATAAATTGAGACTTCCTCTTTTTTAAATCAAGTGAAAGTTGTATCTTTTTAAAATTATTCAGTATTTTCATATTAAAATTTTTTCTTTTCTTTAGTCTTTTTAAAATTTCTGATTTCTTTGACTCAACAAAAATCAATACATCTTTTTTTTTATTTATTTTATTCTCCAAAAGAAGAGGAATGTCTAAAACTACAAATTTCTTATCTTTATTTTTTTTTAAAAAATTATACATTTTTTTTCTAACTTCAAAATGAATTATTTTTATAATTTTTTTTAAATTCCTCTTGTTAGATAAAATAGCATGAATAATTTCTTTTTTTTTAACAGGAAAAGACTCAAAATATAGTGGAAGTTCTTTTTTTAATTTTTGAAAAACTTTTTTGTTATTTTTGTAAATTTTTGCAACTTCTAAATCTGCATTAAATACAGGAAAACCAAAACATTTAGCTACATAACTCTTTCCAGACCCTATGTCACCAACTATAGCAATTCTAATCATTTTGAAGAAACTTGATTAAATTTTTATCTACATTTGGCATGATATTGTGCCAAGTTTTAAATGATGCTGCTGCTTGATTAATAAACATCATTAAACCATTTTGGACCATACAACCTTTATTTTTTGCCTTTTTTAAAAGATTGGTTTCTTTTGGATTATATATAACATCATAAAAAAAGGTATCTGACGTAAATAAACTTTCATCCAACTGAATTTCGTCTGTTTTATCTAAACCGACACTAGTAGTGTTAATTATTACGTTTGCTTTTGCAGTTTCTCCCCAATTTAAAACTTCTATAAAGCCAAATCTTTCTTTTAATTTTAACGCTTTATCTTTTGTTCTATTAGTAACTATTATTTTTTTAACCCCCATCATTCTTAAGCCCAGTATTATTGAGGGTGTAACACCCCCTGCCCCCAAAATTAAAACATTTTTGTTTTTAAGATTTATAGTTTCTGGCTTTAATGAAAGATAAAACCCCGCAATATCTGTGTTATGCCCAATAATGTTATTTTCAGACATATAAATCGTGTTTACTGAGTTCGCATTTTTAGCCTCATCAGACAATATATCTATAAACTTAATTATTTTTTCTTTAAATGGGACTGTTATATTTGCGCCCTCAATTTTTTTATCTTTAATCATTTTAATAAAATTTTCCAAATCTTCATCTACAAGTGTTTCCTTATTATAAGTTGCATTTATCTTATTTTCTTGAAACCAAAAGTTATGAATTTTGGGTGACAAAGAATGATCCAGTGGATTTCCAATAACTACATATTTTTTCATTTATAGTTACTTAAATATTCTTTAATTTTATTTATAGGTAAGCCCATAATAGTATTCTTATCACCGTCTATATTTGAAAAAAGCAATTTCCCCTCGCCTTCTATTTGGTAAACGTTATAGGCATATAATGCCTCATCAGAAATTTTTGCTAAATAACTTTTAAGCTCATCTTCACTCATTTTTTTCATTGTCAAAGTAGCCTTATCTGTGTGATTCCATACCATAGATCCGTTTTTAGAGATACACACTGAACTAATTAAATAGTGTTTTTTACCATTAAGCTTTCTTAAAATTTCTAAAGCCTCCTCTCTATTGTCTGGTTTTGATATCAATTCTCCATTTAAATCGATTACACTATCAGCACCCAAAACTAAATTATCACTATATTTCCCACTTATCTTGTTAGCTTTCAATTCAGCTAAATTTTTAGATATTATCTCTGGTGAAGCCTTTTCTTTTAGTAAACTTGATTTAACAACATCTTCATCAACATTAGATGGCCTTACCTCATTTAAAATATTATGTTCATCAAGAATTTTTTTTCTAACTTTGCTTTGGGAAGCAAGAATAATTTTAAGCATTTTCTTTAAAAATTTCGTATATTTTAATTATTGAAGCTGCTGTTTCCTCTACAGATTTTCTAGTTACATCAATTGATGGCCATTTATATTTTTTAAAGGCATTTTTTGCCATGTCCACTTCCCTTTTTATATGTTCTAAATCTGTGTATAATTTATTAGTATTTTCTTTAAGAGAATTCATTCTGTTTTTTCTTATTTCTACTAACCTTTCTGGTTCGGTGTTTAATCCCACAACACATGAGGTTTTTGGATTTTGTTTTAAAATCTCAGGAATAGAGTCTTCTGTTATTAAGGGAATGTTGGAGGTTTTAAGGCCTTTATTTGCTAAAAAAATAGCCGTAGGTGTTTTGCTTGTTCTACTAACCCCTAACAAGATTATATCAGATTGTTTTATTTCTTTTACAAGATTGCCGTCATCATGGTTCATTGTAAATTGAATTGCTTCAATTCTTTTATAATAGTCTTCATCTAAAGCATATTGACCACTTGGTTGGTGTGAAGCCTTCTGATTTAAAAGTTTTGAAAAACTTAATATTAGATCACCCAACACCCCAAAGCATGGAATTTTTTTCATATCACTATTTTTAGCAAGATATTTTGCTAAGTTACTGTCGACGATGGAATATAAAATTATTGAGTTTTTTTCTTTTTCTGCGTTTTCTAAAATTTTTAAAATCTGATTTTCTGTTCTAGTAAAAGAATAGGTATGTATCTTGTAATTTATATTTTTAAATTGTGCTTTAATTGCTATGAAAATACGATCCAAAGTTTCACCAGTTGCATCTGATATTAAATAAATTTGATATAAATTACTCATGTATAAAATGTGTATAAATTTGTATTATATTTATCATATTGGACATTTTTCATAATTTTAAATTTACGTTGTAAAACAATACTTTTATTAACAATATCAAACATGTTGAGATCTTTGATGACCATTTAATGTATTTGGTTAATAAGCTTTAATTTTACATATATATTTTATAAAATTTAAATTTTAAATGTTAATAAATTGTTTGCAAAATGTTCATTAAATTTAATTACCAATATTCACAGACTATACTAACATTACTACTAATTATATTTAATTATTAATATGACTCCAGTAGAGGAAGTAATAATAAATAAGAAAAGTAATATTAATCCAATTTGGATTATGAGACAGGCAGGAAGGTATTTACCTGAGTTTAGAGAAATAAGAAAACAAAATCCTGATTTTATCAAACTTTGTCTTAATGAAAAATTATCTAGTGAGATAACTCTTCAGCCTTTAAAAAGATTTGATCTAGATGCAGCAATAATTTTTTCTGATATTTTAATGTTACCATACGGTTTAAATCAAAATGTTGAATTTAAAAAAAATATAGGTCCACTACTTGGTAATCTTGACTTAGAAAAAATCTCTAATGTTGGAGAAGTTGATTTTGTTGAAAAACTTTCACCTGTTTATAAATTAATTGAATTAGTTAGTAATTCTCAACACACTAAAAATAAATCTACCATAGGCTTTATAGGAGCACCATGGACTTTATTGGTTTACATGTTGAATAAAAAATCACCAAAATTAAACTTAAATGATAATTTTTATGAGGATAAATATTTAATTGATAAAGTTCTAAAAATTTTAGACAAATTTTTAAAAATACATATTAAAAAACAAATTGATAATGGAGCTCAAATAATTCAAATTTTTGATAGCTGGGCTGGTTTATTAAAAGAAAAACATTTATCTTATTATATATATAATCCTACATTAAGCTTAGTTAATTATGTTAAATCGTTAAATGTGCCTGTTATTTGTTTCCCAAGAGGTATAAAAAATTATAGAGATTATTGTGAAATTGTTAAACCAGATACAATTTGTATTGACTATGAGATCGATCCAACAAAAATTAATAAAGAGATTAAAATTCCTGTACAAGGAGGCATGGATCCAAAGGTTTTACTTTCCGATAAAGATAATTTAAAAAAAGAAGCAACAAAATATTTAGATATATTTAAAGATCATCCATATATATTTAATTTAGGACATGGTGTTTTACCAGAAACAGATCCAAATATGATGGATTATTTAGTGAAAACTGTGAAAGATTATTAATGGAAAACAACAACGAACATCCACCAATAAATTTTGGTAAAACTGGAGTTTTAATAATAAATTTGGGAACGCCAGACTCAACAAGTTGGTTAGATATAAGAAAATATCTTAAAGAATTTTTATCGGACAGAAGAGTAATCGAGGTTAACCCAATAATTTGGCAGCTTATCTTAAATGTTTTTATATTAACTTTTCGACCCTCTAAAACGGCTAAAGCTTACAAAGAAATTTGGATGAAAGACAAAAACATTTCACCACTTTTACATTACACTCAAAAGCAAGCGGAAAAACTTTCAAACTTAATATCTGAAAAAAACTTAATAATAGATTATGCAATGAGATATGGAAATCCAAGTATAAAAAGTAAAATTGCAACACTTCATGAAATGGGTTGTGAAAATTTAATAATTTTACCGCTTTATCCCCAATACGCCGCCGCAACAACTGCAACAGTCTGTGATGAAGTATATAGAACACTTATGAAAATGAGATGGCAACCATCATTAAAAATAGTGCCACATTATGAATCGGATCCTTTATATATAGAAGCGCTTGTAAATTCTTTGAATAAGAAAATTAAAGAAATAAATTGGAAGCCAGATTTGATATTAGCTTCTTATCATGGAATACCACAAAAATATTTTGATAAAGGCGATCCTTATCACTGCTATTGTCACAAGACCACGAGACTAATATCAGAAAAATTTACTTCAATTGAAATTAAGACGACATTCCAATCTAGATTTGGACCTGAGAAGTGGCTTCAACCTTACACAGACAAAACCTTAGAGAGTTTACCTAAAGAAGGTAAAAAAAATGTTTTAGCTATATGCCCTGGATTTTCTTCGGACTGTGTCGAAACTCTAGAAGAAATCCAAATTCAAGGAAAAGAGAGCTTTTTAGAATCTGGCGGAGAAAACTTTGATATGGTGCCGTGTTTGAATGATAATGATGATCACATAATTTTATTAAAATCTTTAATTAAAAAAAATATCTAATTAATGAACACTTACTTGCTTTTTAAATCGTTACATTTGATATCTGTCATTTCTTGGATGGCTGGATTGTTATATCTTCCAAGGATTTTCGTTTATCATTCTCAAAACAATACTCAGCCAATTATATCGGATGTATTTAAGGTCATGGAAAGAAAACTATTTTTTTATATCATGACGCCAGCGATGATATTATCTTGGTTATTTGGCTTGTTACTTATCCATGAAATAGGATTTGAAAAACTTGGACAAACCTGGATGATTTTAAAACTGATATTTGTAGTTATATTAACAATTTATCATTTTTATCTTGGTCGTATTTTAGGACAGTTCAAATTAGACCTTAATACACATTCACATAAATTTTATCGATTTATAAATGAAATACCCACATTATTGCTTATTTTAATCATATTTGTTGTGGTTTTTAAGCCTATCTGGGGTTGAATATTTGCAAATAGCGTATATATTTAAATTAATTATTAAGTCCTTAATAATCTCTAATCATGAACATACAAGAATTAAAACTTAAATCATCAGAACAACTTATTACACAAGCAGAGGAGCTTGGTATTGAAAATGCCAGCACACTGAGAAAACAGGAAATTCTTTTTGCAATTCTTAAAAAGGTAGCTGAAAAAGAGGAAATTACAGGTGCAGGAGTTTTACAATTGCTTCAGGATGGATTTGGTTTTTTAAGAGCGATGGAGTCAAACTACCTTCCTGGTCCCGACGATATTTACGTTAGTCCAAGTCAAATAAGAAAATTTGGTTTAAGAACTGGAGATACTGTTGAAGGTCCTGTAAGAGCTCCTAAAGAAGGTGAAAGATATTTTGCTTTATTACAAGTAAGTAAAATAAATTTTGAGGAACCCGATAAATCTAGACACAAAATAGCGTTTGATAACCTAACTCCTCTGTATCCAGATAAACAATTAGTTATGGAAGTTGAGGCTACAAAGCCAGATAAAAAACAAGATTTAACACCGAGATTGATAGATCTTGTTAGCCCAATTGGTAAAGGTCAAAGATCAATAATTATTTCTCCCCCTAAAGCAGGGAAGACTATGATTTTACAAAGTATTGCAAACTCAATTGCTAAAAATTATCCAGAGTGTTATCTGATAGTATTATTGATTGATGAGCGTCCAGAAGAAGTGACAGATATGCAAAGAACCGTCAAAGGTGAGGTTATTAGTTCAACTTTTGATGAACCCGCACAAAGACACGTTGCAGTAGCTGAAATGGTAATAGAAAAGGCCAAAAGACTTACAGAACATAAGAAGGATGTGGTGATACTACTCGACTCTATAACAAGGCTAGGTCGAGCTTATAATGCTGTTATACCAAGCTCGGGAAAGGTTTTAACTGGTGGTGTAGATGCTAACGCACTCCAAAGACCCAAAAGATTTTTTGGTGCCGCAAGAAACATAGAGGAAGGCGGATCTTTAACTATTATATCTACAGCTTTGATAGATACTGGAAGTAGGATGGATGAAGTAATTTTTGAGGAATTTAAGGGAACCGGAAATAGTGAAACCGTACTCGATAGAAAAATTGCAGATAAAAGGATTTATCCTGCTATTGATATAACAAAATCAGGAACTAGAAGAGAAGAATTGTTATTTGATAAAAATGATCTTCAAAAGATGAATGTTTTAAGAAGAATAATAGCGCCAATGGGAACAATGGATGCAATTGAATTTATTAGTTCTAAATTGAAAGATACCAAAAATAATTCTGATTTTTTCAATTCAATGAACAAACCTAGCTAATTTATAGATAGTCAAGTTCAATTAACTCATTTTTAAGTTTAGTTTCAAGTTCTATTTGAATGTCTTTTGGTAGCGAATCTTTCCAATTATTATCAGGGCCTTTATTAAAAAATTTTACTTTTTCATTTGTCCCTTTTACAAAAACATTTTCTGTAAACTTACCATTTTCCTCTATCTTTTTTAAAGCTTCAAAAGAGGTTGATTTAATAACATTCTCTTTTTTTTTATCCGAGACTTCCAAATCGATGAATTTTTTAATAAATGCAATAATTTTGTCAATTTCTTGATGTATATTTTTTACCAAGTCCTCATATTTAATAACTAATAAATTTTCATTATTATTTGTCCAAAACTTATAATGTTCTTTCCACGAGCCAAGATACGTAATTACGTTTCCACCCCTCAATTCAATTTCTTTACCAGGAGAAAGAATTTTTGATGTAAGGAGAAACTTTTTAGACTCTTCAACAGATTTACTGAAATGATTTGATATGGAGTCAATAAGATTTCTGGGATCTCTTACAATGTAAATGGTGCCTTTTGTACATTCTTTATTTGTAAAAGGATAATTATCAACTTTACAATTTAAATGATGTGTTTTGAAAAATTTAATTTCATTATCTAAATTAATTCTTTGTTGAGATGTAATCCAGTGCTTCTTAATTTCATGAATATTATTGTAATCTTGGGTGAAATATTCAAAAAATCTCCTTTGTGGATATTGGTCAATTTTTTTTATACTGGGAAAATCAAATATTCCATCCTTTGTATAGACTAGAGAAGAAATTATGGATCTGATCCATGTATTTCCGCTCTTCGGATATGATGCTACCCAAATAATCATAAAAGTTTATAATTATATAAAATAAAAAACCAAATTATATGACAATTTATGCATTATCTAGTGGACCTGGCACTTCTGGTGTAGCTGTTGTAAGAATTTCAGGTCCAGACTCCTCTAAAGTGTTAAAACTACTGACTAAGCATGAATTACCAGCTCCAAGAGTGGCCACCCTTCGAAAAATAAACAATATCAACACTTCTGAACTTATTGATGAGGGGTTGATTTTATGGTTTCCTGGCCCTCATAGCTACACTGGCGAAGATATGGTCGAAATTCATATTCACGGAGGTAAAGCAGTTGTGGAAGCGCTTTTAAATACTCTTTCAAAGATAAAAGAGTGTCGACTTGCAGATCCTGGTGAGTTTACAAAACTTGCTTTTCAAAATAATAAAATAAATTTGCTTAAAGCAGAGAGTATAGCTGATTTGATCTCGGCAGAAACTGAAATTCAGAGATTGCAAGCTGTAAAAATGATGAAAGGAAAATCTTCAGAAAAATTTAATGAGTTGAGAGAGAAATTATTGAAAATTTTGTCATTTGTTGAGGCAAAAATAGATTTTCCCGATGAGGATTTACCAGAAGAAAATTTAAAAAAAATCAAAGAGGATTCACTGAATGTCTTAAATGAGATTAAGAAAATTTTAAATGATCAAAAAGTTGGTGAGATAATTCGTGAAGGTTTTAAAATTGCAATTGTAGGCCCAACCAATGCCGGTAAGTCTAGTCTATTAAATAATTTATCAAACAGGGAAGTTGCTATAGTGTCTGAAATTGCTGGTACTACAAGAGACGTTGTTGAAACACATTTAAACATAAATGGTTATCCAGTTATAATTTCAGATACAGCGGGCATAAGAGACTCCAAGGATGAAATTGAAAAAAAAGGAATAAAATTATCATTAAAAAAAGCTGAAAATGCTGATCTAAAACTAGTAGTGGTAGATGCTAAAAGTATTGATTTAAGCGGTTTTTTGAATGATTTATTAAAAAAAGACGCAATTCTAGTTATTAATAAATCAGATCTGTTGAAAGAAAAATTAGATATTGAAACTTCCAAATTTAATCATGTTTTGATTTCACTAAAAGATAATTTAAATATAGATAAATTAATTTCTAAAATAAAAAACCACTTAGAAAATAAATTTATATCAGAGGAAGATATCTTAATTACAAGAGAAAGGCATAGACAACATTTGCTTCAGTGCGTTGATCACTTAAATAATTTTTCAGATAAAAATGATAAAGAAGATTTTGATAAAGGTGCTGAGGATCTAAGGTTAGCTACAAGACAATTAGGTATGATTGTAGGTAAAGTCGATGTAGAAGAGATCTTAGGCAGTATTTTCAATGATTTTTGCATTGGAAAATAACAACGCTTTTATGGGGTTTTTTGAAGTTTTTTACTGATTTTCGTTGATAAACAACACTTTTTTTAAGAAAAAAAACACAAATCTTGTAAATATTCTAATCGAATATAAATTTAGCCCATGAAAAAAGATTTGCGATTTGATGTAGTTGTTATTGGAGGAGGTCATGCTGGTTGTGAAGCTGCAGCGGCCTCAGCAAGGCTTGGTGTAAATACCGCTTTGTTTACACATAACAAAAATACAATCGGAGAAATGTCATGTAATCCAGCTATAGGTGGTTTAGGCAAAGGTCACCTAGTTAGAGAAATTGATGCTTTAGATGGTGTTATGGGAGAGGTAGCAGACAAGTCTGGAATCCAATTTAGATTATTAAATAGAAGTAGAGGACCGGCTGTCAGAGGACCGCGAACTCAGTCTGACAGATCATTATACCGTAAATATATGCAAGAAAAACTTGTAAACTACTGTAATTTAAGCATTTTTTCTGATCCTGTAATAAAGTTTATTTTTGAAAATAACCAAATAAGTGGGTTTATTACACTTAAAGGTAACAAAGTGAGTTGTAATAAGTTAATCTTAACAACAGGCACTTTTTTGAATGGTTTGATACATATAGGTGATGAAAGGACTCCTGCTGGACGATTTAATGAAAAACCGAGTACAGGTTTAAGTGAACAATTAAAAAAGTATAATTTCAAAATTGGAAGATTAAAAACAGGCACACCTCCTAGATTAGATTCTAGAACAATCAATTTTGAAAATTTGGAAAAACAGTTTGCCGATGAAGATCCATATTTTTTTTCTTTTCTGACCAAAAAAAATTTTAACAAACAAGTGTCTTGTTCGATGACTTATACAAACGAAAAGGTTCATAAAATAATAGAAAAGAATTTATCTAAAAGTGCAATGTATTCCGGAAGCATACAAGGTGTTGGTCCTAGATATTGCCCGTCTATTGAGGATAAAATAGTAAAATTTGCTGATAAGACAAGGCATCAAATATTTCTAGAGCCGGAAGGCTTACAAGATCATACTATTTACCCAAATGGTATATCTACATCTCTACCTGAGGTTGTTCAATATGAAATACTCAACAATATCAGTGGTTTAGAGAATGTAAAAGTAATTAGACCAGGATATGCTATAGAATATGATTATATTGACCCTAGAGAGCTTTTTTTAACACTGGAGACAAAAAAAATAAAAAATCTTTATCTTGCTGGTCAAATTAATGGAACTACAGGTTATGAGGAAGCAGCTGCTCAAGGCCTTATAGCAGGAATTAATGCTGCTCTATCCTTTAAGAATATGGAGCCTTTTATTTTAGATAGATCAGATGCATACATTGGTGTTATGATAGATGATTTAGTTACTAAAGGCGTTGCAGAGCCTTATAGAATGTTTACTTCTCGAGCAGAATACAGACTAAGTCTAAGGTCAGATAATGCAGACTTAAGGCTTACCCACAAAGGAATTAAAATTGGTTTAATAGAAGAATTTAGAAAGCAGCTCTTTGCGGATAAATTCAATAAATTAAGCAAAATATCTCTTCAAATGTCTAATTTAAACATATCACCTTCTAAGGCAGATAAATTTGGAATAAAAATAGCAAAAGACGGTGTTTTTAGATCAGCAGAGGAAATTCTAACCCAAAAAAGTGTTGATATGACAAAAATTAGGAATATATGGCCTGAAATTTCTGATTATGGCAATGATATAGATGAGCAGATTGAGATTAACTCTCATTACAGAGGATATTTAAAGAAACAAAAGGCCGATATTTTAGCTTTTAAACGAGATGAAAATTTAACAATACCAGATAACATTGATTATGATCAATTTTCAGGCCTTTCTAATGAGGTAAAAGCCAAATTCAAAGAAATAAGGCCTAAAACTATGGGTCAGGCCTTAAGAATCGATGGAATAACTCCTGCAGCCGTATATATTTTGTTGTCACACGTCAAAAGAAAGTCTATTAAGCATATAGCTTAATGGATAACCTAATTTTAAATTCTTATTCTAAAATTTCCAATTTGAATGTTTCACGTGAAACTTGTAATGAGCTTGAGAGCTTAATTATGATGATACAGGAAAAAAATAAGAAAATTAATATTATAAGTAAAAAAATGTTTGAAAAAGAGGCAATAAGAGAGCGCCATATAATAGATTCAGCGCAAATTATTGATTTTGTTGATTTAAATTGCAATACAACCTCAGATTTAGGTACAGGGGGTGGAATGCCCGGATTAATAGTGGCTATAGTGATGAAAAAAATTAAAAACGACCTCAAAGTAAACCTTTACGAAAAAAGCTATCACAAATGCGCTTTCCTGAAAGAAGTTTCGAAAAAATTAAATTTAAATACAGAAATAATTCAGAAAGATATTTTTTCACTTAAAAATATTGAAACAGGAACAATTATGTCCAGGGCGTTTAAGCCAATGCCTGTGATTTTAAACTTGGTTAATGAAAATTTTAAAAAATATAAAAATATTATCTTTTTTATGGGAAGTAGTGGAAGAAAAATTCTTAATGAAACACTTCAAGAGTGGGATTTAGATTATGAAGAAAAAAAAAGTTTAACAAGCAACGACTCGTTTATATTAAACATCAAAAAAATTAAAAAAAAAATTTCATGAAAATAATTTCAATTATAAATCAAAAGGGTGGGGTTGGAAAAACAACAACCGTAATTAATTTAGCGTCCGCGTTATCCCAACTTGGAAAAAAAATTCTAGTAATCGATCTAGATCCTCAAGGGAATGCTACTACAGGACTGGGATTATCCAATACTTCTCAATCCAATCAGACAATTTATGGAATCCTTAATGGCACAATGTCAATTTCAAACGTGATTAAAAAAACAGAGTTTCAAAATCTTGATTTAATATCATCCAATGTAGATCTGTCTGGATTGGAGGTTGAGACCGCTGGTGATAGTGATAGAGCTTTTATACTTAAGGCTAAATTAACCGCGTATTTAAATGATTCTAGAGGATTGTATGATTATATTCTCATAGATTGCCCTCCTTCTTTGAGCCTTCTAACTGTAATGGCCTTGGTATCATCTAACTCACTGCTTGTGCCATTACAAACAGAATTTTTTGCCCTAGAAGGACTTACACAGCTTATGAAGACTATTGATAGGATAAAAACTAATTTGAATCCTGAATTGGAGATTCAAGGCATACTCTTAACTATGTATGATCGAAGAAATAAACTTTCGTCAGAAGTTGAAAAAGAAGCGAGAGATTATTTCAAAGATAAAGTCTACCAAACGGTGATACCTCGAAATGTAAGATTATCAGAAGCGCCATCGCATGGTATACCAGTATTGATTTATGACAAGAATTGTCCAGGAAGTAAGTCATATTATAGTTTTACAGATGAGTTCGTGGCACAAGAAAATAAAGTTGGGAGTGCAGCGTAATGAACAAAATAAAAAAAGGGTTGGGTAGAGGCTTATCTTCTTTAATAGGTGAAACCAAAGTTGAGAATAAAACAAATAATTTAAGCTTAGCCGAAATAGTTCCAAACAAATATCAACCAAGAAAAAATTTTGATGAGGAAAATTTAAATGATTTAGTTAATTCAATAAAAGAACGGGGAGTTATTCAGCCAATTATAGTTAGGAAATCTAATACGGATAACTCTAAATACGAAATCATAGCTGGAGAGAGAAGGTGGTTAGCAGCTCAGAAAGCTGGATTGCATGATATTCCAGTAGTTGTAACAGATGCTGATGATCTAAAATCTTTAGAATTTGCGATTGTTGAAAATGTTCAGAGACATGATTTAAATCCCTTAGAGGAAGCACAAGGGTATAAAAGATTGATAGATGAATTTGCGTATGATCAAGATAAAGTATCAAAATTTATAGGTAAGAGCAGAAGTTATATTTCTAATTCATTAAGATTACTAAATTTACCTAAAGAAGTTCTTGATTTTGTAGAACAAAAAAAAATTACAGCTGGTCATGCAAAGATATTAGTAGGACTAGATAATGCATCTTTTTTAGCAAATAAATTTATTGAAAAAAAATTATCTGTTAGACAAGCTGAAAATTTGGTTAAAATATTTAGAAAAACTAAAAGAAATACCTTCGGCAGAGTAGACTCGAATATTAGAGATTTAGAAAACTCTATATCTGAAAAAATTGGACTTAGTGTCTCAATTAAAAATAATAAAAACAATAAAGGTACAATATCTTTTTATTACAAAGAGCTTGATCAATTAAACAAAATAATTGATATAATTAAATCTGGATATTAATATCTTTAACTTTATCTAAAATCATATTGTTTATGATTTGATTAGAAATCTGAGGATTTTTTTTAATTAAACTCTCAACATTGTTTAAATCTTCAATAAAACTCTCAATATAATTCAATTCCCATATTTTGATCTGTTGCTTAATTATATTTTTATCCTTCCAGAAGATTGGAGGTTTAAATGAGTTAATTACTTGATCAATATTATTATTTTTGTTCAAATTTAATCTTAATTTCCTTAGTCTTTTTAACTTGTTTAAAAAAGTTCTTAAAATTAAAATATTATCCTCACTAGATGGGATATTTTCATTAAGAATATTGAGTGTTCTTTTTTTATTTTTGCTAAGACAACTATCTACTAACTCTCCAGCACTGTAATTTTCACTTAGGTTTGTTAAACTTAAAATATCTTTTAATTCTAATTTTTTATTGTTTTGACTTAGGCTAATAATTTTTTGTAATTCATTTTTAAGATTAATTCTATCTCCTTGTGATCTTTCAATGATTAAATTTATGTTTTCAGAAGATAAGTTAATTTTATTTTCAAATAAAATTTTTTTTGCGATAGATAAAAGAGTTTGTGGAGTATCTTCGTAAAAAGGAACAATTAGTACATTTTTTTCTTTTTCAAAAAAATTTCTTAATTTTGACTTTTTTTCTAAAATCTTTGCTATTAAAATAATGGTTACGTCCTTTAAACTCGACTCAATAATTTCTTCAGTTATGTTAATTATTTTGTCAGATACATTAGAGATAATAATAAGTTTTTCTTCTTCAAAAAAGGATTTCGAGAAAATGTTTTCAAAAAAGTTTTGTTTGTTTTCGATTATTTCTTTTTCTGTAAATTTATAAGTATTCTCTTTTGTAAAGGTATTAAAGTCTGAAAATATTATCTCTTGTTTGAGACCTTCATTTTCTCCATAAAACAAGTAATAATTTATTTTATTTCTAATCTTTTTTATATCGTAATATTTAGAGATCATTTTCTAAAATACTCAAGAAAATATTTATATCTTGTAAAATTTGGGAAATCATATTTTTTTCAAGATTTTTTTTATATTGACTTAGTTCAAATTTATTTTCCATAGAATTATAAATAGTCTCTTTCATAAACCTTTTTTCAAAATTTTTATTAATAGATTTATTATCTAAATATAAATCCACTACAATCGTAATTTTGTAGCTTGATGCGTTACCTTTTTTATCCTTCGATACTACGCTTTCTTTTTTTGAAGTATTTAATTTTGTACTTAAAACATTATTCGATACATTTTGTGTCAATCTCCCGATACCCCGCATTATTGACCTATTTATTTCTTTATCTCCTGTATATTCAACAATATCTAATCTGTAATTTGGCTCTTGATTGCTCTGGTAGATTGGTGAATAGCCACAACTTGATAAGAACAGAAATATCAAAAAACATTTTAATTTTTTCATACTTAATTGATAATAAAGTTAATTAATTTATTTTCTATATATATTGTTTTTATTATTTGTTTATTGTCTAAGTATTTTTTAATTTGATCATCATTTTTAATTTCTTCAATTAATTTTTCTTTATTTATGGATTTGTTAATAGAGAATACCTTTCTTTTTTTTCCATTTATTTGGGTCACAATGTTGTAAGACTCTTTTTGTAAATATTTTTTGTCTATATCGGGCCATCTTATAGTGTCCTCACCATATTTTAATTTTTCTAGGCTTTCACTTGAAAAGTGTGGAATTATCGGGTTTATTATTTTTAAAATGTTAATGTAATTCTTATAAAAATTGCTTCCCCAATCATCTTTGTTTGTTTGTGAGTTGTAAAAAGAGTATAATTTGTAAATTGAAGCTATTACTACATTAAATCTAAATCTTTCTAAATCTTGATTGAATTTTTGAATAATTTGATTAGTAAATTTTTCTAGATCCTCGTCAAATTTCGAAAATTTTTTTTTATTATTAAATATTTTTTCATTTAACATCCACAATTTTTGTATAAACTTATAAGAAGCACTAATTCCGGTGTCTGACCATTGAACATCTTTTTCTGGCGGACTGTCAGATAAAATAAACAGTCTAACTGCATCAGCTCCATACCTTAAGATTATTTTTTCGGGATCAATTGTATTTTTTTTTGATTTTGACATTGATTCAGAAGGGCCAACAATAACTTTTTTTGAAGGATTTTTATTTAGGTAATAATTTTTACCATCATCACTAAAAACTTCCTCAGGATTGATCCAATTATTGTTCTCATCTTTGTAAGTTTCGTGGCAAACCATGCCCTGAGTAAATAAACCCTCAAATGGTTCTGTTATCTTAGTATTTTTGTTATCTAAGCTTATAGCTCTCATAAAAAACCTAGAATAAAGAAGGTGTAAAATTGCATGTTCAATACCTCCTATATACTGATCTACAGGCATCCAATAATCTATCTCATTATAATCAAAAGGCTTCTCTTTATTTTGAGATGAACAAAACCTAAGATAGTACCATGAGGAGTCCACAAAAGTATCTAATGTGTCTGTTTCTCTTCTATATTTTTTTCCATTAATTTTAACTGCTTGCCATTCTTTTTCAGCGTCAAGAGGGTTTCCATTTGTATTTAGGTTAACATTTTTTGGTAAGTTTACAGGTAAATCTTTTTCTGGAATTTTTACCACATTATTTTTTTCGTCATAAGCAATTGGTATAGGACATCCCCAGTATCTCTGACGAGATATTCCCCAATCTTTTAATCTATAATTAGTTTTTCTTTTACCAAGATTTTTTTTTTCCAAAATTTTTATTGTTTCATCGATAGATTTTTCAGGCGCAATAAGACCATTTAAAAATTGAGAATTGATCATGATGCCTGGCCCTGAGTAAGCTTCGTTTTGAACTTTGTAAGTATCCTTTTCATCTGAAGGCTTTACTACTGTTTTAATCTGAAGATTATACTTTTTAGCAAAATCAAAATCTCTTTGATCATGTGCTGGACACCCAAAAACAGCACCAAACCCATAATCCATTAAAACAAAATTAGCAAAGTAAACAGGTACTTTGGAATTGTTATCTAGGGGATTTACAGCCATTAACTTAGTCTTAAAGCCTATTTTAATTGCCTGAGCTATAGACTCTTCAGTTGTTCCAGTTTTTGAACATTCTTTTTTAAATTTTATAAAATCCTCATTATTTTCATAATTTTTAGATATGGGATGATCTACTGACAGTGCCAAAAACGAAAATCCGAATAAAGTGTCAGGCCTGGTTGTATAACATTTAATAGACTTTATTTTTTCAGAGCCCACAATTTGAAAATCAATCTCACATCCATAGGATTTCCCAATCCAATTTTTTTGCATTGTTTTTACTTTATCTGGCCAATGATCTAAAATTTTTAAATTATTTAAAAGATCCTCTGAAAATTGAGATATCTTAAAGAACCACTGATTCAGTTTTTTTCTCTCAACTATTGCTCCCGATCTCCAGCCTTTGCCATCAATAACTTGCTCATTTGCAAGAACAGTTTTGTCTATTGGATCCCAATTTACGTAGCTTTCTTTTCTATATACTAGACCCTTATCATATAGATCTAAGAACAATTTCTGTTGATGCTTAAAATATTCTGGCGCACATGTTGAAATTTCTCTATCCCAATCAATCGACAGACCCAACATTTGTAGTTGAGATTTCATAACTTTAATATTCTTCTCAGTCCACGTTTTAGGATTTAAATTATTTTCTTTGGCAGCATTTTCCGCTGGCATTCCAAAAGAATCCCAGCCCATCGGATGCAACACATTAAATCCTTTTAACGTTTTATATCTAGAAAGAACATCACCGATTGTATAATTTCTCACATGTCCCATGTGAATTTTTCCAGAAGGATAGGGAAACATTTCCAGACAATAGAATTTTTTTTTATTTTTATCTATTTTTGATTTAAATTTCTTTTTATTTAGCCAGTGTTCTTGCCATTTTTGTTCCACTAACTTAAAATTATATCTGTCCACAATTTACGAATTTCTAATTGCTAAATTTAATCTTTTGATCTGCTGTCACCTTGTTTTTGTTCACCCACAATATATGGATTCTCTTTTTTGTTTCTTTCAATAATTTCTTTTTGATATTTAGTAGCTTTTTTAAGAATATTCAAATTAAGATCTGCTACTAAATTACTGTTATCTTTGCTTATTGAGCAATTATTTGAGTCTGTAGAGCATTTTTTAAAAAATACGTTTATATCCAATGCATCAGATCTAATTTCATTTGTCAGGAATCTTATTGAAATTTTTACAGACTCGTTTGGTGAGTTATTTTCGCTGTACCAATCGGTGACAACTATTCCACCACTGTAATTTGCTGATACAAGTGGCATAAAATCTAAGGTATCAAGAGTAGCTCGCCATAGAGGATTTGAGCTAGCGAATTCATAGTTAGTCCCTTTATTAGGATTACCCATTAATCTAAAGCCTTTTCCCTCATTAACATTCTTTTCAACTCTTTGCCTTGGATCTGGTGGAAAATCTTTAGCACTTACTTTTTTTGGCTTAAGAGCCTCACAAGCACTTTGTGAAAAAAGTACTGATATAGATAGTAAAATTATTATTTGTCTCTTAAGATTTATCATTATTGTTATTGTGTTAGTTTATTAGCATAAAATGCCTTGTTTAATATTAGAATATGTTTTATTAAAAATTAAGTAATAATAAGGAAAAAAGTGATGTAAAAATACAACACTATCCTAAATTTTTGTCATAAATCCAATAATTATATAAGAAATAAATCATTTTTTGCTAGAAATAGCCTGTTTATAATTAATTATAAAAAGGAGTATATTTATGAACAATCTAAAAAAAGTAGGATTAACTGCTTTAGCTACTACTCTTGTTTCTACAGCATCATTTGCTGGTGAAATGAGTGTATCTGGTTCAGCACAATTATCTTACACAGGTCTTAGCACCAACTCAGATACTAACCCTTGGGCTCAAAATAATAGTATCAAGTTTAATGGTGGTGGAGATCTTGACAATGGTATGACAGTATCTGTCTACTATGAACTAGACCAAGGTAACAATGTTTTTGATGACTACAACCTAAAATTAGGTATGGGTGATATGGGAACATTGTCATTCTCAGGTAACTCAAGCTCTGGAAGTGGTGTTGACAAATTAAAAGACATGGTTCCAAATGCTTACACTCCAGTTTACGAAGTAACAGACTCAACAGACAGTGGTTTGGTCGATACTTCTGGAAACACTCAAGCAGGTCAATGGGGTTATGATTACTCAATGGGAGATATTGAGTTGTCTGTATCATACAACCCAGAGCCAGGAGTAAGCGAAAAATCAGCTGAGACTGGTTATGCTATCAAATACAGTGGTTTAATGGATGGTTTAACATTAGGTGCTGCATATTTTGATGATGGTGATGAAGCTGAAAACGATACTATGGGTCTTACTTATACAATGGGATCATTAAGCTTTGGTTACCAACTAACTAAGGTTGATTACACTGCAACTGGTACAAAAGACCAAGATGCTACGCACTATGGTGTTTCAATAGCTGTTAACGAAGATCTATCAGTTTCTGCTGGAAGACAAGAAGTAGAATTTGATGGTGCATCAGCTGATGAAGTAAACTCAGGTTTTGGTGCTTCATATACAATGGGTTCAATCTCAATGTATGGTGGATTTAACAAATTAGAAAACGCAAGCGGTTCTAATACTGCTGTAGATGCTGAAGCTTCGATCTTCAATATTTCGTTCGCATTCTAATTATTAGATTAGCTAATATTTTAAAGGCCCCTATTTTTAGGGGCCTTTTTTTTATCAAAATAAGAAATACCTGCAAAGCCAAAAGGTTGAATTAGTTTTAATTTTTTAACATTTTTATTATTAATCCCACCCAATGATATATCCTTCATAAAAGTTATTTTTTTTAAATTTAGATAACCATATAAGTTTAATTGTTTGTTTGTTTTATCTTTAAACAGTGGAGACAAAAATACTTCTTCAACTTTTTGAGATTCTTTTAATTTAATCTCTTTTAAATTATGTGCAGATCCTAAAATTTTAAAGTCATTTCTAAGCTTAAAAAATCTAAAATTAAAACTTTTATTATTTGATGAAATATAAACTCCATTAGCCTTAATCTCGATAGCTAATTTGATATTATTACTAATATAAAATCTTCTATTATTTTTTTTGCAAAAATTTCGTAATTCAATTAAAGTTTTTGTATGATTTTCTTTATCTTTATTTCTCCAAATAAAAGAGATATTTTTATCGAGTTTAATTAAATGAGAATATTCAAATTTTTTAATAAAATAATATTGTATAAATTTATTTAAATGCATCATACACAATCTAATTTAATTGAAATTCAGAATAAAATTAAGGAGAAAATTAAGTATTTATCTTTTAAAGATTATAATCCAAAAATTATCGCTGTATCAAAAACCTTTTCTGAGAAAGATATTCTTCCTCTTTTAAATCATGGGCATAGTGAATTTGGTGAAAATAAAGTGCAAGAAGCTTCACAAAAATGGACATCTCTTAAAGAAAAGTACAAAAACGTAAAACTACACATGTTGGGTAAATTACAAACAAATAAAGTAAAAAATGCAGTCCAAATATTTGATTACATACACTCCTTAGATAATCTTAAACTCGCGAATAAACTTGCAAATGAAATTCACAAAAAAAATAAAAAAATTAAGTTATTCATACAAATAAATTTAGGTGGTGAAAAACAAAAATCTGGAATTCAGATATCTGAGTTTGAGTCATTTTACCAGAATTGCTTATCGTTAAAATTAGATATTATAGGCACAATGTGTATTCCTCCGACAGATCAAGATACAAAACCTTTTTTTAAGAGTCTGCATGAGTTAAATCAAAAAGCAAATCTTAAAGAGATAAGTATGGGCATGTCTAACGATTATTTAGATGCTGTAGAATATAAATCAACTTTTTTAAGGATCGGTACTGGTATTTTCGGTAAGAGATCTATTTAATTCTTATTTTTGTATTTTTTTTAATCAGTTTACATAGAATTAAAAAATCTTTTTTACTTAAAGCTATACATCCTTTAGTTGGAAGGTAATCTTTGGTTAAATGCAAAAATATTGCACTACCTTTGTTTTTTATAATTTTTTTATAATTATATTTTATTAATAAAAATAGATCATATTTATGGTCTTTTCGAAAAAGTTTTTCATAACTTGTTTTTAAATTTTTTCCGATTTTTATTAGCTTGTTGTAATATTTGCTTTTTGGATCATCGCACCAACCCATATTTTTTGTAATTTTTATGCAATTAAGTTTTGAAATAGGTTTTTTTAATCTATCCGCCCGATAATATATATTTCCGAGACTAAAAAAACCTTTTGGCGTGGCATAGTCGCCTTCTGTTTTATTAATGCTAACCCCTCTTTTCCCTATGGAACACTTAATTTGAAAATCTTCAAATAAAAGTGTTTCTTTATTTTTAACAATAATTGTCATAACTTATAAATGATGAATTCAAAAATTTTAATTGTTTATGAATATCAAATTTTGTTTGAAATATTAAATGAAATTAATGAAAAATTAAACTTTACTGTAATTAAATTGACCTCAAAAGAATACGTTAATTTTAAATTTGAACAAAAAAACAATTATTTAGTTTTATCCTCTAGAAAGTTAAAAAATATTAATAATTGCTTAACTTTGTCTAGTATTCCTCTCAAAATAGAAAAGTTAATTGAATTTATAAATATTAATTTTTTAAAAAATAAATTTTCAGATCAGTCGAATGTAAAAATTGGAAAATATAGTTTAGACTTAAATTCAAGAAGAATTACTCTAAAGAATAAAAATTTAAATTTAACAGAAAGAGAGATAAATTTAATTGTTTTTATTCATGAAAAAAAAAATGTATCTGTGAAAGATCTCCAAAAAAAAGTTTGGGAATATTCGGCAGATTTAGAAACACACACAGTTGAAACTCATATTTATAGGTTAAGAAAAAAAATGAAAGAAACTTTTGGGGATGAGAACTTTATTTCAAATGACACTAATGGCTATTTATTGAATTAAGTAATTAGATTCTTGCACCTATTTTTTGGATGATTTTAGAAGACAATTCAGTCCCTTTAATTAAACAATCTTTTGCTGGTGCATTATTAATTAATCCATGTAAATATCCTGCCGCGAATAAATCTCCTGCTCCAGTTAAATCTTTTATATTTAAATTTTCTTTAGCTTTTACCTCAAAAATTTCATCTTGATTGATTGAAATTGCTCCTTTTTCACCTCTAGTAATGATGATATTTTTTCTAGCTTGTTTTGAAAATGAAATCACTTCGTCAAACGATTTTGCATTTGATAATGAAATAATTTCTTGTTCATTAGCGAATACAATATCTAATTTATTTTTTACCAAATCTAAAAAATGTGTTTTATGTCTATCCACACAAAACAAATCTGATAAGGACATTGCTACTTTTTTTGAACAAGAAATTGCTTTTTCAAAAGCCCTTTTAGGATCACCTTCATCCCAAAGATATCCTTCTAAGAAAATTAGTTCCGAATTTCTGACATCCTCTTCTTTTATATCTTTGTCATTAATTTTTCCCGCAACGCCAAGATAAGTGCACATTGTTCTTTCAGAGTCAGGTGTGATCAAAATTAAACAAGACCCGGTTGGAATAGACTCTTCTTTCTTTTCATATAAATATTTCACTTTTTCTTTTGTTAAACCATTCTCATATTTTTGACCTAAATCGTCTTCACTTACTTTTCCTATAAATCCAACATCATTTCCCAATTGGGACAATCCAACTATGGAATTTGCTACTGAACCACCTGAAATAGTCTCCTCAATTTTTAAAGATTTAAGTAATTTTTTAAATTCAACTTCATCTATAAGTTTCATAGTGCTTTTGGTTAATGAATTTTTTTTCAAAAATTCGTCTGATACCTTACAGAGCACATCAACTATAGCATTTCCAATTCCTAATATTTTCATTAAGGCTTTTTAGCAATAAATGGTTTTTTACGATTAGGATAGCAAGTAGTACAGATTTTACAACTTAATCCATAACAATCTCTAGCTTTACAAAATTCTCTTCCATAATAAATAATTTGTAGATGTAACTTATTCCAATATTTTCTAGGAAATAATTTTTTTAGATCTTTTTCAGTTTGAGTCACGTTTTTTCCATTTGTTAATCCCCATCTCTGAGCCAACCTATGTATGTGGGTATCTATAGGAAAGGCTGGATAACCAAAACCTTGAGACATTACTACACTAGCAGTTTTATGTCCTACACCTGGTAAATTTTCAAGCTCTTCAAAAGTTTTAGGTACCTTGCCATTATAGTCTTTGATCAGTATTTTTGACAAATTATAAATACTTTTTGCTTTAATTCTAAAAATACCAATTTTTTTAATTAAAGTTTCTATTTTTTTTCTTCCTAATTTAACGAAGTGTTCTGGTTTGTGATATTTTGGATAAATATTCTTAGTCACGTTATTAACATTCACATCAGTACATTGAGCAGAGAGAAGCACAGAAATCAATAATGTAAATACATTTCGGCTTTTAAGGGGGACTTTTATACGGGGATAAGTCTTATTTAATATCTTTAATATTATTTTTGCTCTTTGAATTTCATTCATTATTTGAAATTCATTAAGTCTCTCATTGAGTATAAGCCAGGTTTTTTCTTTATTAACCAACTAGCAGCTGTTAGCGCACCTTCAGAGTAAAGTGCTCTATCAAATGCTTCATGATTAAGTTTTATTATCTCTTTTCCACTGGAAAATAAAACTTTATGTTCACCAATAATTTTACCTTTTCTAACTGAATTAAAATTTATTCTTTTTCCATAGGGAAATTTTTTTTTATTAAAATATTTTTTTCCCATAATTCTGTAGAAATTTTTACTTTTCCCTATCGCGATACCCTGACCCAACATTAATGCTGTACCAGAAGGATGATCTTTTTTAAATTTATGATGAGCTTCAAAAACTTTACTTAGAAAATTATCACCCAGAGTTTTTGATGCAATTTCAGTTAAATACATCAAAAGATTAATTCCAAGACTCATGTTTCCAGCTTTTAGAATAGGAATTTTTTTTGAAATTTTTTTAATTAAATTTTCTTCTCTTAATGAGAACCCAGTAGTTCCAATGACCACTCTTTTTTTTTGTTTTGCAGCGATACTCAAAACCTCAAGTGTACATTTCGGAACTGTAAAATCTATTATAACGTCGCTTTTTTTAAAAGCTTCTGAACTATTCAATTTTGGCAAAATACCTATAATCTTTTTTCTTTGCAGCTTATTTTCGGTGAGACTATTAATTTTAAATCTTT
>CACHKE010000009.1 GCA_902580335.1 uncultured Pelagibacteraceae bacterium
GATGAGGAATTAGAACAGGCTAAAAAAACACCTGAACAAATTAAAAAAGAGGAAAGCGAGAGATTAAAACAAGAAAAATTAGCTGCTAAAAAAAAAGCTAAAGAAGAAAGAGAGAGATTAAAACAAGAAAAATTAACTGCTAAGAAAAAAGCTAAGGAAGAAAGAGAGAGATTAAAACAAGAAAAATTAGCTGCTCAAAAAAAAGCTAAAGAGGAAAAAAGAATACAAGAAATGAGAAACCGTGATGATACATCAAATTCAAGATTAGCAAAAAAATTACTTGAATATCAAAATCCCGGATGTGCTAATTATAAATTTGTAGATATATTTGGAGATATACTTGTGAACAGAAAATGGACAGATGTTCAACACAAAAACTATATGAACAAAAAACTTGTTAAACTTGATGCTTTATATACTGAGACTAATCAAAAAATTACAACAGTATTTGAGTTATTACCAGGTGGTCAATTTGAACAATTTGTTTCAACTGGAATTGGTTTCGATGAGTTTACTACGATTGCATTTTCAGTAATGATGGAAAAATGCCTCTGAAATGTTTAAATTTAAATTAATTATAACATAGGTTAATTTTATATAATAAGTAAATCCTTCACTCCGTCTTAACTTATAAAAAAAACAACATAGACTTTTGCACAATAACAATTTTTCAATAAATTTCATAAGTGTGCACAGAGTGTGTAAAAAATTTTTTAAACTTTTAAAAAGACTCCATTAAAATAACCAGATTTTTGTGCACATTTTTTGCACACCATAAAAAATTCCATAAATAGGGAGCTTCACTTCGTTTATAGTGCTTTTAAGGAATGGGTCGATGGTTCGAGTCCATCACGGCTCACCATATCTTATGCAATAGGTGGGTATTTAATAATTATTTCGTTTAACCAAGTTTGTATATTTCTGATTCTGCTGTCAGATGAAGGATGAGTGCTCATAAATTGAGGAGGTTCTTTCCCTTTATTCGCCTCTTTCATTCTCTCCCATATTTTTTCAGTTTCTCTAATATCATAACCAGATAAAGAAGAAAAAATCATACCTAGATAATCAGCTTCACTTTCTTGTTTTCTATTAAAAGGATTCATTATACCAATTGAAGATATAAGACCGACAGTATCCATACCAGTTGACCTATTAATTTGACTTAAAGCTCCTCCACTAAAAATATCAATTAGTGTAGTACCCGTTTGCACTAGAACTCCACGGCTTGCTCTTTCAACAGAGTGTTTTGCAACAGCATGAGCAATCTCATGACCCATAACAGCCGCCAAACCATTTGTATTTTTGGTAATTTTAAGCATACCACTATAAACAGCAATTTTACCTCCTGGCATACACCAAGCATTTTTGACTTTATCATTATCAATTAAAATATATTCCCAATTAAAACTTGAGGTTGGATCTGGAAGATTTGATTTATCAAAATAAATTGATATTGCATCTTCCATTTTTTTTCCAATTTCTTTTATTTCATTAATGGATTTTGTATCTTTGATCAATTTTTCTTTTTCTTTTACCTTTTCATAAATTTGAGCAGCCTGAGCATTTAATTTTGCCTCTGGAATCAGCTTTAATTGTTTTCTATCTGTAATGGGAGCGGTTGTACAAGAATTAATTACAAATCCACAACAACCACAACCTACATAAGTTAAAAATTTTCTTCTATTCATTTTGTAAGACATTGATATTATATATAATAATGAATCTAAATAATAAAATATTATTAATATTATTCATAATAGCAATAGCTTTTGTGATATTTTCGAGTTTTAGATAATGGCTAAACAAAAGAAAAAAAAATCAATTAGTTTAATTCTTAGAAATTATTTTATTACCGGTGTAGTAGTTTTAATACCTATTGGTTTCACCTTATATCTAAGTAAAATATTAATTGGAATTTCATCTAATGTGATTCCACAAAATATAAATCCAAATAACTATCTACCATTTGAAATTCCTGGATTAGAAATAATACTTTCAGTAATTTTTATTACCATCGTTGGAGGTTTATCTTTATCTTTTTTGGGTAAAAGAATTCTTAAACTTATTGATGACCTATTCAAAAGAATTCCAGTTCTTAGAACAATTTATTCTGCAATAGTTCAAATGACAGAAACTTTCTCTAATAAAGATCAGAACGATAAAAAAAGTGTTGTTTTGGTTGAGTATCCTAGAAAAGGTGTTTGGGCGGTTGGTTTCGCAACAAAAGAAAACAAAGGTGAGATGGCTGAAAAAACTAACAAGAAATTGATAAACGTTTTTGTTCCAACAACACCAAACCCAACTAGTGGTTTCCTACTTATGTTCCCAATCGATGAGGTTATATATCTGAACATGACTTTTGAAGAAGCTTCTAAATTTATTGTATCTGCCGGAACATCCACGGGTAAGAGTTAAGCAATATCATTAATAATATCGGCTCTATCATATAATTTAATTAATGGTTTGAATTTACTTATATCTTCATTATTATTTTCAATTCTTTTAATTTCTTTTTCAGCTAAAATAAAAAGATCATGATTATGAATTGGGTCAGCTAACTTAAAGTTTTTTATTCCACTTTGTTTAAAACCTAAAATATCTCCAAAACCTCTTAATTTCATATCTTCCTCAGATATTTTAAAACCATCATTAGTGTCTTTAAGTATATTAATTCTTTTTTTTGCATTATCACTTAAATTTGACTTAAACATTAAAATGCATGAAGACTCTTTACTACCTCTTCCAACTCTACCTCTCAGTTGATGAAGTTGAGATAAACCAAATTTATTAGCATTTTCAATAATTATTACATTTGCGTTTGGAAAATCTATACCAACCTCAATTATAGTAGTCGAAACCAAAATCTTAAATTTATTTTTTAAAAATTTATTTAAGATTATTTCTTTTTCTTCAGCTGTTGTTTTACCGTGAAGAAGAAAAACTTGTTTAGGAAATAATCTATTTAAGTATTCTGATTTTTTAACTGCAGAAGAATGCTCAAGTTTTTTGGACTCTTCAATTAAAGGGCAAACCCAAAATATTTGATTACCTTGTTTGATTTCTTTCTTTATAAATTCTATTACATCATCAATTTTATTTTCAGGTTTGCTATAGGTTCTTACAGGTTTACGAATATTCGGTTTTTCGCGAATAATTGAAAGATCCATATCACCATAAATTGTCATTGTTAAAGTACGTGGGATTGGTGTAGCAGTCATCAAAAGAACATCACAATCTTTTCCAGCTTTATCGGACAACCTTTTCCTTTGATTTACTCCAAATTTATGTTGTTCATCTATTATTATTAATCCAAGTTTTTTAAATTCCACTTTTTTTTGGAAAAGTGCATGTGTTCCAAAAATTATATCAATTTGTTTGTTAGACAATTTATTGAGTATTACTTTCTTATCTTTATAAGAAGATTTTCCTGAAATTAATTCAATCTTAATATTTTTGGAAAATAGTTTTTTAGCTAAAAGAAAATGCTGTCTAGCTAATATTTCAGTTGGTGCCATTACTGCTACTTGAAAGCCTGAATTAATAGTGTTAAATGCAGAAAGTAAAGATACAATTGTTTTTCCACTTCCTACATCACCCTGAAGCAATCTAAACATTTTATTTTCAGAACATAAATCTTTATTTATTTCACTTAATGTTTTATTTTGGTCTTTTGTTAATGAGAAATGAAGCTTAGATATAATTTCATTTTGTTTATTAATATTAAAATTTTTTTTTGTTTTTTTTATTCTTTTTATTTTTTTTCTTATTTCTGAGTTTACCAAAAATGTGGAGAAAATTTCATCATAAGCTAGTCTTTGGTAAAAATTTTCTTTAAATTTACCAATATTTTCTGGTTCATGTAATTTTTTGATAGAGTCATTCCAACCTATATTGTTGAATTTTTTCAATATATCTTTTGAATGCCATTCTTCAATTTCAGGTAAATTATTTATTATTTGTAAAATTATCTTATTATAAACTTTTTCACTGATACCCTCAGTCAATGAATAACTATTGTGCTTTTGTTTAATTATTGAAGAGTCCTCTGAAATATATTTTGGATTTGTTAATTGATATTTATTTCTAAAATATTTAATTTTTCCACTAATCGTAACCTCTTTGCCAATAGGTAATATTTTTTTGATATAACCCTCATAACTGTTAAAAAAAACGCAATCTATCTCACCAGTATTATCTTTGCACAAGACTCTATTCGGTAGGTTTCTAACTCTTGGGAATGAATATTTGAGAGGAATTATGGTTATGGTCTGTATTTCATCTATTTTTAAATCTTTTATTTTAGATGATAAACTCCTATCAGTGTAAGATTTTGGTAGTTTCCATAATAAATCAAAAATAGTATTTACCTTTTTTTTCTTTAATAAATTTGAAGTTTTGATTCCTACACCTTTTAGTAGACTGAGATCAGACAATAAGTATTCATAATTTCTTTTCATATCTATAAACTGATATTATATTCTTATTATGACTACTGATATAGAACAAATTAAAAAAAAAATTATTTACAGATCAAATTATCGTGGCACAAAAGAAATGGATAAACTTTTAGGTGCATTCACAAGAAAATATTTAGACCAATTAAATGGGGAAGATTTAAATCAATTAATAAAACTTTTAGAGATTGATGACAATAATCTTTATAATTTCTACAATGGTTTAGATACTGATATACAATTTGAAGATAATAAGATTAATAATTTATTTAAAAAGTTTAAATATTGAGTCTCTAGATGGCGGAGAGACTGGGATTCGAACCCAGGAAAGAGTTGCCCCTTTGCCGGTTTTCAAGACCGGTGCTTTCAACCGCTCAGCCATCTCTCCGTGAGCAAGGTTTTATTAGTATAATATTAAAATTCAACAAAAAAACAGGCAATTTTATTTAATGAATTTTATGCTTGTCTCAAGTTTGTCTCAAGTTATCCTATAAAATCCTAAATTTTAGATTATATGGCTTTAAAAAAAAAATTTTCATTATTTGGAATCGATCTTGATTATAAAGATTATAAAAAAAGATATTTAGAAGAAAATGTACCTTTTATTAGAAACCATTACAAAAAATTAAAAATTCCATATGACTTCAAAGTTACTTCAGATGAAAAAGGAAATAACTGGGATACAAGAAAACTTTATCCTCAAACACCTGCTGAATTTAAACAAAAATTTTTTAATAAAAAAAAACCTGTAGATTTTGAGGGGATATGGCAATTACCAGGATTTGCTAAGATTGGTCTTGTAAAAGAGGGAAATTATTATCAGTCATATATAATTACATTTAATAAAAGATTTAAAGTCTCTCAAATGTCTTATGGAAAATTTTTTTCTAGTTTATTTACAGATCATGGAATTTTAGATTTTAGTATAATGAATGGTACAAAAAATGCTCGTTATTACAAAACTCAAAATAATAATCTTTTAAAATATTCAGGCATTATGACAAACATATCTTGGAAAGATTCATCTGAAAAACTTCCAATAAATTTTTTGGTAGATTATAGTGTAAGAATAGTTAATAGCAGAGAATTAAAAGGTTCCATACCTGGGATGTCTAGATATGAAGATTTTCAGCCTATATCATTATTAAAAGTTTGGCCTGAAATTGAACATACTTTTAAAAAAGTTAGAAAAGATCATCCAGGTTTTACTATAGATTCAGACAAAATAGACTCTGACAAAAAAAGGAATGATACTAAAAAAGAAGAAAGTCCCGGTGTTGGCTCTGGTTTTTTTATTTCAGATACAGGTCATATAGTAACTAATTTTCACGTTATTGGAGATTCTGAAAATATTAAAGTTCAATATGAGGGAGATGAGATTAAAGCAAAAGTTTTAGCTACGGATCAAAGATTAGATTTAGCTTTAATAAAGATTGATAAGAAAAATAAAAACTTTATAAAATTTTCTAGTAAATCGCCTTTTAAATCACAAGAAATATTAGTGGCTGGATTTCCTTTTGGTAAAGCAATAAGCGATGATTTAAAAATTACTGGTGGAATTATAAATTCTCTTAAAGGTGCGGGTAATGACACAACAAGAATGCAAATTGATGCAACAATTAATCCTGGAAATAGTGGTGGACCGATAGTAGATAAATCCTCAAAGAGTTTAATTGGTGTAGCTGTTGCTTCTTTAAATAAGGATTTTACAAAAGCTGCTTTTGGAGTAGCTAGTGAAAATACTAATTATGCTATTAAAGCCAGTCAGGTTAGAGACTTTTTAGAATCCAATAACGTTGAGGTTAGTAATTCTAAATCTAAAGATAAAATTGGTAATATTGAGAGTTCAACTGTTTTTATTATTAGACATTAATTTCTTCTGTCTCAAGTTTGTCTCAAGTTTCGTAGCATAGGCAAGCCAATAATGATGCGTTTTTCGTAAAAGCTAAATTTCAAAAAGTAAGCAATGACTTGATAAGTATGTGAATCGTCGTAAAGGGTGTAGGGGTTGCTTGGAATTTCAAGACCGGTGCTTTCAACCGCTCAGCGATCTCTCCGTGAGCAAGGTTTTATAATTATAATTATTTAATTCAACCATAAAATAGTCTATTAAACCTTTATTATCTATTTCATTATTTTATGAACCAGCATTTTAATAAAGGATTAATACTTACATCTTTAGGATCCTTTTGGTGGGGTTTTATTGGCGTTATATATTTTGAATATGTTGCCTTTATAGGACATGTCGAGTTAGTTGTTCACAGATGTTTATGGACAGCTGTTATGTTAATTTTGACAACACTTTTTTTAAAAAAATGGAAACTTTTTTTAAAAAGTATTTCAAACAAAAGGAATCTTTTTTATCTTTTTATATCAGGTTCTTTAATATTCATTAATTGGGCTATTTGGATTTACGCTGTAGCTACGGAAAGAATAATAGATGCTAGTTTTGGATATTTTATCATGCCAATTATTAGTGTTTTATTGGGATATATATTTTTTAAAGAAAAATTAAATAAAAAAAGAATTTTTTCAATTTTATTAGTGATCATATCTATATTGATTATGATTTTTCTAAATATAAAAACACTTCCATGGGTTGGTATAATCGTAGCTTTGAGTTGGGCATTTTATAATCTAGTGAGAAAAAAAATTGATATAGAAACTGATATAGGACTTTTAATAGAGAGTTTATATATTTTTCCTTTTGCTCTTATTGTCTTTTACTTTATCTTTGACAAGGGATTAAATGACTTTAGTTTGTCTAACCCTGGTCTTAGCTTGTTTCTATTATTAGCGGGACCCATGACTGTGATTCCTTTATTTTTATATGTAAGAGGTGTTGAATTAATTGGTCTTGGAGCTACAGGAATGATTTTTTATATTACACCTACGTTACAGTTTATTTTAGGCTACTTTTATTACAATGAGGATTTTTCGCTTATTAAATTAGTGAGTTTTATTATTATCTGGATTGCTGTAATTATATATCTTAAAGATCTTTATGAAACTAATTAGTCAAATATTTTTTTTACTCTTGCTAACAATATTGAATTGTTATTCTAGTGAAAATATCAATTTTAATGAATGGAAAAAGAATTTCAAAAAAGTGGCATTAGCAAATGATATTTCAGAAAAGACTTTTGATGCAGCAATGCAAAATGCAAGATTTTTACCTAAAGTTATTGAATACGATAGATTTCAACCAGAGTTTTATGAAGACACAAAAACATATATAGGCAAACGTACCTCAATAAAAAAATTAAAAAAGGGTGTTGATTTTTATAAAGATAATTCAAATCTTATACATTTAGTTGAAAAAAAATTTGGAGTAGAAAAAGAATTACTTTTATCTTTAATGGGTATCGAGACTAACTTTGGTACTTATGTTGGAAAAATGGATATAATATCATCATTAGCAACATTAAGTTATGATAAAAGAAGATCAGAGTTTTTTTCAAATGAACTCTTAACTTTATTGAGATTAATTGATGATAATCAAATAGATTATAAAACATTGTATGGTTCATGGGCAGGTGCATTTGGTTTTTTTCAATTTATGCCATCAACAATAAAGAATTATGCTTTTGACTACAATAAAGATGATTTTATTGATTTGAAAAATTCAGAAGATGCATATGCATCTGCTGCTAATTATTTAAATAAGATTGGGTGGAAAAAAAATGATCTTTGTTTTAAGAAAATTGAATTAGATGAAAATATTCCAATTAAATTTTTGAACGTATCAGCTAGAAAATTGCATAGTAAAAAGAAAATTAAATCTTTTAAAAAATATATTAAAAATTATTCTGAATTAAATATAAAAAATGAAAACCAGAAAATAGCAATTATAACACCAGATAAAGATATTATACCGGATGCACAAACTTTAAATCCTGCTTATATAGTTTTTGAAAATTATGAAATAATTTTACAATGGAATAGATCTTTAAGATTTGCACTTGCTGTGTGCACTTTAAAGGATAAATTTAAAAATGAAATTTAATATTTTAATTATTTTAAGTACCTTATTTTTGTTATTAAGTTGTGATCAAACTACTGTTAAACAAAGTAAGAAATTAGATATTACATTTGACAAAAAATATAAAAATAGTGGATTTTCTCTTATTTATAATGACGATTTAAAAATTAAAAAAATTGATCAAAGATCATTAACAATATTTCATAAAAATCTAAAAAGAAAATCTAATGTAAAAATTACTAATCCTTTAAATGGAAAATCACTTATCGCAGAAGTAAAATCAAACAGAGTAAAATTTTCACCATTTTACAATTCAATTATCACTCAAAGAATTGCTGAGGAGTTAGAACTTGATTTAAACGAACCTTATATAGATATAGTTTTGATTTCAAAAAGTTCTACATATATTGCCAAAAAAACTAAAACTTTTGAGGAAGAAAAAACAGTTGCTGAAAAGGCTCCTATAGATGGTATTAAAATTAGTGATCTAAACTCATCCAATAAAACAAAAAAAAAATTGCAGAAAAATAATAAATTTTCTTATTATATTAAGGTAGCTGATTTTTATTATAAAAAATCCGCTAAAAATATGAGTAACAAAATTAAAAGTGAAGTTAAATTGAAAAATATTAAAATCATTGAACTTACTAAAACTAATTATAGGTTATTATTGGGACCATTTAATGATATACAGTCACTTAAAGACTCATTTGAAAAAATGAATTCTTTATATTTTGAAAATCTAGAAATAATTAAAGATGCTTAAAAAAATTTTTATCATTATCTCATTATATTTATCTCTAATTTTTTCTGTTAATGCAAATATTGACATAAAAGCTAGAACTGCAATATTACAAGATTTCTTATCTGGAGAAATTTTATATGAAAAAGATCCAGATAGATCAATTTATCCAGCTTCTATGACTAAGATAATGACATCAATAATTGCTTTTGATTTAATAAAATCAGGTGATCTATCTTTAGATGATAAATTTATAATTTCTGAAAAAGCTTGGAGATTATCAACCGCAGGTTATTCATCTATGTTTATAATGGTTGGTGATGAAGTTTCTGTAGAGGATTTACTATTAGGTATAATTATTGCATCTGGTAATGACGCATGTATTGCGCTGGCTGAAGGAATAGCTGGTACTGAGGAAGAATTTGCAATCTTAATGACAGCTAAAGCAAAAGAATTAGGTATGGAAAATACAAATTTTGCTAATTCATCTGGCATTAATGATCCAGACAATTATTCAACCGTTAGAGATATTTTGATTATGTCTACTTATTTAATTAAAGAACATCCAAAATATTATGAATGGTTTGCTGAAAAAGAATTTACATGGAATAGAACTGGAGGTGATCCAATCACACAAGGCAACAGAAATCCTCTTCTTTATAAAAATATTGGTGCCGATGGTATAAAAACGGGTTATTTAGCTGTTGAAAAATATTCATTAGCATCATCAATTAATAGAAAGGGGAGAAGATTAATAGCTGTTGGTAGCGGATTTGAAACCAAAGGTTCAAGATCAAAAGAAAGTTCAAGATTATTAACTTATGGATTAACAAATTTTGATCTTGTTGAAATTAATAAAGCTTATAAACCTATTGATAAAATAGATGTTTGGCTTGGTAAACAAGATCAGGTAGATGTTCATGTTGATACAGATATTTATAAAACAATTAAAAAAGCAAAAAAAAGATTATTAAAGGTATCCATGAAATATGATGGACCAGTAGAAGCACCTATTAAAAAAAATCAAAAAATTGGAACTTACAGAGTAGTATACGATCAGGAATTAATAGGTGAATATGATCTATTAGCGTCTAATGATGTTCAAAAAGTAAATATTTTTACTAGATTAATTAAATCATTGAATTATTTAATCTGGGGCGATGTCTAGAAAACCTGTTATTGTTTTCGAGGGAATTGAAGGAAGTGGGAAGACTCATCATTTAAATAAAATTTCAAAATATCTTAAAAAAAGAAAACTTTCTTTTATCAAGATCAGAGAACCAGGAGGAAGTTTAAATTCAGAAAAAATAAGAAAATTGATACTTAATAAAAAATCCAATTTAAATAAAAATACAGATTTGCTGCTTTATTTAGCTTCTAGAAGTGAAAATATCAATCTACTAAGAAAATATTACAAAAAAAAAATTATATTAATTGATAGATTTGTCGATTCAACTATTGCGTATCAACACTATGGTATGGGTGTAAATTTAGATTTAATAAATAGTATTAACAAACATATTTTATCAAATTTTAAAGTCTCTTTTACTTTTTTAAACCTAGTAAATCATAAAAATATGGTAAAGCGACTTAGATTAAGAAAGTCTACTAACAGGTATGATAATTTTAAAAAAAATTTTTACAATAAAGTTCAAAAAGGTTTTGTAAAACTATCAAATAAGAATAAAGAAAGATACCAAATAATTGACTCAAATTTAGATATTAAGTTGAATGAAAAATACGTTTTAAAGAAAATTGAAAAATTGATAAAATGAGCCTAAGTCCAATAAATCAAACTAATTTGTATTCACTCGATAATTATCTGTTAGAATTTATAGAACTTTATAAGAAAAAAAGATTACCTACAAAAATTTTACTTAGTGGTGACAAAGGTTTAGGTAAGTCAACCTTAGCATTTCATTTAGTAAACTATATATTATCAATTAATGAAGAACATCCTTACATTATTAAAGATTTTAAGATTAATCCTAATAATAAGTCTTATAAACTTACAATAAATGGTTCAAATCCAAACTTATTTTTAGTTGATACCTTAAGTGAAAAAAAAAATATTGATATTAATCAAATTAGAGAATTAATTATAAATTTAAACAAATCATCTTTTAATAACAAGGAAAGATTTATAATTATAGATAATATCGAAACATTAAATATTTCCTCTATTAATGCACTTTTAAAAGTTTTAGAGGAACCACCATCAAACACTTATTTTATATTGATAAATAACGATAGATTTATTTTACCTACTTTAAAATCAAGATGTATCAATTTTAAAATATCTTTGGATCACAAAACTTCGATCTCGGTTATTAATAAGATTTTAGATAATGATATAATGAAATTTATTAATAAAGATTTGATAAACTACTATTTAACACCTGGACAAATATATCATTTAATTGAATTTTTTAAAATACAGAAACATGATTTAAAGGATTATGATTTAAAAAGTTTTCTAAAACTTGTTATTAAAGATAATTTGTATAAAAAAGATGCTTTTATTAAAGATATAATATTTCAATATTTTGAGTTTTATTTTTTAACAAAAGTAAAATTAGCAAAATCAAGAACTTTTGAATATTATGATCATTTTTTAAAGAGAATAAATGAAACTAAAAAATTTAATTTAGATGAAGAGTCTTTATTTATGGAATTTGAATATAAAATTTTAAATGGATAAAAATTTTTATATTACAACTCCGATATATTACCCATCTGGAAAACCTCATATGGGGCATGCATATTCAAGTATTATAGCTGACTTTTTTGCGCGATTTAAATCAATTGATGATTATAACGTTCATTTTTTAACTGGTACAGATGAGCATGGTTTGAAGATACAAAGATCAGCTGAAAAGGCGGGTAAGAAGCCTAAGGAATTCTGCGATCAAATTAGTCAAACATTTAAAGATCTCTCAAAAACATTAAATTTATCTAATACGGATTTTATCAGAACTACTGAGGATAGACATAAAAAAACAGTTCAGCATCTCTGGTCTCTTCTTGAAAAAAATGATGACATTTATTTATCAAATTATTCTGGATGGTATTCAGTTTCAGATGAGGCTTTTTACAATGAAGATGAAATAGAGGAAATTGAAGGAAAAAAAATTGTGAAATCATCAAAATCTACTGTTGAATGGATAGAGGAGGAGTCTTATTTTTTTCGACTTTCTAAATGGCAGAAACCCTTATTAGAATTTTATGAAAATAATCCAGATTTTATATTACCTGAGTCTAGGAAAAACGAGGTAATTAGTTTTGTTAAAAGTGGTCTTAAAGATCTTTCGGTAAGTCGTAAAACTTTTACATGGGGAATTCCAGTTCCTAATAATGATAAACATATTATTTATGTATGGCTTGACGCATTAACAAATTATTTAAGTGCTTTAAATTATCCAGATATAAATAATGAACTCTTTAAAAAATTTTGGCCAGCATCTATCCATTTAATTGGTAAAGATATCTTAAGATTTCATGCAGTTTATTGGCCTGCTTTCCTTTTAGCTGCTAAAATTGAATTACCAAAAAAAGTTTATGGTCATGGTTGGATATTATCTGGTGAAGAAAAAATGTCAAAATCTAAGGGAAACATTTTAGATCCATTAAAAATTATTGAAGAATACGGTTTAGACCCTTTAAGATATTATTTAGTTAAGGAAGTTTCATTTGGAAACGATGGTAATATTTCTCAAGATAGACTTGAAGATTGTATAAATAGCGATTTAGCAAATAATTATGGTAATTTATGTCAAAGGGTTACTGCTTTTGCGATGAAAAATTGTGATGGAAAAATTCCTGCAAAAATTGATTTTCAACCAGATGATTTAAAGATATTAAACAAATTTAAAGAAAATTTAAATACAATAAGATCTAAAATAAATGAACAAAATATAAATTTTTATATAGATTTCATTGTTAATTCACTATTTGACGCAAACAAATACTTTAATGATCAAGAGCCATGGAAAAAAAAGGATAATTTAATTAGGTTAAATACTATAGTTTATACAACATTAGAAATAGTTAGGAAAATTAGTTTTTTACTTTATCCAATTATTCCTGAAACATCATTGAAAGCATTAAAAATATTTAATTTATCAGAAAAAGATATCAAATTAGAAACTATTTCTAATAATGAATTTATTATTAAAGGTAATATGATAAATAAGATAGATATATTAATTAAGAAAATAGAAAAAGAAGATGATTGACTCACATTGCCATCTTGATCATGAACCATTACTTAGTGATCTTTCAAATGTGCTTAAAAGATCCAAGGATGTTGGTATTAAAAAGTTACTAACTATATCTACATCTTTTGAGAGTTTTTCTAGAATTAAAGATATAGTTAATAAAGATGAGATCATATATGGAACAGTAGGCATACATCCACATGAAAGTGATACTAATACAATAACTAAGGATGAAATAGTTAAAAGTTTTAAAGAAAACCCTAAAATAATTGGAATAGGAGAAACAGGACTAGATTATTACTACAATAATAGTGATAAACAGAAACAATTAACAAGTTTTAAAACACATATTGAAGCAGCAATAGAGTGTAATGTTCCTATTATTGTGCATTCAAGAAATGCTGAGGACGATACTTTCAAAATACTTAATGAATATAAAGAACATAATCCCAAAATTTTAATGCATTGTTTTACTGGATCAAAAAAATTTTCAGAGAAACTTCTAACATTGAACTCTTATTTTTCTGCTAGTGGAATTATTACTTTTAAGAATTCAGTTGATCTTCAAAAAACCTTTAGATCTTTACCAATAGATAAAATTTTAATAGAGACAGATAGTCCATATTTGGCACCAGTTCCAAATAGAGGAAAAAAAAATGAGCCTTCTTTTATTGATTTTACTGCTAATAAACTCTCTGAGATAAAAGAAATTTCCAAGTTAGAACTAGTAGATAAAACAACAAATAATTTTAATAGATTATTTTTTCAATAATATATTATGAAATTTATAATTCTTGGCTGCGGTAGTTCAATGGGTGTTCCAAGAGCAGACGGTTTTTTTGGTAATTGTGATCCAAAGAATAAAAAAAACTATAGAACTAGGTGCTCAGCTTTATTAAAAACTTCAGATGAGAATGTTTTAATAGATACATCTCCAGACTTGAGGCAACAATTATTACGTCATAAAATATCGAAAATTGATAAAGTTTTTTATTCGCATATTCATAGTGATCAAACACATGGAATAAATGATCTTAGAATCTTTTATATTAAAAACAAAAAACCGATAAATGTTTATGCAGATTTAAATACATCTAACTATTTAAAAAAAAGTTTTTCATATTGTTTTAATAGTTATTCTAAAGAATACCCTGCAACTTTAAAGTTGAATAGATTAAAAAATAATCATTCAATTTTAAATCGAAAGAGCAAAATAGATGTAAAATCTATTAAAGTTAAACATGGTAAAGTAAAATCAAACTGTTTTGTAATTAATAAAAAGTTAGCCTATATAAGTGATGTTAATAAAATTTATAATAAAGATTATAGATACTTTAAAAATTTAAAATATCTAATTATTGATTGTTTAAGATATGATTTCCATCCATCTCATTTTAACTTAGAGTCAACGTTAAATTTAATCAAATTATTCAAACCAAAAAAATCGATATTAACAAATTTACATACCGATTTAGATTATAATATTCTTAAAAATAGATTACCTAAAAATGTAGAGCCTGCTTATGACGGTCTCTCAATAAACTTTTAAAGTTTCCTCTATTTTTTGTATTATCTTTTGTGACATAGGTTTAGTTAATGATGAAAATGTATCTTCAACTTTTCCTTCTGTATTAATCAAAATCTTATAAAAATTCCATTTTGGTACTGCAGATTTTCCATGGTTTTCTTTAGCCCATTTAAAAATTTCATGTGCATTTTCACCCTTTACATCAGTAATAGTGGTAAGTGGAAAACTAATATCAAAGTTTACCTCGCAAAATTCTTTAACCTCTTTACTTGATTTTTTTTCTTGATTAAATGAATTTGAAGGAACTCCAAGTACGATTAATCCTTTTGACTCATATTTTTCCCATAATTTTTGTAAGCCTTCATATTGTTTTGTAAAACCACAATAACTTGCTGTATTAACTATCAAAACAGCTTTATTTTTATACTTTTTAAAGTCTATTAGATCTCCTGTAATACTATTAATTTGCAAATCATAAAAAACCTTATTGTAGTTAGCCGATGCAAAATTTTTAAAAAAAAACATAAGAAATACCAAAATTATAAAAACTAATTTTTTCATTTATAAATTACTTATTGGGAGTAAGTAATATCAAAAAGTAGCCAAATAAGGTGGATAATAGTGACCCGGTCAAAACACCTATTTTTACACCATCCATATACTGCATGTTTTCAACAAAAGCTAAATTTCCAACAAAAAGACTCATTGTGAAACCAATACCAGTTAATACACCTACGCCATAAAAATTATACCAACTTGTGTTATTTGGCATCTGCGCTATTTTTGTTTTTATAGCAACATATGAAAAAACAAATACACCTAATTGCTTACCTAAAAATAACCCTAAAACTATTCCTAATGGTACTTTATCTAACAAAGAACCAAGAGATAAACCCTCTAATGAAACACCAGCATTTGCAAAAGCAAATAAAGGCATAATACCAAAAGCAACATAAGGGCTTATTGAGTGTTCAATTTTGATTAATAAAGAAAAATCTTTTTCTTTTTTACGATGAGGTATTGTCATTGCCATGAGAACACCTGCAATTGTTGCATGTATTCCAGAATTATGAGTAAAATCCCAAAGGAAAATACCAATAATTAAATATGGTAAGAATTTTTTAATGTTAAATTTATTTAGAACTAGCAATATTAAAAATGCTAACAACATTAAACTTAAATATTTAACACTAAGGTCCCCAGAATAAAATAGTGCTATTATTACAATTGCACCCAAATCATCGATGATAGCAAGAGCAGTTAAAAACACTTTTAATGATAATGGTACTCTTTTTCCTAACAAAGATAATACTCCAAGCGAAAAAGCGATATCCGTAGCAGATGGTATTGCCCAACCATTCATAGTTTCATTATCTCCAAAATTTATTAGTACATAAAATAAAGCTGGTATTAACATTCCACCAACGGCTGCAATTATTGGGAGTAACGCTTGTTTTATATTGGAAAGCTCACCCTGTAAAAATTCTCTTTTAATTTCTAAAGTAACGAAAAAAAAGAATATTGCCATTAAAGCATCATTAATCCAATGAAGAACTGATAACTTTAATCCAAAGTCATTTATACCAATGAATAAATATTGATCTAAGGTTGAAAAATATATTTCTGATAAAGCTGAATTACTAATTATTAACGCAATAATTGCCGCAAATAATAAAACCAATCCACTTGCAGCTTCAAGTTTAAAAAACCAAATAAAGGGTTTCGATAAATAATTAATCATTTAATTCAGATCTTTAGCAAAAAGTATCAAATCTCTCAAGGTCTCAAAAAGATTATATAATAAAAGTTCTAAATTAGGGAAAATATTACTTAATGGGTTCTTAAAAGTGTCTAATACAATTATAATCGTTACAAAAGTTATTATAGAAACTATTATATAGTTTAAAAATTTTCCAACTGTAAAATTATATTTTGGTTGATATTTTACTAATTCTGATCCTTTTTTAATATTAGTTGAAAAATTCAATTCAGGTTTTTTAATTTTCTTTTCTTTGATATTAGGTTTTTCTACTTCAAAAACTTCATTTGATGATGTCTTAATTTCTACATTTTCATTTCTATTAAAGAACCATGTTTGATCACAAGAGCCACATTTCAGCAATCTACCTTTATCTGGAATTAAGTTTTCATTCACGTCAAAATTTTTTCCACACGATGGACATACAATTATCATATCGTTTTTATAACAGATTCTGTTTAAAAATCCTTTGTTTTACTCATCTTTATACATTGAAAAAATAAATAAGTGCTGTATTAGTACTTGTTCCGGAGTGTAGCGCAGCCTGGTAGCGCATCTGGTTTGGGACCAGAGGGTCGCAGGTTCAAATCCTGCCACTCCGACCATTTGTTATGAAAAAAGCAAAAATATTTAAACCTAAAAAAACTGCTACCCAATCAGGCCTTGGTAAAACAGATAAATGGATTTTAGAATTTCAAACTAATGATCCAACTAAAAATCCACTAATGGGTTGGGAAAGTTCATCGGACACTTATACTGAGTTGAGGTTGGAATTTTCAAGTAAAGAATTAGCAATAAACTATGCTAAAAAAAAAAAAATTGATTTTGAGTTGATAGAAACAAAAAAAAGAAAAATTGTTAAAAAATCATATGCAGACAATTTTTTAAGTTAAAATTATGTTTAAGTTTTTTACTGATAAAAGATGGCACTTTTGGAGTATTGGAGGTACTATACTAATTCTTGCTGCTACTTGGTATCAAGTTCAATTAGACGTAAGAATAAATGAATGGTTTGGTGAATTTTATGACACATTACAAAAAGCTTTAGCCGAGCCTGGCGCCGTTACAGAAAAAGAATTTATTGCCTACCTTTTTACTTTTGCCAAAATAGCTGCGGTTTATATATTGGTAGTTATATTTAGCGATTATTTTACAAGTCATTGGACCTTTAGATGGAGAACCGCCATGGCTGACTTTTACCATGATAAATGGAATTTTGCCTCATCCATCGAGGGTGCATCTCAAAGAGTACAAGAAGATACACTTAAATTTGCCAGAATTATGGAAGGTTTGGGGGCTGAATTATTGAGGAGTATAATGACATTAATTGCATTTACTCCAATTTTATGGGGGTTGTCTAAAAGTATAACTGTTCTACCATGGATAGGTGAGGTTAACCATGCATTAGTTTGGGTTGCTATTATTTCAGCTTTGGGGGGAACATTTATACTTGCTGCTGTTGGAATAAAATTACCTGGCATCGAATATGATATTCAAAAAGAAGAGGCAGCATACAGAAAAGAATTAGTTCTTGGTGAAGAATTTAAAGAAAATGCTCAACCAGTAAGAATTGATTCTTTATATGGTGGTGTAAGAAAAATTCATTATAAGATGTATTTTCATTATCTTTATTTTAATGCTGTTAAATGGAGCTACCTGCAAGGAATGGTAATTGTTCCTTATCTTGCATTAGCACCAACAATTGTAACTGGTGCAATTACTTTAGGTTTTGTTCAACAAATTATCAGAGCCTTTGGAAGAGTAGAAACATCTCTTCAATATTTAGTAAGAAGTTGGCCTATAATTGTTGAGTTAATTTCAGTTTGGAAAAGATTAAATGAATTTGAAAATAAACTGACAGTTAACACAGAAAAAATCTCAAGAGAAAAAATTTAGTGACTTTAAATAAAGAATTAATTAATAAAATCATCACTGTAACTTCAAAAGCGGCTATTTCTTGTCACAAATTTATTGGTAAAAATAAAAAAAATGATACTGATAAAGCAGCTACAGACACAATGAGAAATGAGCTAAACAAGATACCTGTTAATGCTGAGATTGTTATAGGTGAAGGTGAACTGGATGAAGCACCTATGTTATATATAGGTGAAAAGTTAGGTTATGGTGGAAACTTAGATCTAGATATAGCAGTAGATCCGGTAGAGGGAACAAATTTTGTTGCAAAAAATCTTCCTGGAGCATTATCAGTGATATCTGTTGCAGAAAAAGGTAATCTCTTCAATGCACCTGAAACTTACATGGATAAAATTGCAGTTTCAAATAAAATTCCTTATGAAGCAACTGATTTAGATTTTTCATTAGAAAAAAACATAAAAAACATAGCTGATTCATTAAATAAAGATTTTAAAGATATTACTGCTTGTGTATTAGATCGACCTCGACATAAGAAAATAATTAATAAATTAAAAGAAATGAATGTAAAAATGAAATTGATTTCAGACGGTGATGTATCTGGAGCATTAATGGTAACTGACGATAAATATAATGTTGATATTTTTTTAGGTATTGGAGGTGGACCTGAAGGAGTTTTAGCTGCATCAGCCATTGACGCATATAAATGCAAATTTCAGGGGAGATTTATTTTTGATAATGATAAAGATATAGCAAGAGCTAAGCGGATGGGTATAAAAGATTTAAACAAAAAATATGATTTAAAAGAAATTATTAAAGGTGATTCAATTTTCTGTGCTACAGGTATTACTTCTGGGGATTTAGTGAAAGGTGTAGATCTTAAAGATAATAATTATATAACTGAAACCTTAGTTACACATAAAAGCTCAAATACATGCGAAATTGTTAGAATAGAAGACACTATATAAACTTGATAAATATTATTTTTTACAATAAAAGATCCAAACTTGGTCCCTTCGTCTATCGGTTAGGACACGTGGTTTTCATCCTCGAAAGAGGGGTTCGATTCCCCTAGGGACCGCCAATAATGTCATATTTTGTTTACTTAATAGTTACAAATCTCAAAAAAAACAAAAAAATCTCATATGTTGGTTATACAAATAACCTAAAGAAAAGGCTAAGTTTACATAACTCAGGAAAAGGAGCAAAATTTACTAGGGGTAAAAAATGGAAGCTAGTTTACTATAAGAAATATGATTCGAGAGCAATTGCTATGAGAAATGAATTTCTGCTAAAAAAAAATTATAGACTTAGAAAAAAACTTAAAACAAATACATGAAAATATCAATTTTACTGCCATTAAAAGAGAATTTTTCACCTTCTTATGCTGGCGCTGTATCTTTATTTATAAATGACACATTAAAATTAAGCAAATTTAGAAAAGATATAACTGTTTATGGTTATACAGAATATAAAAAAAAATTTGATCAAAAATATTTTAATATACAAATTAAAAAAAATTTTTTTTCAAGTCAAAATAAAGAATATGTAAAAAAATTTATTGAAATCGAAAAAAAAAATAATTCTCAAATTATAGAACTACACAATAGACCAATTTATTTAAAATATCTCGTCAACGATTTGAAAGAAAAAGATTATATATTATATTTTCATAATGACCCTTTGACAATGTCTGGTTCTAAAAGCATCAAAGAAAGATCATTTTTATTAGATAATTGTTACAGAATAGTTTTTAATAGTAACTGGTCAAAAAAAAGATTTTTACAAAAAATGAAGTCTGATGCAATTAATAGTGAAAAATTAATCGTAATCAATCAGTCAGCCTCAAAAAACAGAATTAATTTTAAAAATAAAAAAAAATTAATTACTTTTGTTGGAAAACTTAATAGATCCAAAGGTTATGATCTTTTTGGTAATGCGGTAATAAAAATTCTAAGAAAGTATAAAGATTGGTCTGCATATGTTGTTGGGGATGAACCAAGAGATAAACTTAATTTTAAACATAGTCGACTTAAAAATTTTGGGTTTAAAGAACATAAAGAAGTTATAAAGATTTATAAAAAAACCAGTATAGCAGTTGTTTGCTCTAGGTGGGATGAACCTTTCGGTAGAACAAGTTTAGAAGCGGCAGCAAACGGGTGTGCGGTTATTATAAGTAATAGGGGAGGTTTGCCTGAAACAATTACCAATGGTCGAATACTAAAAAACTTAACTGTTAATGACATTTATAAAAATATTGAAGATTTAATTAAAAATTCATTTATTAGAAAAAAATATCAAAAATTGTCTTATAAAAATTTTTATTTATCTCATGAATATGTATCTGATGAAATAGATAAAGTTAGAAATAATCTAATTAAGATAAGCAAACCTTTTTTATCTAATTCACAATCAAATTTAAGAATATTACACATTACTAATTTTAATGAGAGACATAATGGTAGACTTTTCTTTAATACTGGGAGAAGATTGAATAACGGTTTTATTAGACTTGGACATAGCGTTTTAGAATTTAGTGACAGAGATATTGTAAGTAGAGGAAAATCCTTAAAAGATTTTTATGGATCTGATACATTAAATGATAAATTAATTAAAACTTGTTACCACTTTAAACCAGATCTAATTGTTTTGGGGCATGCAGATATGATATCGAAAGATATTTTATATAAACTTAAGAAGGATTATTCTAATTTAAAAATAGCTCAATGGTTTCTTGATCCTTTAAACAAAAATGGTCCTGATTTTCAGAAAAACAAAAAAAGAATTCTAGATAAATCTGATGTAATAGACTCAAATTTTTTAACTACATCTCCTGATGCATTGAGTTTTTTATCTAAAAATAAATCAAATTATTTTATCCCAAATCCGTCTGATCAATCAATGGAAACACTTAATAATTTCAGAAAAGATTGCTCGAATGATGTTTTTTTTGCTTTAAGTCATGGAGTACACAGAGGTCAATTAAAAAGCCGATCAACTGATGATAGAGAAAAGTTTATAAAATCTCTAATCAATAAATGTAAAAATATTAGATTTGACATTTTCGGTATGGATAATATTCAGCCAATTTGGGCTGATCAATATTTTAAGAATATATCTAATTCAAAAATGGGTCTTAATTTAAGTAGGGGAACACCAATAAAATATTATAGTAGTGATAGAATTACTCAAATTATAGGTAATGGTTTGGTTACTTTGATTGATGAAAAAACTTGTTATGGTGATTTTTTTGATGATACAGAGATGGTCTTTTATAAGAATATAACTGATTTATCTGAAAAAATTGAAAAGATTTCAGAAAATGAAAAATTGCGAAAGACAATTGGAAAAAAAGGTAAAGCTAAGTACATGAAATATTTTAATTCAACACTTGTGGCTGATTTTATCATTAATAAGACATATGAAATGAATGGCACAAAAAAGTATTTGTGGCATAAAGCATAAGATGATTTCCATAGTAATCCCAACTTATAATAATTTAGATTATTTAAAACTTTGTTTAAAAAGTTTAAAGAAAAACTCTTCTTTTAATCATGAAATTATAATTCATATTAATGAAGGTTCAGATGGTACATTAGATTTTATTAAAAATAACAATTACAAATACACGAGCTCAGAAGATAATATTGGTCTTTGTTCATCAATCAATAAAGCTGCAAAATTAGTGTCAAATCAATATATTCTTTATAGTCATGATGATATGTATTTTTGTCCTAATTGGGATAAAATTTTACTAGATGAAGTAAAAAATTTAAATCATGATTATTTCTATCTATCTGGCACAATGATTGAACCTAACTCCGGTCATATAGCTTTTGATTTTGGAATTGATCTAGATTCTTTTAAAGAGGACGAACTATTATCTAAATATAAAAATATTAATTTTTATGATCATCAAGGCACTCATTTTGCTCCACATTTAGTCTCAAAAAAAATGTGGGATAAGGTTGGTGGTTTTAGTGAAGAATTTAACCCTGGTATAGGTTCTGATCCAGATTTTAATATGAAATTATGGAAAGAGGGTGTGAGGATATTTAAGGGTCTAAATGATTTTAAAGTCTATCATTTTGGTTCTTTAACAACCAGGAAAAAAGAGAATTTTATTCAAAATAGAGGGGATAAAACATTTTTAAAAAAATGGGGAATCACAACAAAGTTTTTTAAAAAACATTATTTGAAATCAAAAACTAAATATAATGGACCTTTGAAAGAACCTAATATAACTTTTGGGTATATATTTGGTTTTTTATCTTGTAAAATACAATCTATATTTTTACTTTATTAAGTGCATTATTTTTAAATATATTAGCTTCTTTGATATATCTTCTAACCATTTGTGTTGTTTTATGACCCGTCATAGCCATTATACTTCGTTCATCTGCACCAGACTCAGCTGCCACTGTTGCAAAACCTGACCTTAAACTATGACCAGCAAAATTTTTATTTTCTATGCCTGCTAAATTTAGATATTCTTTTATTAATAAAACTACAGATTGATCGGTTAATCTTTTATCCGTTAATGACAAACCTTTAGAAAATCGTCTAAAAATAGCTCCAGACTTAATTTGAGAAGCCTCTAACCATTTTTTTAAATTCATGACTGGACAGTAAATTTCATTGCTGAAGTAGGGTAATCCCTTGATCATACCTTCGCCAAACTGATCAGTTTTAGATCTTTTAATGGAGATTTTCAGGCCCTCCTGTACAAACTCTAAATCCTCATAATCTATAGAAATTAGTTCTGTTCTTCTAAATCCACCTCCAAAACCAATTAGAATTATTGATTTGTCCCTAAGTTTTTTAATTTCATCAACTTTTTGTTCATTTATTACATTAATAATTAATTTTAAATGATTGATTAATAATGGTTTTTTACCTTTCTGAATACTTCCTTTCACCCTTCTTATGCCCATTAAATTTTCAACTATAATCGGATGTTTAGTATCTAGATAATGCCCCTTTAGTTTATGTAACATGCTTATTGATACTAATCTCCGTCTTAAAGTGCTTATTTTTGAGTTTTTAGATAGATGAGTTAGATACAAGGATACTATTTTTGGTTCAGTTGGTAATGAATTTAAGCCATGCTTTGCACAAAAAGCACCAAAGTCTTTAAAATCAGATTTATAAGCTCTAAAAGTATTATTTGCTTTTGAGCTTTTGAGGTTATTTAAAGTTGCCTCATGTAGTGATTTTAGATCTGTAGTTAACTCACTCATATTATTACTATTGATAACAATTAATTATCGTTAGTAATATATCAAGTGATTTATAATGTCAATAGTTTAAATTATAAATTTATGGGTTCAATTGATGGTGAAATTCCAGCTGTTTGGTTTTTGATAAGCTCAATAGGTTTTATTATTTTAAGTTTCATTCAATATAGAAATACTGGTAAAAGTATTAATACATTTTTTTTAAGCATAATGGCCATTTTGTTTTTGTGCAGCTATTTTATATTACTTTTTAAAACTTGAATTATCCCCACTATTCACAGAGAAATGAGAAAAATAATAGAATCACCTAAAAAGTGATACATTTTAAAATCAGTATTTGTTAAGTTAAATATGAATTAAGAGGCAACTCTTAACTGGCCAATTGGAGAAAAGCCGAGAGGTACAATTCCAGGGGGCAGAAAGCTTCACAAAGCATCGCTGAACATGTGGAGCGGGAGGCATGGCGGTAGCGCATCAACGACGTGCCAAAACAACTGTTCTTTGCACCCTTAAAAGTGCAAGGAAACAGGGGTTTTTTCTAATGATACTCAAAGGAACTAAATTTCAATTAAAAGTTTGGAAATATCTAAGAACCATACCTAAAGGTAAGGTAAAAACCTACAAACAAGTAGCTATTAGCATAAAAAGCCCTAAATCAGCTCGAGCTGTCGCTAACGCTTGCGCTAAAAACCCATATGCCCCCAAAATACCCTGTCATAGAGTGATTAGATCAGATGGAGCTCTTGGAGGATACTCTGGAAGAGGTGGAATAAAGCAAAAGCTTAAATTACTTAGAGCTGAAAAAGTTGCGATTTAGCCTTATTTTAGTTATTTTTTATGTTTAAAAACCCAATAAAATCAACATTTTTTGATCTTTTTTCTTGATTTTCTCTTAAATATCACAATTCACCCTTTAGTTGTACCATGGATAAGCCTACGCTCAAAATAGACCCCTATTTGGCCGTTTAAATGCTATATTCAATTAGTGCATCGCTCTACTATCCAACTATATCAACGCTTTTAGAACAACCCATTTTTTAAGATTTCCTTTTTTCTTATGTTCAAAAAGCCCCTATTTTTATGGATAATCTAATATTCTTAAGATTTAGCTGAAAATTTAAGTACTGAAATTGAAGTCAACCATGTTTTACATTTTTTAATATCTATTTATATCAAATTCTTATTAAATTTTAAATTTTAAAAAAATATAATAATTACAATAGTTTACAATTTATAATTAATGTAATACTTTATATATTAGTAAATAAATAATACCTATTATTTAATTTTTTTAACTATATTCTCTCTCCTAGAGATATAGATACCGCTTAATACAATAATAAATAATCCTAAAAAAGTCCAATTATCTGGGAAATCACTAAAGAAATAATAACCTATAATTATGTTAGTAATGATCTCAAAATAGCTAAATGGAGCTAATTTGGATGCATCAGCGTATTTAAGAGATAAAATTAAAAATAGATGTCCAATACATGCAAAAATCCCTATGGCAGCCATCATACACCACTCATTTAAAGAAGGCGCAACCCATACAAATGGCATTGCTGTAGAAACTATTATGGCCCCTACTACACCAGTTAATAACAGAGTTAATAAAGGATTATCTGAAGTACTTAATTTACGAGTAATAATTAAATAAAATCCGTACATTATTCCAGTTCCAAGCGCTGCTACACTTGCTAAGTTTATTTCTACAAACCCAGGTCTTATAACCACTAATGAACCTATAAATCCAATAATTACAGCAGACCATCTTCTAAAACCAACCTTTTCTCTTAAAAAAATTGGAGAAAAAGCTGTAACAATTAAAGGTGCAACAAAAGCTAAAGTTAATGCTTTTGCTAATGAAATTACTGAGATTGCATAAAAAAAACAGATATTAGCTGTTAAAAGAATTAGACCTCTAATAAATTGTAATTTTGGTTTATCTGTCCAAACAAGATTTTCTCTAAAAAAGAAAAACATAATTGGAAGAGTAAATGCAACTGTAAAAAAATACCTTGCCCATGTAATTTGTAAAACAGGAAGTTCCGCACTTAAATACTTAGCAAATCCGTCCATAATTGGAAGCATTACCCATGCTAAAAGATTGAAAGTTATAGCCTTCATGAACTTAAAGGATATAGATTAATTAAAGTATTTTAAAGCAAAGAATACAACAATTGGAATAGTTATAAAAGACATCAAAGTTGAAACAACTATTGTACTAGCAACGCTATCAACTATCTTTTTTGGTGAATATATTGATGCAACAAGATAATTAAGGACTGCGCTAGGCATTGAACATTGTATTAATAAAACTCCAGCAGCAAATCCTTCTAAATTAAAATATAGAATTAATAAATATCCAATAATAGGTCCCACAATTACGCGTCCTATCGAAGAAAATATAGCTTTATTCAATGAAAATACCTTCAATCTTGTTAATGCAATTCCTAATGACATTAAGATCAAAAAAATCGTTGCATACATTAAAAGAAAGGTAGTATTTTCAACAAAACCAGGAAGTTCTAAATCATAATAGAGTAAAAAAACAGCAACAATGATTGCATAAAATGGTGGGCTTTTAATTATAACTTGTAGACTAAATTTTCTATCGGCCAAAAAAACACCTAGTGTAAAGTGACATAAAATTATTAATGCAGAAATTGCTGCAGACACTCCAAGTCCTTGTGAACCATAAGCAAATAAACAAATCGGCAATCCCATATTACCAGTATTGGGCATTGTTAGTGGTGGAAGCTCTCTAATAATATCTTTAGTTTTTAAAAGATATAATATTATTGTTCCAACAATCATGAATCCTAAAATAGCTATTGCGTAATACCAAAAATAATTGATGAAAATATTAAATGAAATATTTACCGGGTTTAAAGCATAAATTATCATTGCCGGGGTACCTACATTGGCTGCAAAATTTGTGATAAACGTAGTATCTATTTTAGGATTTTTTTTACCTAAATAATAACCGATCCCAACAACAAAAAAAACAGGAAACAAAACCTCAAAAAGTTTTATATAAATTTCCATTAACTATACAGTCTGATTAATGTTGGAAATCTTAAAATATTTCTATTCTTTCTAAATATCGATAAACAATTTCTTGCATTTTTTTCAGATGTTTTATGGGTAATTATGACAATAGTAGCTGAATTTCTTTTTTTATCAGGTGTTTGTATAATTCTTTTTACAGACATTTTATATTTAGCCAACCGGTTAGTTATAGAAGATAAAACACCTTGTTTATCTTTAACTTCAAATCTTAAATATAGAGAATTTGAGTAGTCATCATTATTAAAAGCCTTTACAGCTTTTCTTTTGTTTGAGGAAATTCCAAAAGGATATTTTATATTTCCTCTAAGAATAGACAATAAATCAGATAATAAAGAGGATGAAGTAGGTCCTGGTCCTGCACCCTCCCCTTGAAGTATGCTCTCACCAACAGGCTTTCCCTCCGTAATAACAGCGTTCATAACACCATTTACATTACCTATGTATGTGTCTTTACCAACTAAACACGGATGAACAGTTTCAAACAAACGATTATTTATCATTTCACAGATACCGAGTAACTTAATTCTAAGATTTAATTGATTTGCAATTTTGATGTCTTTTAAATCAATATTTTCTATACCTTCCATAATACATTTGTGATGAGAAATTTGATTATTGAATGCAAGAGCTGATAAAATCCTAACTTTTGCAAAAGCATCAAAACCATTCAAATCTAATTTAGGATTACCTGGTTCAGCATAACCAAGTTCTTGAGCTTTTTTTAAGACTTTATCAAAAGTCTCATTTGAATTTTCCATCTCTGTTAGAATATAATTAGTTGTCCCATTTAAAATTCCATAGACTTTCTTTATCTTATTTGTAGCTAAACCCTCTTTAATCGTTCTAAGTATTGGAATTCCTCCAGCAACAGAGGCTTCAAATTCTAAATTAACATTATTCTTCTCAGCTAATTTAGCTAATTCATTACCGTGTTTTGAAATTAAAGCTTTATTTGGTGTAATAACATTAATCTTATTTTTTAACGCCAACACAACAATTTTTTTTGAAATTCCATCAGATTGACCAATAGACTCAAATAAAATATCTATCTTTTTTTCTTTTAAAATTTTGAGAGGATTAGTATAGAAGATTTTCTTATTAATATTGTACTTTCTTTTTTTATTTTTATTTTTTGCAGAAATTGCAACGATATTTATCTTTTTTCCTGTTTTTATTTCTATTTCTTTTTTTTTTAACCTTAATTCGTTGTAAAGATAAATGCCTACTTGACCCAAACCAACAATTGCAATGTTAACTATTTTATTCATCTATATTAGGATAATCACTGTTATCTACATAAACTTTTAGATTTGATTTAAATTCTTCAAAAGTTAAATCTTTTGAAAAGTTTATCTTTTTCTCTGTTTGAACAGGGGCACAAGAAATAACTATAAATAAAATCAATAATGGCAATTTTTTCATAATAATCCCTCACTGATTTTATAACCAAATTTCAAATTCATATTTTGAACTGCTTGACCTGCACCTCCCTTGATAAGATTGTCAATAACTGATAAAATTATTATCTTGTCTTTAAATTTAGTTTTGCAGACAGAAATAAAGCAATAATTAGTATTCATAACATCATTTGTGCTCAAAAAAGAGTTAACATTCTTTATCTTTACAAATTTATTCTTTTTATGAAATATTTTCAAAATATTTTGTACTTTATTTAAAGTAGTGCCCGGTTTTAAATCCAAATAGATTGTGCTTAATATACCTCTAAACATTGGAATAATGTGGGGTGTAAAAGTAAAATTGATTTTTGAAGAAGTGTTATTTTTTAATTCTTGATCAATTTCCGAATTATGTCTATGAAAACCTACACCATATGCACTAAGAGATTCGTGTAAATTTGTGTTTTTAAATTTTTTATGTACCCCTCTACCCGCTCCAGAATATCCAGATTTTGAGTCTATAATAATATTCTTAAGGTTAATTGATTTTTTTTTAACTAATGGAATAAGTGGTAAAAGTATTGATGTCGGGTAACAACCTGGACACCCAATAATGCTAAATTTTTTAACTAATTTTCCTGTTATCTCAGGTAAAGCGTAAATGCTATTTTTAATATTACTTAACGCATTATGTTTTTGTTTATACCATTTTAGATAATCAGAGCCTTTTTTTAGTCTAAAATCTGCAGCTAAATCAATCAAAGTATTTTTTTTTAATAAATCTTTTGAAATTAATTGAGCTTCACCATTTGGCAGTGCGGTAAATACAATATCAACATTGTTTAAGTATTTTTTATTGTATTTTGTAATTTTTGGTAATTTTTTTGACTTTAAAGAAGTATCATAAAATGAGATTTTTTTCCCGACAGATGAATTACCACATAGATATTTAATCTTAACATTCTTGTGTTTAATTAATAATTTAATTAATTGAACACCAATATATCCAGTTGATCCAGCAATTAGTACATTAAGCTTAGGCATTTTATATTATAACAGTTAAAAGTTAAAAAAGAATTATCTTTTAGAAAATTGAAAGCTTCTTCTAGCTTTTTTACGTCCAGGTTTTTTTCTTTCAACTGATCTGGAGTCTCGAGTGGTCAATTTTTCTGTTTTAAGTGCAGATTTCAATTTTTCATCAAACATAACCAGAGCTTTAGAGATGCCGTGTACCATTGCTCCTGCTTGTCCTGTTGGACCTCCACCTTTTACACTGCATTTTACGTCATATTCTGTTGCTTGATTTATAATTTCAAAAGGTCTTACTATTTGCATTTTATGATTATCACTTGAAAAATAATCACTAAAAAGTTTACCATTTACATAAATTTTACCTGAACCCTTTTTTAACCAAACTTTAGCTATTGATGTTTTTCGTCTTCCAGTAGCATACTTACTGTCTTTAAAGTCAAGTTTCATCTTTGGGGCTTTAGCTGATGTTTGAGTATTTTCCATTTTAGTTTCTTGCTATATTTTTAGAATTTAATTTATCCAAATGTATAACTTGAGGATTTTGGGCTGAATGAGGATGGTCATTTCCGACATATATTTTCAATTTAGTAAGTTGTTTTTTACCCAACACTCCCCCTGGAAGCATTCTTTTAACTGCAAGTTTAAGAGCTTCACCTGGTTTTTTTTCAAATAGTTTCTCTGGAGTAGTTTCTTTAATTCCGCCAGGATGACCAGTGTGCCTGTAGTATTTTTTATTTTGAAATTTATTTCCGGTGAATTTGATTTGTTCGATATTTTTAACAACTACAAAATCTCCATCGTCCATATGTGGTGTGAAGGTTGTTTTGTTTTTACCTCTAATAATTTTTGATATAACAGTTGCTAGTCTGCCTACTACAGCATTTTTAGCATCTATTTCATACCATTTAGACGATAATTGATCTTTTTTAAGGAATTTTGTCATTGTGCGAGGATTAATACTATTAATAAGATCAAAGTCAAATTGATATTTATATTGTTTTAAGGGCTTTTTTTGTTATATTAATACTGCCGATTTGTTCCTATTGCGGGCTAACAGCTAAAGAGGAAATTTTCATACAAACTCGGTAGGCATTTGAACTATATTGTGCGCCTTGCATAAAGCTAAAGCACTAAAAAAGGAGTAAAATGAGTAAAAGAAGAAATAATCCTGAAACCATTGCCATACATGGTGGTGATTACAGAAGTGACCCAGCAACTAATGCTGTTGCTGTGCCAATATACAGAACAACATCTTATCAATTTCAAAGCACTGAGCATGCAGCAAATTTATTTGCATTAAAGGAGTTTGGAAATATCTACACTAGAATAATGAATCCTACGAATGATGTTTTAGAAAAAAGGATTGCTGCATTAGAAGGTGGATTATCTTGTGTAACAGTTTCATCTGGACAAACAGCTTCAAGTTTTGCAGTTCTAAATGTTGCACAATCAGGTGATAATATTGTTAGTTCCACAGATCTTTACGGTGGTACAGTTTCATTATTTACACACACGTTGAGTAAGCTGGGAATAGAAATAAGATATGCCGATCCAAGTGATCCTAAAAACTTTGAAAAAGCAATAGATAATAAGACCAGAGCTTTTTATGGTGAAACATTACCAAATCCGTATTTAAGAGTGTTCCCTATCAAAGAAGTTTCAGATATTGGAAGAAAATATAATATTCCGCTAATAATGGATAATACTGCTGCTCCAATAATATGTAAACCCATAGAACATGGTGCGGCTGTTGTTATACATTCATTAACAAAATATATTGGTGGACATGGAACCGCTGTCGCTGGAAGTATAGTTGATAGTGGTAATTTTGATTGGACGGCAGATCCTAAAAGACAACCTTTATTTAATGAACCTGATGCTAGTTATGGAGGTGTAGTTTGGGGAAAAGCTGTACCAGAATTAACAGGAGCAAACGTTCCTTTTGCAGTAAGAGCGAGAGTTTGTTTGCTTAGAGATTTAGGTTCTGCTTTAGCACCAGATAATGCTTTTGCAATAATTCAAGGTCTTGAAACAGTAGCTTTAAGAATGAAACAACATTGTGGAAATGCTGAAAAAGTAGTTAATTTCTTAAAAAAACATAAAGAAGTTACTAAAGTCATATATTCAACAGAACACGAAAAGAAAATTTCTGATAGAGCTAAACAATATTTAAAAGGTGGAAATGGACCAATGGTTGGTATTGAACTTAAAGGTGGCATTGAAGCTGGTAAAAAATTTATTGAGTCTTTAAAAATGTTCTACCATGTAGCAAACATTGGTGATGCAAGAAGTTTAGCTATACACCCTGCTAGTACTACTCATAGTCAATTAAATGAAAAAGAGTTAGCAGCATCAGGTGTGACACAAAGTTATGTTAGACTTTGCATAGGTATTGAACACATTGATGATATTATCGATGATTTGGATCAAGCTTTGAACAAATCATCGAAAGGAAGTCTGAAAGCAGTTAGTTAAATTTTGTATTTAAATAAAAAAAATAGATACTTGAGCTAACCAAAAAAATTGAACTTATTTGGTGCATAGATGCAATATAAATCTGTGCACCATATAATACTGTGAAAATACCTAATATAATTTGAAGAATTATAAATATTCCTAAATAGTTAATAGATTTATATAAATCATACATCTTGTTTTTATAAATCTTGTAGAAAATTAAAATGTAAAAAATTCCTATTAAATAAGCTAAATTACGATGAATAAATTGCACTAAAGAAGGATCACTTAGAGCTGCAAATTCAAATAGGTTATTGATATTATTATCATTAGGAAAATAAGAATCACCCATTAGTGGCCATGAATTATAGATTTTACCAGCATCCATACCAGAAACAAAAGCGCCAATCGAAATTTGTAAAAAAACTAAAATTAAAAAGAATAAAGGAATGAATACGTTTAGTTTGTTTGTTATTTTTCTTGATATTTTAATTTTTAAATAGCTCCAATAAATTAAAGATAAAATCAAAAAAGCCACAAATAAATGTAAGGATAATCTAAAGTGACTTACATCAACTCTATCAACTAATCCGCTGCTAACCATATACCAGCCGATGAAACCCTGAAAACATATGAGAAAAAAAATGAAATATAGATTAAATAATTTAGTGATTTTTATTTTAAAAGAAAAATAAATTAGTGGTATCAAATATCCAAGACCAATCAATCTTCCAAGAAATCTATGAGCCCATTCCCACCAAAAGATAACCTTAAATTCACTTAAAGTCATATTATAGTTTTGTAATTTAAATTCAGGAATTTGTTTATAAAGATTAAAATAAACAATCCAATCATTCTGGTTAAGAGGTGGAAAAAATCCAGAAAATAATTCCCACTCTGTTATTGAGAGACCTGAATCGGTAAGTCTTGTTAAGCCACCAACTATTATCATAAAAGATATAATCCAAAACATAACAATTAACCAAATTGATAGCTGATTATTTATTTCTGTATTAGTTGTGTACATGTGGGGATAAATATAATAATTTTCCTATTATCCAAATATATAAATGTCGCCTTTAAAAATAAAAAAACTTAATAAGATAAGATTAAAGCTAGATAAATTAGATAATTCATTAATTAAACTAATAAAACAAAGAACTAATCTTGTAAATCAAGTTTTAAAACTTAAGGATAAAAAAAAAGAAATAGTTGACAATAAAAGAATTAAAATAATTTTGACAAATATAAGAAAAAAATCTCTTAAAAATAAAATAGATCCTAAAATCACCAATCGTATCTGGAAAAATATGATTTGGTCATATATTGATTACGAAAAAAGAAATTTTAAAAAAAAATAACTACTTACTGTGAGGGGGAAGTTTTTTTTCGACAAAAACTTCGTGCTTCCTAGTGCTAGGGTTATATTTACGTGCTGAAAGTTTAACTTTAGCTTTTTCACCACCTGCTGGTTTTTTTACATAATAAAAAAATGAACTGTCTGGTTTGCTTTCAGGAACTAATCTAACTTTTAAGTGTGTTTTTTTTGCCATTATTTATAATTTTTTAAATTTTTAACAATTTTAGAAATTTTTAAAATTTTATTTTTAAAATTGTTAGTCCTTATAGAATTATTTGAAATTTCGTCAAGATTTAAAGTATCGTTATTACTTGGATTATCCAAGATTTTTTTAACTCCATTAATTGTCATACCTTGGTCCTTAAGAAGAAATTTTATTTTTTTTAATATATTGATGGTTTTTTGATCATAATATCTTCTATTGGAATTTAGTAATTTTGGTTTAACTTGCTTAAATTGTGTTTCCCAAAATCTAATAGTGTGAGTTGAAAAAACTCCCTTATTTTTAGATTTTAATTCTAAAATTTCAGCTACTTCCCCTATTGATTTATAAGCTTTCTCAGATTTATCAGTCATTTATATTATTAATAAATTCCTTAAATTCTTTTGAGGGTTTAAATAAAACAACATCTCTACTCGAAATAACTTTAGATTCCTTAGTTTTAGGATTTCTGCCGACTCTAGATTTTTTTCTTCTTATAGAAAAAGTTCCAAAGCCTGATAATTTGATTTTTTTTTCCTCTTTCAGATTAAGTATAACTGTTGAGAGAAAATCATTAATAAGATTTTCAGATACAAGTTTTGAAAAACCTAACTGCATATAAATTTGGTTGATTAAATCTTTTTTAGTTAAATTTATTCTCATTTTTGAATATTAAACTTTATTTTTTCAATTAAATTTCCTTTAACAATCTTGTTGCAGACATCTAAGGAATTTGAAAATCCTATAAAATCTGTACCACCATGACTTTTCACAACTGGTGAGTCTAAACCCAAAAAAATTGCACCATTATATAGTCTTGGATCTAATCTTTTTTTAAATTTTTTCAAATTATTACGATTTAATAAAGAAGAAATTTTTCCTAAAAACGAACCAGTCATTGCTTTTTTTAATTCTTTAAAAATAAAATTTGCAGTACCTTCTGCTGTTTTTAAAGCTATATTCCCAGTAAATCCGTCTGAAATTATCACATTTATTTTTCCATCCATAATTTGATTACCTTCAATGTATCCAGCAAAATTATAATTTTCAGATTTTTTATTACTCAGTATTTTGAATGTTTCTTTGATAGTTTCATTTCCTTTAAGTTCTTCTGAACCTATATTTAATAAACCAATATTTGGTTTTTTATCAGGGTATAAAGATGTATAAAGAGATGAACCCATAATTGAAAAATCAAATAGATTTTTAGAGCTGCATTCAATATTTGCACCTAAATCTAAAACAACACTCATTCCATTCTTATTGGGCCATAAAGCTGATAATGCAGGCTTATCAATGTCTTGGATCATCTTAAGATTTAATTTTGCAATTACTAATAAGGCTCCAGTATTACCTGCAGAAATAACAACATCTGACTCTTTTTTTTTGACACTATCTATTGCTAACCACATACTTGTATCTTTGCCCTTTTTCGCAGCCTCTAAAGGACTATCTGTGCTCAAAACAAAATTTTCTGTGTGAATTATTTCATAATATTGACTGTCAACTTTATCTTTTAGTAACGCAAAAATCTTGTTTTTATCACCAAAAATTTTAAAAAAATTTTCTTTATTATTTTCATGATTGTGAATAATGCCGTCAATAACCTTATTTGGAGAATTGTCTCCACCCATTGCATCAACTGCAATTTTAATCAAATCAGCCATTACTTAATATTAAATTATTTAATCTTTGGGGTCTATAACTTGACGACCTTTATACATACCAGTTTTTAAATCTAAATGGTGAGATAACCTGTATTCACCTGATTTTTTATCTTCGACAACATTTTTAGCCGAGAATTTCATATTTTTAGCTCTTCTCATTCCAGTTCTTGAAGGAGTTTGTTTACGTTTTGGAACAGCCATAATTAGTCGTTAATTACACTTTTTAAATAAGAATTCAAAGTTTTTTTTGACAAATTTTCCTTATATTCATCAAAATATTCGACTAAATCCTCTATATTATTAAAATTTTCAAGAAATTTAGAAATAATTTCTTTTTTCTTGATAACATCTAAATCATCCCAAAAATGAACATCTGACACAATTGCATGAAATATATTTATATAATCTTTCATTTTTTTATTAATTGATTGATCACCATAGCCTATTTCTCTTATGCTTAATTCTAACTGTCTAAAATTAAAATCATAAATATTTTGCAAAATTTTTTCATTTTCAGAGTTTTTAAAAACTTTTAAAAAAAAACTAAAATGAAAAAGAAAAATTATTAAACGATCATTAAAAGTGTCTTGTTTACCAAGGTTTTTATAAAGTAATTTATTGGTAGTTAATTTTATTAAATTGTTATAGAAGTTTATATAATTCATTAAATGAAAATAATATTAATTATTTTAACAATATTTATAACTAGTTGTAAATTAAATAAAATAGTTAATCATCATGGTGTTCATAATCTAGAAAGTAAAAGTAAAGAATTGCTATTAAATGAAACCAATATTAATCAAATTAGACAGTTACTTGGCCCACCCTCAACGACAAGTTACTTTGATAACGATGTTTTGATTTATTTAGAAAAAAAAACTTCTAATTCTAAATTATTTAAACTCGGCAAAAAAAAATTAATCACAAATAATGTCCTTTTTTTAGAAGTAAATACTAAAGGATTTTTAATTAATAAAAAATTCTTAAACAAAGAAGACCTTAAAAAATATGATTTTTCAAAAAAAGTATCTAATGAGACCTTGGGAAAACAATCATTTGTTTATAAGGCGTTATCAGGTATAAGATCTAAAATTAATGACCCTCTAGGAAAAAAAAGAGGATCATTAGGTAAGTAAAAATTTATCCAGCAATAACAGCTAGTAATAATAATGCTACAATGTTTGTTATCTTAATCATTGGGTTTACTGCTGGCCCAGCAGTATCTTTGTAAGGATCTCCAACTGTATCACCGGTTACAGCAGCCTTGTGAGCTTCTGAGCCCTTGCCTCCATGATTACCATCTTCGATATATTTTTTTGCATTATCCCATGCACCTCCACCAGCTGTCATAGATACTGCAACAAAAAGTCCAGTTATAATAACTCCAAGTAGCATTGCTCCGACTGCTGCTAGAGCAGCAACTTGTCCTCCAATAGAAAGAATTATAAAATATAATACCACTGGTGAAAGAACAGGTAGTAAGGATGGTATAATCATTTCTTTTATTGCTGCAACTGTCAACAAATCTACTAATTTAGCATAGTCAGGTTTTTGTTTTCTTTTCATAATACCTGGATACTTTCGAAATTGTCTTCTAACTTCAACAACTACAGCACCACCAGCTCTACCAACGGCTTGCATACCCATAGAACCAAACAAATAAGGTAACATCCCGCCAATAAGTAATCCAACAACTACATAAGGATTTGATAAATCAAAAGTTACCACAATACCTTCTAATGCAGATCCTGCCTCTTTTGAAAAGTGTTTTATGTCCTCTGTATAAGCCGCAAATAAAACTAATGCACCTAATCCTGCAGATCCAATTGCATATCCTTTTGTAACTGCTTTTGTTGTATTTCCAACAGCATCTAAAGCATCGGTGGTCTTTCTAACTTTTTTATCTAAATTAGACATTTCCGCAATTCCACCTGCGTTATCAGTTACAGGACCATAAGCATCTAATGCTACAACCATTCCAGCTAATGCTAACATTGTTGTAACAGCAATAGCAATTCCAAAAAGTCCAGCAATCATATTAGTTATTAAAATACCGGTGACAATAATTAAAGCGGGTATTGCAGTGGCCTCCATAGATACTGCTAATCCTTGAATTACATTGGTTCCATGTCCTGTTGTAGATGATAAAGCTACAGATTTAACAGGCCTATATCCAGTTCCAGTATAATATTCGGTGATCCATATTAGTAAACCTGTAATTACTAAACCAATTACACCACAATAATATAAGTCCTTACCATTAAAAGTTTTATCATTTATTGTGTATTCATTTGAAAAACCAATTACATTATCAGTAACTGGCCAAAGGATTAACAATGACGCTACGGCAGATACTATAAAACCTTTGTATAAAGCATGCATTACGTTGTTATTTTTTCCAAGTTTCACAAAGAAGGTTCCAATAATTGATGTAATTAAACATGCTGCACCAATTGTTAAAGGGTAAACCATCATATTTAAGTCCCCCATAAAAAAAATAGATGAAAGAACCATTGTCGCAACAATAGTAACAGCATAAGTTTCAAATAAATCTGCAGCCATACCAGCACAATCTCCAACGTTATCTCCAACGTTGTCTGCAATTACAGCAGGATTTCTTGGATCATCTTCTGGTATTCCAGCTTCTACTTTACCAACTAGGTCAGCACCAACATCAGCACCCTTAGTGAAAATTCCACCACCTAATCTTGCAAAAATTGAAATTAAAGAAGCACCAAATCCTAATGCAACAAGTGCGTTAACTATCTCTCTCTCATCAATTTCAAATTTTAATAATAAAAAATAATATACTGCAATTGATAATAGAGCTAAACCTGCGACTAACATGCCTGTAACAGCGCCAGATTTAAAAGCAACAGAAAGACCTTCGGCCAAACCTTTTCTAGATGCTTCTGCTGTTCTGACATTAGCCTCCACAGAAACAAGCATACCAACGTAACCAGCAATTCCAGATAAAGCTGCACCAATTAAATAACCAAGACCAACAAGTGGACTGAAAGCAATACTAACAATTACCAAAACAACAACCCCAACAATAGCTATAGTTTTATATTGTCTCGCTAGATATGCTTTTGCTCCGATCTGAATAGCTGATGCAATATCTTGCATTTTTGAATTTCCTGCATTTGAATTAAGAATATTTTTGCCAGTTAAGAATCCATAAACAATAGATAATAAACCTGCTAAAATTGTATATAATAAGATGTGTTCTGCTGTTGCGCTCATATAAACCTTAAGTTGTTGGTTGTTAATTTTTTAAGCCCGGACAATACAAAAAAAGATGAAAAAGACAATGATTAACTTTCAGAATCGATGAATATAACCTTTATTTTTAGCCTCAATTTGCTTATTTTTTATACTGATAATCTTAGATCTATTTTTACCAGATATAATCTTACCAATTTTTGTAATCTTAACACCTGTGTTTTTTGATATTTTTTTTATGATTCTTGATTTAATAGGACTGGCCGTAAAAAGTATCTGATAGTCATCACCTTTAGATATGATATTAATTTTTTTAAATTTTTTGATCTTAATTAATTGTTTCAAATTTTTTGATAGAGGTATTTTTTCTTCAAAAATATGAAATGAAAAATTTTGCCTATTTATCATTTTTTTTAAGTCATCAATCAGCCCATCTGAAATATCAATTGAGGTATTGGCTATTTTTAAAAGATTTTTTATGAATTTAAATTGAATATCGGGTTCATAATATTTTTTAATAAAAAAATTGGACATCTTTTTATTAATTTTAATTTTACTTTTCAGTATTTGAAGCCCAATAAAGCTATCACCTAAATTTCCAGTAACATAAATATCGTCGTTTAATCTAGATCTATTTCTGTAAACTATATCACTTGAATACCCTAATGAAGTAATTGTAAAACTTAACTTACTTGAAAAAGTTGTATCACCTCCACTTAAATTTATATCATATTTTTTTTGCTCTTTTTTAAGTGATTTTGAAATCTTTAATAAGTTTTTTTTTGTAAAATTCTTCTTATTACCAGATCCTGAAATGAAATAAAATTTTGGTTTAACACCCTTGCAAATTAAATCTGATATTGATGATCTTAAAATTTTTTTGATTACAAGATCAGGAGATTTAAAATTAACAAAATGAGTATTTATATTGTAAGTATCAACAGAAATTACAATTTTTCTTTTTTTATCAAAAAAGACGTCGTCGTTTAGACCAATTGCAAATCTATTATACTTAGATAACTTGGAAAAAAAATTGTTTACTAACTCAAATTCATGCATTTTTAGATCTCAATTTTTTTCCTAAATCATCTAATAAAGCATTTAGATATTTTGTTTGAGAATCCTCAAGAAAAAAATTAGAAGAATTTAGGTATTCCTTAATAATAATGTTTATTGATAAATTAGGTTTATACATAAATTCATAAGTTGCAGCTTTAAGTATGGTTTGGAAAATTTTATCTAATTTCTTAAAAATAAACTGATCCCCAAGTTTGTTATCTAATTCCTCTAAAATAAGATCATTTCTCTCAATAGTGCCTAAAACAATATCTTTTATAAATTTTTTAAACCTATGTTTTGGAAAATCTAGATCATTATCTTGATTATAAAACTTCCCATAAAGCTTTTGAATAATGATAACTCTGGGATTGTTTTTTGGCTTAAAGTGAGTCTTCATTTCTGTGATAATATTGAAATCACTGCGTTAGCAGCCTCAGCACCTTTAATTTTTCTTGCTTTTGCTTGTTTCATATTTAAACAAGTAATAATACCATTGCCAATAGGTTTTTTTTTACTTACAGATATATCTATAATGGCATTGGTCGATGCTTGTGAAATAAAATCGAAATGAGGAGTTTGACCCTTAATTACGCAACCTAAGGCCAAAAATGCATCAAATCTTTTTAAATTTTTTGATATTGTAACTGGAATTTCAAAAACACCAGGAACTCTAATAATCTTTACTTCACTTGATTTAGGAATATTCTCTAGAGCACTTTTTAATAATCCATCACTTATATCTTTATAATAATTAGCTAAAACAATTAGAATTTTTTTTTTCATTATATCAGTTCCTGTTTCTTAATTTTAATTCCATAACCATCGAGTCCAATAACCTTTTTTAAAGATCTAGTTATTAATATCATATTTTTAATTTTTAGATCTTTAATTATTTGAGCTCCAATTCCATAATTTTTAATTGATTTATCATTTCCCTTTTTGATAAATTCTTTATTCTTATATTTTTTTAATGTCTGTGTGACTGACCTTAGATGTGAGTCTTTTATAAACACTAAAACACAATTTTGATATTTTTTAAAATAATTTAAAGTTTTATTAAATGAATTCGGTAACTTTTGATTTATTAAATAATTTTGAACAATATTAGATGAAATTACTCTTACTCTCGGAGTAATACCACTTTTGATTTTGCCCTTTATAAGAGCGAAATGTTCAGCACCATCTAGTAAATTCTCATAAATTCTAATCTTATATTTTTGGTTTTTAACTCTGATTTGACTTTGCTTTTTTAACTTTATAAGTTTTTCTTTTTTTAATCTGTAGGCAATTAAATCTTCTATTTTGCCAATTTTAAGTTTATGTTTTTTTGCAAAATCAAATAGATCTTGACCTTTGGCCATTGTGCCATTTTCGTTCATAATTTCACAAATAACAGCTGAGTTATTTTTTCTTGCTAATTTAGATATATCAACAGAGGCCTCTGTATGACCTGCTCTAACTAAAACACCTCCATCTTTAGCAATAATTGGAAAAATGTGACCAGGAGATACTATATCCTTCTTATTCACATTTTTTTTTGATGCGATCTTAATTGTTCTAGCTCGATCTTTAGCCGATATACCTGTTGTAATCCCTTTCTTTGCTTCTATAGAAATTGTAAAAGCTGTTTTATTTCTCGATTGATTTACAGGAGACATTAAAGATAAATTTAATCTTTTAGCTTGTAAACTGTCCAGTGCTAAACAAATTAAACCACGACCATGCTTTGCCATGAAATTAATATTTTTTGCTGTTGAGTCGGATGATGATATTACTAAATCACCCTCGTTTTCTCTTTTTTCATCGTCGACTAATATGAACATGCCGCCTTTTTTAGCAACGTTTATAATTGTTTCAATTGATGCAAAATTATTTTTTTTCATGAAAATAATTTCTAACGTATTTAGACAAGATATCTATCTCAATATTTACTAAACTATTTTTGTTGAGTTGAGATAAATTAGTTTCTTTATAGGTATGAGGAATTATCCAGATTTGAAAACCTTTTTTGGTTACTTTTGAAATTGTAAGTGATATTCCATTTACACAAATTGAAGCCTTTTCAATGAGGTGTTTTCTTTCTTTTTTAGGTATCTCAAAGTCAAAAATAAATGATTTATCAATTTTTTTTATACTTAAAACTTTCGCAACTGTATCAACATGACCTTGGCAAATATGTCCTGAAATTTTTGTTCCATACTTTAGTGGTAACTCTAAATTAATTATATCTTTATTCTTTATATATTTAAATTTAGATCGGATTATCGTTTCTTTTGAAAGATAAAACTCCATCAATTGTAATTTATAAGAAATTAATGTTAAACATACACCATCACAGGCTACCGATAATCCAATATCTTTTTTGGATACTTTAAGATTGCTTTTTACAAAAATATTAATGCCTTTGGGTCTTTTTACAATTTTCTTAATTATACCCTGATTATAAATTATTCCATTAAACATATTAAATTTTATATAATGTTATTTTATTTTTTCCTAAATTTAGTTTTAAGTCTATTTTCTTTTTATATTTTTGTTTCAACAAATTTAAACTATTAAAATTCAAATATTCTGTTTTTTTTGAGAGTTTTTTATCACTTTTGTATAAATAAAATCTATTGAAAATTTTGTTCCTTAAAAGATAATTAGTTAACTCATCGCCTCCTTCTACTAATAAATTTCTACATTCCAATTTATATAATTTTCTTAATATAGTTTTGATATCGAATCTTCCTCTGTTATCAATTTTAGATCTGATCAAATTTATTCCTTTTTTTTTAAAGCTTAAAATTTGTGAATTATCAGCTTTATTGTAAAAAATAATAGTATTAGACTTGTTTGCTGTTTTTATTATAAAGCTATTAATATTAGTATTAAGTTTACTATCTAATATGACTCTTTTTGGTGAATATTTCTTTAACCCATTTAATCTACAATTTAATTTTGGATTATCATTATTCAATGTTTTGTATGAAATCATTAAAGAGTCATTTTTATATCTCAATAAATGAGTAAATTTGTCAGCCTTAGTGTTTGTAATCTTTTTATCTAATTTACTATAAATCAGATTATTTTTTGAAACAGCTATCTTACCAGTAACATATGGCAATTTTTTCTTTCTGTTAAAAAAATAAGTTGAATAAAAATTTTTAACTTTTTCCTCTAGAAGTCCCTTTTTAACTTTAATTTTTTTTGATCTTAAAATTTTAAAACTTTTATTCTTAACTCTAATATCTACATCCGGAACTGAATAAATTACTTCTGAAATTTTAGATTTTGTAATTAAATTTGTACAAGGTGGTGTCATACCATGATGACAACAAGGTTCTAAGGTCACATACATTTTTGATCCATTCAAATTTTCAGTAGAGTTTTTGATTGCGTTAGACTCAGCGTGAGGTCTTCCATTTATTGATGTTTGACCAATAGAAATGATCTTGTCGTTTTTGACAATCACACAACCAACAGAAGGATTTGATCCTGTATGGCCATAACGAGAATTAGCCAATTTTAAGGCTATCTCCATATATAATTTATCTTTAGTTGAGAATTTATCTTTTTTTGTAGACATCAAGCTTGTCCACGAATTGTACAAAATCTTTTTCTTCTCTGAAATTTCTATAAACAGATGCAAAACGAACATAGGCAACAGGATCTAATTCCTTTAAACCCTCCATAACCATAGTGCCAATAGTATTTGTTGATATCTCACTTTGACCAAGCTCCTCAAGAGTTCTTGAAATTTTACTTATGAATTTTTCCGCGGTTTCTGTATCGATTGGACGTTTCTTTAAAGCTATATAAATTGATTTTGATAATTTATCTCTATCGAAGGCAGATTTTCTACCATTCTTTTTAATTACCATAATTTCTCTAAATTGAACTCTCTCAAATGTTGTAAAACGTGCACCACAAACACAAAGTCTTCTTCTTCTTATTGCTGTGCCGTCTTCAGTAGGACGTGAGTCGACAACAGAGGTCTCCCCTTTTTTACATATTGAACAAATCATTAATTATAAGTTCTTATATATCGGAAACGATGAAGTTAAAGAAATAACTTCATTTTTTACTTCATTCTCTACTTTGCTGTTATCATTTGGATTTTCTGATAAACCTTTTAAAGTTTTTGTAATTAATTCTCCAACAGTTTTAAATTCATTTAAACCAAAGCCACGTGTTGTAGCTGCTTGAGTTCCTAATCTTATACCTGAGGTAATCATTGGCTTTTCAGTATCAAAAGGAATTCCATTTTTGTTACAAGTAATGTTTGCTCTTGAAAGACTTTCAGCAGCAAGATTACCTTTAACATTGTAAGGTCTCAAATCTACCAACATTAAGTGTGTGTCAGTTCCGTTAGAATAAATTTTAAAACCATTATTTTTTAAAGTTTCAGCTAACATTTTTGCATTTGCTAGGACTGACTTTATGTAATCTTTAAATTCTGGTTGTAGAGCTTCTAGAAAACCTGCGGCTTTAGCTGCGATAACGTGCATTAAAGGACCACCTTGATATCCTGGAAAAACTGCAGTGTTAAATTTTTTCGCAAGATCCTCATGATTAGTTAAAATTATTCCACCTCTTGCACTTCTAAAAACTTTATGTGTTGTTGATGTAACAACATGAGCATGATCACATGGGTTTGGATATCCTTTTCCTGCAACTAAGCCAGAAAAATGTGCCATATCAACCATGAGATAAGCACCAACTTTATCAGCAATTTCTCTAAATCTTTTAAAATCTATTACTCTTGAGTAAGCACTTCCACCAGCTATAATTAATTTCGGTTTATGTTCTAAAGCAAGTTTTTCAACATTATCATAGTCTATCAGTTCAGATTTTTTATCAACGTCATAACTAATTGCATTAAACCATTTACCTGACATTGAAATTTTTAAACCGTGAGTTATATGTCCACCAGAATTTAAACTCATTCCCATAAATGTATCACCTGGACTTAATAGAGCTAAAAATACAGCTCCGTTAGCTTGTGCACCTGAGTGAGGTTGAGAATTTGCAAATTTACAATTGAATAATTTTTTTAGTCTTTCATTTGCAAGATTTTCTGCAACATCAACATGTTCACAGCCGTTGTAATAACGTTTACCTGGATAGCCTTCTGCATATTTATTTGTTAATACTGAACCTTGGGCTTCCAAGACAGCTTGAGAAACTATATTTTCTGAAGCAATTAACTCAATATGTTGTTGCTGTCTTATTAGTTCATCTTTAATAGCTTTATATAACTCTGGATCTTTTACGGATAAACCATCCTCAAAAAAACTTTTATAGCTATCATTCAAATAACTCTTTTCACTAGACATAATTAAATTTTTCTAACCCTTCTCAAGTGTCTGCCGCCATCAAATTTAGTATTTAAAAAAATTTTGATAAATTTGAAAGCATTTTTTTTACTAATTAATCTAGAGCCTAATGTAATGATGTTTGCATCATTATGCAATCTGGATAATTTGGTAGATTTTGCGTTAAAACACTGAGCTGCACGTATATTTTTATGCTTATTTGCCGCAATATTCATTCCTGTACCTGAGCCACATATCAAGATTCCAACATTATTTTTACCAATTTTGACTTTTTTTGCTAATTTATGTGCGTAATCAGGATAATCAACACTATTATCATTTACAGGTCCAAGATCATTAAAATTTAATTTTAAACTTTTAAGGTGTTTTTTTATGTCTTCTTTTAATTTAAATCCGGCGTGATCTGAGGAAATAAAAATTTTTTTCAAATTAGTTGAACTTGTAATCTAAAACACATGCAACAAGATGTATTCTATTTTCTTCACCACCATTAAAGGCGTTATGGTATTTTGTATTATTTGTAATCCAAACCGATCCATCTGCTGGCATGTGTTTAGCAACATTATCTATAACCATAATACAACCAGGGTTCGTGATTATAGGTATATGCAATCTAGGCTCTGGGTCTCTATGCCAACTTAAAGTTGATCGAGGTTCCTTAAGTAAAATTCTCATCCTACCTAATTTATACTTTGAGGACAAAACATCATACACATGTTTGAAGTAAGTATTATCGTAATCTTTAACAAATTCACTATATGCAGATTCATTTATCGCACCTTCCCTCATTACTTCTTTGCCAGATCTGTCAGGTTTAGTCCAATAAAGACCTCTTGCTTTATTTCCTTTGATAGAATCTGGGTCACCAGGAATTTGCGTTAAAGATATGGCGCCAAAATGCGTAACACCTGCATCTTCAAACTTTTTAGTCTGAATAATTTGATTATACGCTTCTTGAAGTTTTGAGATGTCAAATTTTATTTCTTGTTTTTGGAAGTCACTAAAATCTAAAACCCGCTCTTCTTTTTTTACATTTAAATTTATTATCTTTGTGTTTTCGACTGTCATCGTGATTGCTTTGTACCTTTTTTACTATATATGTGTATATTACATTTGTCGCATTTTTAAAATAAAATTAAATATGATTACAGGTAAATATCCTAGTTTAAGACTAAGAAGAAATAGAAAAAACAGCTGGTCAAGAAGGCTTGTCTCAGAAAACAATTTATCACCTAATGACTTTATACTTCCAGTATTCTTGATTGAGGGTAAAAACAAGACTCAACCAATAAAATCTATGCCAGGTGTATATAGATATTCAATTAATAGATTGGGAATAATCTTAGACCGGGCTATTAAAAATCAGATACCTATGGTTGCTTTGTTTCCTTATACATCATCTAAATTAAAAGATGATTTAGGAAGTGAAGCTCTAAACGAAGATAATTTAGTATGTAAAGCTATAAAATATATTAAAAAAAGATACAAAAACAAAATAGGAATAATGTGTGATGTAGCTCTGGATCCTTACACAAAACATGGTCATGATGGAATTCTCAAATCAAACAATATAATGAATGACGAAACTATAGAAATCTTAATTCAGCAATCTTTATTACAAGCTCAAATGGGGTGTGATGTGTTAGCACCATCAGATATGATGGATGGACGAATTGGTAAAATTAGAAAAGCTCTAGACAAAGGAAATTTCAAAAATACTCAAATTCTTTCTTACGCAGTTAAATATGCCTCTAACTTTTATGGGCCTTTTAGAGATGCTGTTGGATCTAAGGTTGCTTTAAAAGGAGATAAAAAAACTTATCAAATGGATTTCAGGAATTATGATGAAGCAATAAGAGAAGTGGCTTTAGATATAAAAGAAGGTGCAGATATGGTCATGGTAAAACCTGGGTTACCCTATCTTGATATTATAAGATCAATAAAAAATAAATTTAAAATCCCAGTTTTTGCATACCAAGTTTCTGGTGAATATAGCATGTTATCCAATGCTGTAGAAAAAAAGATAATAAATAAAGACGCGATATTTGAAAATTTAATGAGTTTTAAAAGAGCTGGTGCGAACGCAATAGTTAGTTATTATGCAGATAGATTAAATGAAATTTTACCTTAATTATCTCAGTGAATTTATGAACTGAGTTCTGCTAATTGGATAGTTTAAGTTATTTGGTTTTAATACGGTTTTTTCTAAAAAATCGCTTACTAATTTCAATCCATTTAAAAGTATATTTAGATCATTAACTACAATTTTTTTATCAATTAGAAAATTTGGTATTATCTTTTTTTCATTTTTGGATTTAACTACATATATTATTTTGTCATCTAATAACTCTTTAGTTGCAAAATTACTTAATTCTAAATCAAAACCTATCGTCTTAAATAATTCTAATTCCCAAAA
>CACHKE010000010.1 GCA_902580335.1 uncultured Pelagibacteraceae bacterium
CATCTGGATTAGCAAGCGCTTATTCAGCTGCAAAAAATGGTGCAAAAGTTATTCTTGCTGAAGATAAATCAAGATTTGGAGGAACTTTATTAACAAGCGAAGTAAATATTGGGAATCAATCAGGTAAAGAGTGGGCAGATAGTATTATTTCAGAGCTCAAAGAAATGCCTAATGTTACTGTAAAAAATAGATCTCAAGTTTTTGGTTATTACGATCATAACATGCTAGTGATGTCTGAAAGAATAAGTGACCATTTACCAAAAACAAAAAAATTTCATCCGAAGCAGAGACTTTGGTATATTAGAGCAAAAGAAGTATTAATCTCATCTGGATCTATAGAGAGACCCATTGTATTTGGCAATAATGACACTCCTGGAGTAATGTTGTCTTCCGCTGCTAAGGAATATATGAAAGTGTATGGAGTATTAGTCGGAAAAAAACCGCTTGTTTTTACAAATAATGATAGTGGTTATGAAACAGCAATTGAATTTAAAAAGAATGGTATTGATCCAATAATTTTAGATACAAGAAAAAAACCTCAATCAGAGATTATAGAGGAAGCAAAAAATATGAATATCAATATTAAATATTCATATGTAGTTGTAGCTGCTCAAGGATATAAAAAAGTAAAATCAGCTGATATAGCTAAAATTTCAGATAACAAAGAGGAACTTGGATCAATTGAAAATATTGAGTGTGATTGTATTTGTGTTTCTGGATTTTGGACACCCACAATTCATTTGGCATCACAATCTGGAAATAAAACAAAGTTTAATGAGGATATAGATGCATTTGTTCCTGGTATATCTAAACAAAATGAAAAAACTATAGGAGCTGCAAATGGAATTTATACCTTAAAAGAGACATTAAAAGACTCATTTGAAAAAGGAAACCTATTATCGAAAAAAATAACAAATAATGAGAACAAAATTTCTTTACCTAATGTTGTTGAAAAGAAATCTACTGTGCATGATAAATTTTGGTGTGTACCCTTACCGAAGGGAAAAAACTACAAAAGATTTTTAGATTTCCAAAATGATGTCGCAGTTTCTGACATAGAGATAGCTCTTAAAGAAGGGTATAGGTCTATTGAACATGTGAAAAGATACACTACACTTGGAATGGCTACTGACCAAGGTAAGACAAGTAATCTTAATGGTTTACAACTAGTGTCGAAAATCGAAAATAAAGTTGTACCATCAGTTGGGCACACAACCTTTAGACCACCTTATTCACCAGTTTCTATTGGAGCAATTGTTGGAAGGGAAGTAGGAAAACATTCAAAACCAACAAGAAAATCTCCAATGCATTCATGGCATGAAAAAAATAATGCAGTCTTTGTGGATGCAGGTGTGTGGTTAAGACCAAGGTATTACAAGCGTGGTGAAGAGAATTTATTTGAGGCTTCAAAACGAGAGGCTAAAAATGTAAGAACTAATGTTGGTGTTTGTGACGTTACCACTTTAGGTAAAATTGATATTAAAGGACCTGATGCAGCGGAGCTTCTAAATAGAGTTTATACAAATGCCTGGTTAAAACTACCAGTTGGTAAGGCACGATATGGTGTGATGTTGAGAGAAGATGGTATTGTTATGGATGATGGAACAACAACCAGAATATCAGAAAATCATTACCATATGACCACAACAACTGCTCAAGCTGCTAATGTTCTATCACATCTAGAATATTATCTACAACTTGTTTGGCCAGAATTAAATGTAAATGTAGTTTCAACAACTGAACAATGGGCGGGAGCTGCAATTGCTGGACCAAAATCAAGAGATGTATTAAAAAAACTTTTTCCAAAATCTGATGTAACGAATGAAGGACTTCCTTTTATGGGTTATATGGAAGGTGATCTATTTGGAGTAAAAGCTAAAATTTTTAGAATTTCATTTTCTGGTGAACTTGCATACGAAGTAAATGTTGAGTCAGATTATGGATATTTTATGTGGGAGAAAATAATAGAATTTGGAGAAGAGTTTGGAATTCAACCATATGGAACAGAAGCACTTTCAACTTTAAGAATTGAAATGGGACATGTTGCAGGTTCAGAGCTTGATGGAAGAACTATTCCTTATGACAATTCCCTTGAGGGACTTCTTAGCAAAAAGAAAGATTTTATTGGAAAAAGATCTTTATCAAGAAAAGCTTTTGCAGCTGAAGATAGACAAAAAATTGTTGGTGTTGTCCCATTAGATAAAAAAACAAGTATTCCGGAAGGATCTCATTTAGTTAAAGATTCAAATGCACCACTTCCAAATCCAAAATTAGGTTATATTTCAGCCTCATGTTGGAGTGTTGAACACGATAATCCATTTTCTTTAGCAATTTTAAAAGATGGTAAGAATATGATAGGAGAAAAGTTATTCGTAATGTCACCTCTAAAAAATAAAGTAATTCCAGTTGAGATAGTATCTTCACATTATGTGGATCCTAAAGGCGAGAGGGTTAGATCATGAGTTTAATTTCTGCGCTAGCTAATGTTCATCATCAAGGACAATTTGGGGACTTTGAGGACAAAAAAGGCGATGACTTATTAAAAATTTCAGAAAAAAAAAATTTATTAATTGTTCAAATAGTACAATTTAAAAATTCTAATATTCAAATTGAAAGTATTGATATTGACGGTTTAAAACTAAAAGACTCTTCATTAAATGTGGCTTTTAATGAAAATACAAGAATTTTATGGAATGGTCCAAAAAATTGGTTAGTGGTCTCTTCCAAAAAAGATTTAATCAATGATATTTCTTCAACATGTAAAGAAATAGATTTTGCAATTACTGATTTATCCCACTCAAGAGCTGTAATTGATATAGAGGGCAATTATGTAATAGAAGTTTTAAAGAAAGGATCACCATTTAATTTTGATGAATTAAAGAAAAATAATTCAATAAATTCTCTTTATAATAATATTGCGTTCACAGTGGACTTACAAAATGACAAACCATTTAAAGTAAGGTTATTCACGTTAAGAAGTTTTGGAGAGTCGTTATACCATTCTGTTACTGATGCAGCATTAGAGTTTGGTTACGAAAATAAATAGCAATATTAATCTCTAGTAGCTATATAAACCCCTATTGACGTTATCAAAAAACCTAAAAGATCAATTGCTGTTAAACTTTCTTTCAAAAAGAACCAAGCCATTAAAGCAGATGTTGCGGGAATAAGAAAAAAAATTGAAACAGTCTTACTTGCAGAATTTTTTTTTATCAAAAACATTAAAATTGTAAAAGCACCAAAAGACACAAGAAATATTTGATGACCCATTGAAAGAAGAAATGTTTTTGTGAAGGCTATATATGGTTTTGCAAAAAATATAACAACAAGAATGTGAAAAAAACATCCTCCTACAGCTTGATAAAAATTACTTACTGACAGAGGTAAATTATTACTTAATTTTTTTTGCCAAATTGTTGATGCTGTAATTGAAATTAATGCTATTATTGTAGCAACCAGTCCCAGCAATGGAATCTTTGATCCTAAATCCAATCCCAATACTAGTGTTGCACCAAAAAATCCAAGCAATACCCCAATCCATTGTTTGAGAGTTACCTTTTCATTTAGGATTGGTCCACTTAAGATATTTGTTAAAATTGGTTGAAGTGTTACAATTAACGCAGCTATACTTGTAGGCATACCAATAGAAATCGAAAAGAATACTCCTCCCAGATACAATCCATGAAAAAGAACACCACTTAGAAATGATTCAATTAAGTTTTTTCTTTTTATAATTATTGAGTAATTAGAGTAAATTGAGAATAATAAAAATCCAATTGCTACAAAAAAAAATCGGAAAGCTAGGGCAGCAAATGGATCACTATTATCAATGATTGGTTTAGTAGTAATAAATGCAGATGACCAAAGAATGATAAAAATAAAAGGAAAAATTTTGATCATGTTAAAAAATGTAGTAAAATTTGATGATTTACCACAATATTCTTCAAGTATTAAAGCTTATTTTGGACATTTTACTAATTGTAGCTCCTGGCCAAATCAAATAACTTAATCCTGTGATTATGAAACTTTTAAAACTTTGTTTATTCTTTACATCATTTTTATTTTTGACAGGTTTCGTTCATTTATCAGCTGTGTTGGGTCCTGCAATAACTGCTGCCACCTCTGGAAACTTGGCTAAAGCCACTGCTCAATTGGTCTTCGATAATGAATTTAAAAAAAAAACAGGCAAAAGTTCTCTTAGTTATATTACAGAGGAAGTATCAAAAAATAATAAAGAAAATCAAATAAACGAAGATTTTAAAAATTTGATTGAAAAAAGAGTAAAGACAGTTCACCAAAAGTTAGTCGACCAAAATAACGAGCCAAAAATAATTAAAGATTTTAAACTTTTAGTTGAAAAAAGAGTTAAATTTACACATAAAAAGCTAATACAGCAAAAAATTAATCAGTGAGATTTAGAAGAATTAATTTCTTTTGATTAGTTTCTTTACACCATAATTCATAACTTTCACACAATCTCCACAAGTGATCAAACGCGCGTTGAGAAATTTCTAATGGAAAATGACTTTTAGTGTAATAAAGTTCTGGGTACTGGATTAATTGTTTAATCATCATTTCTCTTTGTATTTTTAGTAACCTCATTGTTTCTTCAGGAATTTTTTCTTTTTTTTTCTTTAATTCTTTAAACCAATTGTCATGAAATTTACCACTACTTACTTCCTTATAAGTATCTGATCCAATAAATCCATCTATTGCATCTATATTAGAAAAGCTATTATTTTTTTTTTTTATTTCCGAAACTTCTAAATATATTTTTTCTGCCACATATAGGATATATGGTTTATCTTTAGATTTCATTATTTACGATATTTCTTCATAGCCGCATTTGCTAATATCAAATTTGGATCTAAAAAAATTTTTGAGGTCTTTACTTTTTTAAAAGATTTGAATGCGAATATAGCTATTGGTAATTCGGTGCACCCTAAAATTATCTTTTTACACCTTTTTTTAATCAAATAATTTATAGCTGGTTTTATAATTTTGCTGGCGGCTTTTACATTTCCCATTTTGACAAATTTAATTGCTTTATTTACAGAATTTTTTTGTAAAGATATATTAGGAAAAATAAGATTATAATTCTTATCAAAAAATTTATTGTAAACACCAGTGTTCAAAGTACCCTCAGTTGCTAATAATCCAATTGATGAATTTTTTTTGCATGTCTTTTTTGTGTGTACAAATACTTCTTTTGGCATGTTAATAATTGGTAACTTTACTCTTTCTCTTAAATCTTTATACCAATAGTGTGCTGTATTGCACGGAATAACAATAAACTTACATTTACTTTTTTTTAGTATTTTACATCCATGTAATAAACTTTTTAATACTAATGAGTATTTTTTTTCAATTTTTTTATTTTTTTTCCGATTTGACAAATTCTTAGTTTGAACACCGATTGACTCTGGTCTTCCTGGAATATTTGATTTGTTGAAAAGTAGAAATAAAGGGTATTCTTGGTCAATTTTTCCTCGATAAAGTATTGCTAGCTTATTACAAAAATCTAGGCCAGCTTGCGTACCCATACCACCTAAAATCCCAATCATTTTGCTTTCATTTATTTGATTAAAAAATTTATTATTGGCTAAAAATATACAAATATAATTAAATTGTAAATCTTATAGCCAATAATCTATGTAATGAAAATTATGCAGTTTTTAAGTTAACTGCTGAAGGACCTTTAGGACCATCTTCAACATCGAAAGTCAAAGCTTGACCCTCATCTAAACCGTTCATACCAGCATCTCTTACAGCTGAAACATGTACAAACACATCTTTTTCTTTATCATCTCTTTCAATAAAACCAAAACCTTTGGTTGGATTGAACCACTTTACTTTTCCTTGTAGACTCATATTTTTCTTCTTACTTTTTTGTTTGTTAATTTATTACTTATATTTAAGCAATGATGACTTTCTTTATAATTTAATTAGTTTTGTCAACAAAATAGATCAATACTTTAAATTTAATTTTTAAGTGTTGTTTATTAACTTTGATAAATAAATAGAATTTTTATCCTCTTTATAGTGAGCAAACGGTTTACAAGGCTTAAATCCACATAAATCAAATAATTTTCTTGCTGGTTTAAAGAATATTCCAGCTCCAGTTTCTATGCTAATTCGTTTAATATTCAATTTTTTAGCTTCATCAAACAAATGATCAATAAGTTTTATTCCATTCCCTTTATTCCTAAAATCATCATGTAATCTTATTGATTTAAATTCACCATGATCTTTTTCTAAAATTTTAAGAGCGCCACAACCTATCAATTTATCATCATCCCATAAGCTCCAAAATTTAATAGAAGGTACTTTTAAACCTTCGATATCCAAAACATGTGCACTTCCCTCAGGAGAAGCTGCCCTTAGTTCGATAAAATGTTTTTTTAAAAGTTCATTAACATCTGAATTTTCGAAGTTTCCCTCAATAGTTTTAAACATTATAAAATTTTTGTTAAATGACCCATTTTTCTTTTTTCTTTTATTTCTTTTTTTTGATAATCGAAAAAAAATTCATTATCGTTTAAATTTCTATTTTGTCTATATGGGGTAATTTGATTACCTATAAGATTTGTCATTTCTGCATTATGTAATTTCTTTAAGGGAATTTGCTGTAAAGAACAAACTGCTCTTATATGATTTTCAAATTGACTAACATTAAAAGCATTAATAGTTAAATGGCCAGAATTATGAACTCTGGGTGCAATTTCATTAACATATAGATTATCATTTCTATCAATAAAAAATTCTACACAAAGTGTACCAATGTATTTTAATTCTTCAGAAATTTGTTTACTCCACTCTCTAGATTGATCAATAAGTTTGTTGCTAATATCAGCAGGGATTTTAGATTTTTTTAAAATTTGGTTTTCATGAATGTTTTCGATTGCTTCATAAATTTCGTATCTGTTATTGCCAAATCTTGTAATTATAACAGAGATTTCTTTTTTTAATTTAATCAGTTTTTCAAGAATATATTCTTTTGAAAAATCTATATTTAATCCATTTAATTCATTTAGTGATTTTATAGGATATTGACCTTTTCCATCATAACCCATGGTTGTTGTTTTTAAAATTCCTGGCAAAAAATCATCAAGTGTCTCTAAATCTGATTTTTTTTCTATACCAACATATCTTGTAGTTCTAATATTTAATTTATTAACAAAATCTTTTTCAGCTAAACGATGTTGTATTAATCTATTTATCGATGGCTTTGGATTTACTGTTTTTAATTTATTTATATCATTTAAAGTTTCATAAGGAATATTTTCAAATTCATAAGTAATTATACTTACCTTTTTTACAAAATCGTTAATTTTATTTTTATCTTTGTAATCACCAAACATGAATTCATTACAGAAGTTTTGTGCCGGTGCATCTTGATCATCCGAGTAAATTACAGTCTCGATATTTAATTTTTTTGCTGCAACTGACAACATACTACCTAATTGACCACCGCCAAGAATTCCTAATCTAATTTCAGACATTGAATTATTTTGGATTTTTTTTAACTGATTTTGTTTGAGAAAATCTCCAACTTCTAAGTTTAGATTTAACGCTGGGATTACTATTAGAAATAATTGAAGCAGCAAGTATAGCTGCATTAATTGCTCCATCTTCTCCTATCGCTAAAGTCCCTACAGGAATTCCTTTTGGCATTTGAGCAATAGATAACAAGCTGTCTAAGCCTTTGAGTTTTTTACTCTCAATTGGAACACCTAACACAGGTATTTGAGTAAGTGCTGCTATCATTCCAGGCAAATGTGCTGAGCCTCCTGCACCTGCAATAATTACCCCAATATTATTTTTTTCTGCATCAGATGCGTACTTATACATTCTCATTGGAGTTCTGTGTGCTGAAATAATCTTTGTTTCTATGGGAACCTTAAGTTTTTTTAAAATTTGTTTTGCTAATTTCATTGTTTTAAAGTCAGATTGACTGCCCATCACTATTGAAACTTTTAGATTTTTTTTATTCATGAATATATTTATTGAAACTTTATTTCAAAAAATTGTCGAAATTTCAATAAATTAATAGAATTTCAAATACATATTGATATGGTTTAATAAAATTAAACTCATGAAATATAAAATTGATAATTTACAGTATTGTAATTGGACAAGAGAAGTTTTTGAAATTAATAGACAAGCTGAGCTAGATGCTGTTCATGTAACAATTGTTTATCACGAGGATTATAATGAATTTTTAAATGAAATTAAAAAGTGGCAAAAACTTTTTGAAAAAAATTCAGATTTAATTTTTCAAGGCACAAATTTCAAAGATATTGAAAAAGCTAAATTAGAAAAAAAAACTGCAATTTTTTTTGGTTTCCAAAACTGCTCACCAATTGAGGATGACATATACTTAGTAGAAAAAGTACATAAACTTGGATGTCGTTTTATGCAATTAACTTATAATAACCAATCTCTTCTAGCAACTGGCTGTTATGAAAAAATTGATAGTGGAGTAACTAATTTTGGACGTGAAGTCATTAAAGAAATGAACAGAGTTGGAATAGTTATAGATATGTCCCATTCTGCTGAAAAAAGTACATTAGACGCAATTGAAATAAGTGAGAAACCAATTGCAATCACACATGCTAACCCAAGCTTTTGGCATGCTGCTAAAAGAAATAAATCTAACGAGCTATTAAAAGTTTTAAGTGATAGTGGAGGAATTTTGGGTTTTTCTTTATATCCTCACCATTTAAAGAATAATACTAATTGTACTTTAGATAGCTTTTGTGAAATGATTGCTAGAACGTCAGATATAATGAATATCAAAAATATTGGTATTGGATCTGACTTATGTTTGAATCAGCCTGATGAAATTGTAGAGTGGATGAGGAACGGTACCTGGTCTAAAAATAAAAATTATGGAGAAGGTTCTAAGAACAAACCTGGCTTTCCTAAACAACCAGTTTGGTTTGAGGATGCTAGAGGTTTTTTTAATATAGAGAAGGGATTAAGAAAAGTTGGATTTTCTGAGGAAGAAACTAATGGGATATTAGGTAACAATTGGTATAATTTTTATAGAAATATTTAGAGTATGAAAGTCGAATTAAGAGATCCAAACAAAATAATGAAATTGTCTAGACTAGGGTCTTTTCATCAATCTAAATTATCATTTCTAAGAAGTTTTTTAGATGAATTTAAAGATTGGGAATACAACAGAGATTTATTCAACTTAGATCCTGGTGGATATGGCGTAGCGATATATTCTTTCAAAAAAGATAAAAGAGTTTACTCATTAGTTTGTTTTGCTAACAAGATAGATGATAATGATAGATCAGATAGAGTTATTGCAACAAAATGGGACGCTGCTTTTACTTTGCATGATGGGGTTCCCTCAACAAAAGATATTGAAAGATTGAAGAATGAAGTTCCAAGACAAGAGGTTGGTAGACTTTCATATAAAGAGCTAACTTTATCTCGGGCAAATAAATCGGTCAGAGTTTTTAATCACGTAGTTGAAAAGTTAAGCGAAGGTAATCAGCCAGATTTAAATTTATTAGAAAAAGTTGGGTACTTATATAGAACTACTGCTGTTTATGGCTCTGGTAAGTTTGGTTTAGCAGATAGATTTAGAATTAAAAATAGGGCAGAGATTAATGGACCATTTAGATTAGAGATGATGTTGGTCTATTTAGTAAGGCAATTCACTTTTGATCAAGTTAATCATGTAGCGAAGCATAAAAATCCAAAGAAAGCTGTTAATTTACACACAAAAATTTGTAGAAACCTTGGCATTGGAAATTCAACTGGATTAGGAATGGCACCTTTTATTGTAAATCATCCTACCTTGTTAAATAATTGGATCTTATCAAGAGAAATCGCATTAAAAGAAATTAGAGAAATTAAAAATGTAAATTTAAAAGATTCAGATTTATTCAAAAAATGTGTCAAAGGTTCCTTAAAAAATATTACAAGCTGGAATTCTGAAAGTGAATTTCAAATAAAAAAAATAAATTCACTACTTATTAATGTAAAAAAATTTTTAGAATTTATCGAAAATCAATTAGATTTTACAACTCCATATCCTTTCAATCAAATATATTTATGGTTAGAGAAAGAAACTTGTGAAGAAACTATTGAGTATATCGTGTCTATGATGATGGAACCTTTTGATAAAATTGTTCAGCCATTAATAAAAAAAATGAGCTCAGATGAGGAAAAGTATTTTAGAATTCCCACAGAACGAACAGTTTTAGATCTTAAAAATATTTTAAAGCAAAGATATCCAGATATTCTTAAGATTGATTTCAAAGATAAATCAAATTTAAGAAATTTTTGGTTTATTTCTAAAAATAAGGAAGAGCCTAGGTATGCAGATCGTTTTGAGGAAGGAGGTGCAGAATTAGAACAACCCCTCGCAATTGCTAGAGATATTAAAAAACTTAATGATCAGTTAATTTCATGTAAAGATGATTTAACTATTGATAGATTTTTAATGAATAATGCAGATTTAAGACATGTTGTAAGACGCGCATTTATCGTTGAAAAATTTCCATATGCTGAAATTCAAGATAATACAATTAATGAAAACGTTGTCCCGATCGATATGCTACGATTAAAGTTATCTTTTTTTGGTGCACTAAAATTTGATCCCAGATCAGACAAATGGTTAAGAATTTGCATGTTTCAAGGAGCACCACTTCCGCATGAATTAAAAGATTATAATCAGCATTGGCTCTATCGTTGATTAAATTTTATGAAATCTTTGAGTGAAATTGAAACAACCTCTAAACGCGCAAGTAGAGCATTAGGTTATTCTTGGGGAATAAGTGAAGAGGTTGGAAAAAGTGTGAGATTACTAGAGATGTTTAATTTTGAAGGAATTAAAAATTTAAATGAATATTTAAAAGAAAAAAAAGACAAAAAATTTGAGAGCCTTCATCTAATTAACGAAAACAATAAATGTTCTGAATCCTCTTACTGCCCAATTATTTTAGGCGTAAGTTTTTTAGATCAAATTAAAAAGATTGAGAGATTAAAGACTATTAATTTTTCTAAAATTTCATACCCATTATTATTTTTATCATTTCTTAGTAGAAGCTCTGAGGTTATTGGAAAAAGAATATTTTTTAAATTTGAAAAAAGTGAATTTCTATTAAATATTAATGTTAATATTTCAACAAATCTATTGAACAAAAATTGTCCAAATATCGCAACTAATGCAGAGGTAAAAATTTTAGAAAATTATGATAACTTTACTGAGCAAGATTGGAAAAGTTTATACCAATTATCAGAAAAAACATTTGTTGAGGAGACGGATAGTTTAAAAAAAGGTGCAGCAGGAGCAGGTTTAACCGATAATGACTGAAGATGATTATATAGAAAAGCAGCATAACACAAACACTGATGAGTTAAATGATATCTGTGATGAATGTAAAAAAACTGATGAGAGTGTTACCCAAAATTTAATTCTGACTGGATTTAAAATTTGTAAATCATGTAGAGTTTCAAAAATAATCTTTCCAATTTAGATACTATTTATTGGTAATGCATTCATTCTACTCATAACGAATGATATCGACAGGAATGCAATAATTAAAAAAGACAAAAATACAATCCCAAATGATTTAAAATTTGATTTTAAATTCAATATTTGTTTAGTTGATATGATTAAACCAGCAAAAATCCAAAATTGGGTAAGAAAAATTATAGGTATCATCAATTCAGGAGTTAATGCAAAAAATCTTAACAAACCTGGTGCATGAGCAAAACCAACTGCTACTATAACTTTTTTGAAAGTGACTTTAGTTTGTTTGTCTGGAAACAGCTTGACTCCTATTACATATATGAAAATAGCCCAAATAAACCAAGTTAGAATTGCAGTAAGTCCCGACATGCCAACAGCTGTTTTTACCACAGTGTTTGCAGCTACTGCTCCTGCGACACCGTCTAATATCATAATTAGGCCGGCAAAATATATCGCAGCTTCACCAAAATTTTTATTATCACTATAAAGTGTTTTATCTAATTTTATAGATTTAAAAATTATATTTAAAAATTCAGCAAACATTTATTTTTTTTTATTTTTTTGTTCTTTGTAAGATACAATTAACGGAAATAGTAATAATGCAATAGCGATGATAATGCAAACTGCAATAATGAAACTCTTTGTCATTTATAATTTAAAGGGGAGCGCAAACTCCCCAAAAAAAATAATTAACCTGATACAACTTCTCTTGTGTTAGCGTTGTAAGACTCCTTAAATGGAATATCAACTATGACAGCATCAACAGGTGTTCCTGGTTTATCTGAATATTTCTCTGGTAAATGAACTTTAAATTTCTTTCCAACTTTTCCTTTTGGAAATCCATTGGCATTTAAAGTTCCATCAAATGGAACATATCCCATAGCAATATTAGTTTTCTTTTCAGGATGCCACCACGGTGATGTTACAAAACCAACTGGATCACCACCATCTGCATTAGATATCAACCAAAAATCTGGCGCATAATCATCAATTGGTTTTCCTCCTAACTCAAGACCTACTAATTGTAGCTTATATGGTTTTTTTCCTGCTTTGATTTCAGTCTTCATTTTTTCAAGAGCTTTTTTTCCAACGTAATCAGAAGTTTTTTTCCATTCACCTTTACCTGATAAAGAAACTTGATAACCTAAATTACATTGAAAAGGATTGTGTTGTTGATCCATATCCTGACCCCAAGAAAGAATCCCAGCTTGAATTCTTCTATGGTGAGCGGGAGCAATTACCATTAGTTGATGTTTTTTTCCAGCTTCAAGAACAGCATTCCACATCTCATCGGCATATAAAGTTGCATTCCTTAAATATATTTCATATCCAGCTTCACCTGAAAAACCTGATTGAGAAATAACACAACTTCTTCCGGCAACCTTAACTTCAGCTAAACCATAGAAAGGCATATTTTCTAAATCAACCTGATCACCTAACAAATCTTTCATAAGTGCTTTTGATTTAGGCCCTTGAATTTGAACAGGACATGCATCTATTTCTTCGATAGTGCAATTAAATTTACCGTCTGCATTAACACCTTGTAAATACATTCCAATGTCCGAGTCTGATAAAGAAAACCAAAATTCATCTTTTGCAATTCTTAAAAGTATTGGATCATTTAAAACTCCTCCGTAAGCGTTACATAAAATTACATATCTTGCTCGCATCGGAGAGATTTTTGTTGCATCTCGAGTTATCACGTAATCAACAAATTTTTCTGCATCAGGACCCTTTATTTGGATCTGTCTTTCAACAGCAACATTCCACATAGTTACATGATTTACAATTGCATCATACTCAACCATTGCACCACCATCTTCAGGTTTCACATATCCCCTAGGATGATAAATTCGATTATAAACAGTTGCTCTCCAACAACCTGCTTGCATTGATAAATGCCAATATGGTGATTTTCTTACTCTTGTTGAAATTAACATTTCAACTTTTGTAGGCCCGCTTTGTCTTAAATTGTATGGTACTTTTCTATCTGACTGATCAACAGAAGTAGCATGCTTTAGTTTAGTATAGTCAAATTCTTTAGACATAACCATTCTCCTTCAACCACTTGTTTGTTTCCTTCAAGCCGCCGAATGTATAAATGTGGAAGAAATCAGTATGCGATTTAACTTTCCCAATTAAATCATTAGGGTCTTTAGGTTTTAATAAATCTAACGCCTTAGTAAAATTAGATTTAAGAAAATTTATGGAATTTTTTGCTCCAACAATATTAGCAAACTTAATTAAACTTGATATTTTTAGAGGCCCAGTAATTCCCACATGCACTGGTACGCTTTGTTTAGAGACAAAATCTATAATAGGCTGTGGATCTAATAACCACTGTGTTACTATATAATCAGCATAAGGCTTTTTATCTATCATAGCTTTTTCTAAATCTGACTCGGATATATCAGGACTCCCCTCTGGGTGTCCAGCAATTCCTATTGTCATCTTCTCAAAATAACCAGTCTCTAAAAGTTGAAACGAGCTATCAAATTTTCCCATTGGTTCTCTCCCGCCACCAATTACTAAAACTTGTTTAACCCCACCATCTTTACACCTAGAAACATAATCTTTTAGTTGTTTTTCATCCAGCATTGACCTTGCAGGAAAATGAGGAACAGGATTAAAACCTTTTTTAACTAACTCAACTGCCTGTTGAGCTGTTTCTCTATAGTCACCCCCTGGAAGCATTGTGATATAAACATCTTTTACTTGAGGTACTGTATTAAGATCTGTCTGGGGGCCTATTTCAAGAGAAAATTTCATTATAAGATCTTTATCTTTTTTGAAAAAGGTGTCAATTTAATATCAAATGAAAATAATTTTAATAATGGGACTACCTGGATCGGGAAAAACTACGTTAGCAAACGAACTTGGTCCAATGTTAAACGCTAAAAGATTGAACGCAGATGAAGTTAGAAAAGAGGCGAATGATTGGGATTTTTCTGAAGAAGGAAGAAAAAGACAAGCAAAAAGAATGGCTGACTTTGCAGTAAAATTGAAAAATGATGGAAATTATGTTGTAGCAGATTTTATTTGTCCCACTCCTGAGGCAAGAAGTTTATTTCCAGCAGATTTTATTATTTGGGTGGATACAATTAAGGAAGGTAGGTTTGATGATACAAATAAAATGTTTGTAAAACCTGATAAGTATGACTTTCATGTAACAACTCAAGATGCTAAAAATTGGGCTCCAAAGATATATGAGAAATTAAAATAATGACTTACAAGTGGGATAATAAAAAACCAACTGCTCAAATGCTTGGAAGATGGCAACCATTTCATGATGGTCACTATACTTTATTTAAAGAAATAATTAAGAAAACTGGACAAGTTTGTATACAAATCAGAGACGTACAAGGTGTGGATGATAATCCATTTGACTTTGAAACAGTAAAAAAAAATATTGAAGATAAACTTAATCCAGAATTCGAGGGACGTTTTAAAATTATGTTAGTTCCCAATATTACAAACATTTGTTATGGAAGAGGTGTTGGTTACAAAATAGAAGAAATTGTTTTACCTGAAGAAATACAAAAAATTTCAGCCACTAAGATAAGAGCGAAGATGAGACAAGATGGTAAACTTAAATAGTTTTTAATGAATATCAAAATCATCAATCAGAATAAAGATATAGCGAGGGTTATAATTAATGAGCCAAAAACATACAACTCTTTATCTTATAAAAATTTAAAAGATTTAATTAATATTTTTAAAAAATTAGACAAAGATAAAAAAATTAAAGTTATTATTCTTGAGGGTGCTGGAAAAGGTTTTAGTGCAGGTCATAACTTAAAAGAAGTAAAAAACTTAAAGAAAAAAGAAAGATATAAAAAATTATTTAATCTTTGTTCAAAGCTAATGCTTCAAATAGTAGAGGGTAAAAAACCTGTTATTGCAAAAGTTCATGGTGCAGCTTATGCAGCTGGATGCCAATTAGTTGCTAGCTGTGATTTAGCTTACAGTACTAAAGATGCTCTTTTTGCAACACCAGGAGTAAATATTGGATTGTTTTGTAGCACCCCTATGGTTGCAGTTAGTAGAAAGATTAACAGAAAACCTATGATGAAGATGCTTCTTACTGGTGAGCCAATTAAAGCAAATTACGCAAAGGAAATTGGTTTAATTAATGATTATTTTTCAAAAACAAAATTAAATAGTGAGACAATGAAAATTGCAAAAAAAATTGCATCAAAATCAAATTTAACAATCAAAATTGGAAAACAAGCTTTTTATAAGCAGTTAGAAATGCCTCTCAGAAAAGCTTACTCGTATACCAGTCAAATGATGACATACAATATGATGGCTATGGATGCAAAAGAAGGTATTTCAGCTTTTTTAGAAAAAAGAAAACCAAAGTGGAGAAATAAGTGAAAGTAAAAAATATTCTAACAATTATCTTAATAATCATTGGTATATATTTTATTTTTACCTTTAGAGACCATAATTCTAAAAGATCTATCGATGCTTGTATTGCAGGTAGTCAAAAGTTGGATCAACCAATGACTATTGAGGAAGCTAAGAAGTTTTGTGAAGAAAAGATAATAAGTAAAAAGTAAATAGAGTGGAAAATATAAAAGAAATTTTAAAAAAATATAAAAATATTGCTCTAGTAGGTGCAAGTAAAGATTTAACAAAAACATCATCTATTGTTATGAAATATTTACAAGACAATGGTTTTAAAGTTTACCCCGTAAATCCGTCCATGAAAGGAGAAAAAATATTAGGAGAAAAAGTTTTTGGAAATATTTCAGAGATTGATAATCCAGTAGAAATAGTAGATGTGTTTAGGCCATCGAATGAAGTTATTACAATTGCAGAAGAAACTGTCAAAATAAATGCAAAAGTATTATGGTTACAATTAGACATTAGTAACGAGGAAGCAAAAAAAATTGTTGAGACAAATGACATCATTTACATTGACAATAAATGTACGAAGATAGAGTACGAAAAATACTTTAATTAAATTTTAAAAGAAGATGTTAAAAAAATTCGAGATAATATTTAAAGTCTTTATTACTCTGCTCTTTTCAATTTCAATAACTAAAGCTGAATTACTGAAACCTAATAGTGATATAAAACCTTCCAAAGTTGTTGAGATTCAATTAAGTGGTCTTCAAAAAAACGACTTAAATTATAAAGATAGTGGGATTGAGCAAACCTGGAATTTTGCGCATCCCAGTAACAAAAAAAATACTGGCCCTCTACCAAATTTCAAAATGATGATTAAAGGCAACTCATATCAAATGCTTTTAAATCATTTAAGCCATACAATTACACAGGTTGGAGGTGGTGACAAATGGGCACAATTTGAGGTGATAATTTTAGATAAAGATAAGATTTATCATAAGTTCAACTGGCAAGTGGAAAAATATACTGCTGAAGGACCTCTTAAGGATTGTTGGTTGACCACAATGGTTTCTAGCCCGATAGCACTAGGAAGTTCAATTTGATTATCCATAATACAATTTTGTTTCGTTATGAATAAAAATTTAGTAGGAATCATTTGATGAAATCTAAAACAAAAGTCGTCGTAGTTGGTGGAGGAGTTGTTGGAGTAAGCGCTCTTTATCATTTAGCAAAAAAAGGCTGGTCAGATGTTGTTTTAGTTGAAAGAAAAGAATTAACCTCAGGCTCAACTTGGCATGCAGCAGGACTGCTACCTCTTTTTAATATGAGCTATTCTGTTGGTCAACTTCACAAGTATGCAGTAAATCTTTATAAAAAGTTAGAGGAAGAGACTGGTAAGAATGTTGGTTTCAGTGTTGTTTCAAATATCCGTTTAGCTAGTACCAAAGATAGAATGGATGAGTATCATCAATATGCTGGTGTAGCTAAAACAATTGGGGTTGACGTAAAATTTTTGACACCTCAACAAGTTAAAGAAATTTGGCCGCTTTGTCATACTGATGATTTAGTTGGAGCAATTCAACACCCAGAAGATGGATACATCCAACCTGCAGACTTAACACAGGCACTTGCCTCAGGTGCTAGGAACAGGGGAGCTGAGATTTATAGAAATACAACAGTGTTATCAATGAGACAAACTAAAGAAGGATGGATTGTTGAAACAGACAAAGGATCAATTGAATGTGAACATGTCATTTCATGCTCAGGAAATTTTGCAAGACAAACTGGTGAAATGGTTGGATTAGATATTCCAGTTATTCCTGTGGAACATCAATATATTGTAACTGAACCGCATCCAGAAATACAAAAAAGAAAAAAAGAAGGTCTACCAGAGATGGGTGTATTAAGAGATAGCGATAGTAGATGGTATATGAGAGAGGAGGCTGGTGGATTAATATTAGGTCCATATGAAGATGGTGCACCAGCGTGTTATGTCGAAGGTCCCTCAAAAGATTCTGAATATGAATTGTTTCAAGAAGATTTAGATAGACTTGCTCCGCATATCGAAGGAGCAATACATAGAGTTCCGGCATTTGGAGAAGTTGGAGTGAAAAAAGTTTATAATGGTGCAATATGTTATACACCAGATGGTAATCCCATTGTTGGTCCAGCCTGGGGACTTAAAAATTTTTGGATTAATGAGGGACATAGTTTTGGAATAACTGCAGCAGGTGGAGCAGGTTGGCAATTAGCAGAATGGATCGTTGATGGTGAACCAACGATTGATATGCTTGGTGTTGAACCAAGACGTTACGGAAATTATGCAACAAAGTCTTATCTTAAAGCAAAAAATGAGGAAGCATACAGTCATGTATTTATTGTTCATTATCCTGATGAAGAGAGACCAGCTGCAAGACCTTTAAGAACATCTCCTTGTTATGAAAGAATGAAAAATCTTGGTGCTGTCTTTGGACAAAAATTTGGATGGGAAAGACCAAACTTTTTTGCAACAGATGGCATGGAACAAAAAGATCATTGGTCATTTAGAAGATCAAAATGGTTTGATGCAATTAAGAAAGAATGTGAAAACGTTAAAAAGAATGTTGGACTTTTAGATATGACAGCCTTTGCAAAATGTAGAATAAAAGGTCCAAAGGCTGAAGAATTTTTAGACTACCTAGTTGCTAACAAACTTCCAAAAAAAATTGGGAGAATTAATTTGTGTCATGCGCTAAATACTAAAGGTGGTGTTCACTCTGAGTTTACAATTATGAAAGAGGCTGAAAATAGTTATTATTTGGTTTCAGCTGGAGCGAATTTAAGATTAGACCATGATTGGATACAAAAATGGATGCCAACAGATGGTTCAGTTATATTCGAGGATTTAACAAATAGCACAGGTGTGCTCGTTGTAGCTGGCCCTAAAGCAAGAGAGCTTATGCAGAAAGTTTCGACCGACGATTTTTCAAACGAAAACTTTAAATGGCTAACAGCAAAAAATGTTAATGTTGGATACGCTCCTGTTAATGCTATGAGAGTAAATTTTGTTGGTGAACTTGGTTGGGAATTACACCATCCAATTGAATATCAAAACCATATTTTTGATAAATTAATGGAAGCAGGTAAAGATCTCGGTCTAAAACCTTTTGGCATCAGAGCGATGAACAGTTTAAGAGTTGAAAAATCTTATAAACTTGTAGGAACTGAACTATCAATTGAGTATTCACCTTATGAGTCTGGTCTAGATAGATTTATACATCCAAACAAAGGTAATTTCATAGGACTTGATGCATTAAACAAATGGAGAGAAAAGGGTTTTGATAATAAATTAGTAACACTAGAGGTTCATGACACAACAGACTCAGATGTTTTAGGTAACAATCCAATTTATAAAGATGACAAAGTCGTTGGGCGAGCAACAGGAGGGGAATATGGATTTAGATTAGATAAATCTATTGCCTTAGCCATGGTGAAACCTGATTTAGCAAATATTGGAGAAAAACTTAAAGTTGATATTCTTGGAAAAATGTATGAGGCTACAATAGTAGAAGAGAGTCCATACGATTCTGAAAATAAACTATTGAGAGCCTAATGAAAATTTTAGTCGCAGTAAAAAGAGTAATTGATTACAATGTTCAAGTCAGAGTTAAAGAGGATAACACTGGTGTAGTAACTGAAAATGTTAAGATGTCTACCAATCCACCAGATGATAATGCGATTGAGGAGGCAGTAAAAATTAAAGAGTCAGGAAAAGCAACTGAAGTAGTTGCAGTAAGTGTTGGAGAAGAGAAAGCTCAAGAAACCGTTCGTAAAGCATTAGCGGTTGGAGCTGATAGAGGCATTCTTATTAAAGCTGATGGAATTTTAGAACCTTTAGCCGTTTCCAAATTATTACAAAAAATTGTTGAAAAAGAAAAACCAGATTTAGTTTTTATGGGAAAACAAGCAATTGATGATGATTGTAATCAAACAGGTCAAATGTTAAGTGCTTTACTAAATTGGCCTCAAGCAACATTTGCTTCAAAGATAGAGATTAAAGATAAAAAACTTGAAGTTACGAGAGAGATTGACGAAGGATTAGAGACAATAGAGATTAATATTCCTGCAATTGTAACTTGTGATTTAAGACTTAATGAACCAAGATATGCGTCTTTGCCCAACATAATGAAGGCTAAAAAGAAACCTATTGAGCAAATAAATGCGTCAGATTTAGGAGTAGATACATCACCAAGAATCGAGCAAATTAAGGTTGAAGAGCCACCAAAAAGAAAAGCTGGTATAAAAGTAAAAAGTGTGGCTGAGCTAGTGCAAAAATTAAAAAATGAGGCTAAAGTAATATAATGTCAGTTTTATTAGTTGCAGAACACAACAATAAAGAACTTAAACCTTTTACACTGAATGCTGTAACTGCAGCCTCTCAAATGGATACAGATCTTCATGCTGTAATTATTGGTAGTAACTGTGGAGATGCAGCAAAAAAATTATCAGAGTTACCATTAGTCAAAAAAGTAATTCAAGTAGAAGCAGCTCATTACGAAAACTTTGTGGCAGAAAATTTTGCACCAGTAATAGTGAAATTAGCAGAAAACTATTCACATGTTGTTTGTTCAGCTAATACATTTGGTAAAAATTTGATGCCAAGGATTGCAGCTTCTTTAGACACTTCTCAAGTCAGTGACATTATTAAGGTAATTTCTGCAGATACATTTTTAAGACCAATTTATGCTGGAAATGCATTTGCAACTGTTAAAAGCAAAGATCCAAAAAAATGTATAACTATTAGACCAACTTCTTTTGATCCATGTGAGAGTTCAGGCGGATCTGCACCAATTGAAAAAGCTGAACCAAGTGAAGAGTTTAATAATACAAAATTTGTAAAAAGAGAGGAAATTAAGTCAGATAGACCAGAACTTGGAACTGCAAGAGTGGTTGTTTCTGGCGGAAGAGGAATGCAGAGTGGAGACAATTTTAAATTGATCACTTCTGTTGCTGATAAATTAAATGCTGCTATTGGAGCATCAAGAGCAGCTGTGGATGCTGGATATATAAGCAACGATCATCAAGTGGGTCAAACTGGAAAAGTTGTGGTTCCAGATTTATATATTGCCATTGGTATTTCTGGTGCTATTCAGCATTTAGCTGGAATGAAAGAAAGCAAGGTGATTGTCGCAATCAATAAGGATGGTGAAGCTCCAATTTTTAGTGTTGCAGACTATGGTCTAGAAGCTGATCTTTTTGAAGCAGTACCTCAATTTATTGAGGAACTGAACAAATTAAACACTATACAAAAATAATATAATCTGTAAAAAATTGTTATGTCCAGAGAGTCAATGGAATACGATGTTGTAATTGTTGGTGGAGGACCATCAGGATTAACAACTGCTATTAAACTAAAACAATTAAATTCAAATTTAAATATTTGTGTTTTAGAGAAAGCATCTGAGATCGGTGCCCATATATTAAGTGGAAATGTTTTTGAAACTAGAGCACTAGACGAATTAATTCCAAATTGGAAAGATTTAAATCCACCTATAAAAACAAAAGTCACTAAGGAAAAATTTTTATTTTTAGGGAAAACAAAATCTTTAAGTTGGCCCACTTGGTTGCTACCTGCTGTTCAAAAAAATCATAAAAATTATATTATAAGTCTTGCAAATTTATGTAGATGGCTTGCTGAGCAAGCAGAAACACTTGGTGTAGAAATATTTCCAGGGTTTCCTGCAAGTGAGATTTTATTTAATGACGATGGCTCCGTTAAAGGTGTAGCTACTCAGGACATGGGTATAGACAAACAAGGAAATAAAAAAGATAGTTTTGAACCAGGTATTGAACTTATAGGCAAGGTTACAGTTTTTGCTGAAGGTTGTCGTGGTCATTTAGGAAAACAATTAATTAAAAAATTTAATCTTGATAAAGAGAAAGATCCCCAACAATATGGAATTGGATTTAAAGAAATTTGGGAAATAGATGAAAAAAATCATGAAGAAGGATTAGTGATGCATACAGCTGGATGGCCTTTAGATAATAACACTTATGGTGGAAGTTTCATTTATCATGCAGAAAACAAACAAGTGTTTTTAGGATATGTAATAGGTTTAGATTATCAAAATCCTCACCTTTCTCCTTTTGATGAGTTTCAAAGATTCAAAACACATCCATCAATAAAAAAAATTATAGAGGGTGGAAAAAGAATCTCTTATGGCGCTAGAGCTTTAATTGAAGGGGGGATTCAAAGTTTACCAAAAATGTTTATGCCAGGTGCATTACTTATTGGATGTGACGCGGGAACTTTAAACATGCCAAAAATAAAAGGATCTCACACTGCTATGAAAAGTGGAATTTTAGCTGCAGAGGCTATCAATGAACATATTCAGTCTAAAAAAGATTTATCATTATATGAGGAATTATTTAAAAAAAGCTGGTTATATAAAGAACTGTATCAAGCAAGAAATGTAAAACCTAGTTTTAGTTGGGGTTTAATTTTAGGTATAATTTTTACAGGAATTGATCAAATTTTATTTAGAGGAAAACTTCCATTTACATTAAGACATAAGCATTCCGATCATGAAACCTTAAAACCTGCAGATAAAATGCCGAAAATTGATTATCCTAAACCTGACAATGTGATTACTTTTGATAAAACAACCTCAGTTTATTTGACTGGGACTAATCATGAGGATAATCAGCCAGTGCACTTACAGCTAAAAGATAAAGATTTACCTATAAAATATACTCTGGAGAAATATGACGAGCCAGCACAAAGATATTGTCCAGCGGGAGTTTATGAGGTTCAAAAAGAAAATGATATTAACAAGTTTGTTATTAACGCTCAGAACTGTATTCATTGTAAAACTTGCGATATTAAAGAACCTTCTCAAAATATAGTTTGGGTCACTCCGGAGGGAGGTGGTGGACCAAAGTATGGAAATATGTAATTAGCTATCTTAGAAAATTAGCAAAAATTATTACTATTCCAATAATACCTAGCCAAATAATAAGATTTTTCAAAAAAACTTTTTTATTTTTATTTGCATAATAAAAACCTGGGAAGACCAGTGCAATTACTAATAAAAGATATATAACTGATAAAATATTTTCACCCATAATCCAAATTTATTTTATGAAAGATCTATTGCAAATTTTTTAAGTGTTTCGATTGGTAAAACTTTCAATGTATTTTCATGAGTTCGTTTCAAAAAAATTGGGCAACCTTTTCCAGCCTCTACAGCTCTTGCATACCAAGTTGCGCAAACACACCAGCCGTCTCCATCTTTTAAGCCTGGAAACCCAAATTCTGGGTGAGGTGTGATTAAATCATTTCCAGCTTCTTTACACCATTCCAAAAATTCTGTTGTAACCTTTGCACAAACAGTGTGTAACCCATGATCATTTTCATCAGTATTACAACAACCATCTCTATACCAACCAGTTAAAGGATCAAGAGAACATTCCTCTAATTTTTCTCCAAGAACATTTTTTTGAATTTTATCCATTGAAAACATTAAGTGTTTTTTTATCAATATCTAAATTAAATGAAAAAGATCTTCTTTCTCCTTCTCTTTTAAAAGGGTACGCAGTATGCATTAAGTAATTTGGAAATATAATCATATCCCCAACTTTTGGATTATGGTTATACAAACTATTACTCAAGAAAGATTTTGATCCATGTATAAAATCTATTGTTCCATTCGTTTTAAGTCTTTTTGTACCTTTGGTAATATTTTTGGGAATTTTTAAATAACCAACACCTGAAATGTTACCGCTATGAAAATGAACTGGGTTATACTCATTTTTATATTGTCTGACTATCCAAAAACTTTTTAAGTTTATTTTTTTTAAATTCTTGTTGGTACTTTTTTTTATATATTTCTTTACATTCATTTTTATGAATTTAAAAAGATATTTGTTCACAAATGTGTTTGACAACCTTATTTCTTGTTTAACTTGACCAACAAGTTTTTTTGAGTAGTCACTTTTTTTTAATCTTGATCTGTTATTAACAATAAGATCAACTTCTTTATTAATTAAATTTATAATTTTTAAAGGAATTTTAGTTATAGCAATTTTGGGGCCAAAAGGTTTTAAGACTCTCATAATATTATTAAATTTTAGTTGGATTGGGCTGACCCTTATAAACTTTTTCTGGGTCAAATTTTTTTTCTTTTTCAGTAAATTTCATCTCAATTTTCCTACCATTTTTAATCGGCCCAAGAGGTATAGATCTATAGAAACAAGATCTGTAACCGACGTGACAACTAGCTCCGTCTCCAATATCAACAGTAAGCAAAACCGAGTCTTGGTCATCATCAATTTTGATTTCAGTCACTTTCTGAATAAAACCACTTGTTTTGCCTTTGTGCCAAATAGCCTTTCTTGATCTGCTATAGTAGTGAGCTTCTTTTGTTTCAATTGTTTTTTTTAATGCTTCAACGTTCATATAACCATGCATTAAAATTTCTTTTGTTTGAGAGCACATTGTGATGACAGGTATTAAACCTTCATTATCAAATTTTGGTGATAGAAGATTTCCTTCTTCAATTTCAACCACATTTTCTCTTTTTTTGAACATATTCGGTGATTATGTAGCACATATAGAGATATATTAAATATTTTAAAAATGCACATTTATATGTATAAACCCCTCCATGAAGTTAGTTAAAGACATTGATAATAATCAAAATTCAAAGAAGATTTCTGACAAAGAAGCAGAAGAAGCTTTTAAAACTATTTTGTCGTGGATGGGTGAAGATCCTAATAGAGAAGGATTATTGGAAACTCCAAAAAGAGTTGTTAAAGCATTTAAGGAGTATTTCAAAGGTTATAAGGAAGATCCTATTCAAGTTTTAGATAAAACTTTTGGCGATGTGGATGGGTATGATGACATGGTTATTCAAAAAAATATTTCTGTTCAAAGTCATTGCGAACATCATATGGCACCAATAATTGGTAAAGCTCATGTAGCTTACATACCTAATGAAAGAGTTGTTGGATTAAGTAAATTAGCAAGAGTAGTAGAGGTTTTTTCTAAAAGATTACAAACCCAAGAAAGATTAACTATGCAGATTGCGAATACACTAATGCAATCTCTAGATGCAAAAGGGGTGGCTGTTACAATAGACTCAACTCACCAATGTATGACTATGAGAGGGATTAAAAAGGAACAAGCTACAACAGTCACAAATTATTATTTAGGTCAATTCAAAGAAGATTTAAGTTATCAAAATAGATATTTAAGGTTAATAAGCAATTCAAAAGATTAAAAGTGTCAGACCAATTTAAAGCATTAGTTTTAAATCAAGAAGGTGACAACTTTACAAGAGAAGTAAAATCATTAGACAAAAGTTTTTTAAAACATGGTGATGTAACTATCAAAGTTGATTATTCAGATCTTAATTTTAAAGATGGAATGATTTTAAAAAATGGTGGAAGGCTAGTAAAAGAGTTTCCGCATATACCTGGCATAGATTTATCTGGAACTGTTTTAGAAAGTGAAAATTCAAAATTTAAGTCAGGAGATGAAGTAATTTTAACTGGTTTTAGAGTTGGGGAAATTTTTTATGGTGGATATTCTCAAATAGCAAAAGTTAATGGTGACTTCTTAGTAAAGAAACCAAGTGATTTGACAACTAAACAGGCAATGATTTTAGGGACTGCGGGTTTTACATCTTTAATGGCAGCATTTGCAATAAAAGCTCGAGAAGAAATATTACTTGGTGCAAAAGTAAATGATGTCTTAGTTACAGGTGCAACTGGTGGAGTTGGAAGTATTGCGGTTATGATATTAAATAAGATGGGATACAATGTTACTGCGGTCTCAGGAAAAGATTCTAAAGCGGATTACTTAAAATCATTAGGTGCTAAAAGTGTTATAAATCGTACTGAATTTGATAAAGATCCAAAACTTATAGATAAAGGTTTATGGGATGGAGTAGTCGACACCGTCGGTGGTAAAATTTTAGCTAATGCGATTGTTCAAACTAATTCAAATGGGATTATTGCAGTATGTGGTAATGCAAGTACAAATGAATTAAATACTAATGTAATTCCTTTCATGTTACGAGGAATAAAACTTTGGGGAATGGACTCAGCTAATTGTAGCATCAAAAGAAGAGAATTTATTTGGGGAGAGGCTGCAAAATTAATCGATTTCAACTTAATAGAAAAATCTATTCAAACTGTTAGCTTGGAGGAGTTAATTGAAACTTATCCTAAAATATTAAAGGGCGAAATTTCTGGAAGAGTTTTAGTTGATTTAAATAAATAATGGACTGGGATAAACTTAAAATTTTTCATGCAGTAGCAGAAGCAGGAAGTTTTACTAATGCAACTATAAATTTAAATCTTAGTCAATCAGCAATAAGTAGACAAATTCAATCTTTGGAACAAGATCTAAAAGTTCAATTATTTGAAAGACACGCAAGAGGTCTTACGCTCACCGAAAATGGAGAGTATGTATTTAAAACTGCTCACGAAGTTATAAGCAAACTTAAAGAAGTGGAAACTTCACTAGGAGATCAAAAAAATAAACCAACAGGAAAATTGACAATCACAACAGTTAGAAGTTTTGGAACTCATTGGTTAACACCTAGAATTGAGGAATTTATGCGGTTAAATCCCGAGGTTGAAATAGAATTGATTTTTGAGGATAAAGAGTTGGACTTGAGCACAAGACAAGCTGATATTGGTATCTTTATGAGAAGACCCAAACAATTAAATTATATTCAAAAAAAGCTTATAGATCTAAAATATTATATTTATGGGTCTAACAAATATTTAGAAAAATATGGTATGCCAAAAACAGTGAGTGACTTAAATAAACACAAATTCATATCATTTGGCAAAGGAGCACCTTCACCAGTTTATAATCCAGAATGGGCATTAAAATTAGGAATGCATGACGGAAAAAAAAGAAAACCTATAATGAAGGTAAATAGTGTTATGGGACTTTTACTAGCAGTGGAGTCTGGAGTAGGTTTAGCAGCACTGCCTGAATATTTAGTAAGTAATTCGACCAATATTATTAAAGTTTTACCTAAATCTGAGGGACCAATCACAGAGGCACACTTCGTTTATCCACAATCTTTAAAAAACACAGCCAGAGTTCAGGCTTTTAGGAACTTTTTGTTCAGCAAAATAGGCGACTGGAAGTCTTAGTTAGCCTGCGACATCTTTGCGATTGATAATCATTCTCAATGAGAATAGTTCTCATTCTCAATTAAATCATGCGGAAGAATGGAGAAATAATGAAAAAAATATCAATTTTTGCATTGATAGCATCTTTATTTGTCTCATCAGTTGTGATGGCAAATGAGGTGAATGTTTTTAATGCAAGACATTATAAAGCAGATGGTGAGCTTTATTCTAAGTTTACAAATATGACTGGAATTAAAGTCAATTTGATAAACGGAAAATCAGGTGCTTTAGAAAAAAGAATTCTAAGTGAGGGTGCTGATTCTTCTGCTGACTTATATATTACAGCTGATGCTGGAAGATGTGGAGCGATGGATGCAAAAGGTGCACTTCAAAGTGGTTTAACATCAGCAGCAATCAAAGATGCTGTACCAAAAACTTTTAGAACTAATAAATGGGTTGGAATAGCTAAGAGAGCTAGAATAATTTATTATTCGCCGGAGAGAGTTACAGGTGCAGAATTATCTGGAATGACTTATGAAGGTTTAGCTGATCCTAAGTGGAAAGGTAGATTAGTAATTAGAAAATCTAGCAATATTTATAATAAATCTTTAGTAGCATCATTAATTAAAAATAATGGAAAAAAAGCTACAGCTGAATGGGCTGAAGGAGTTGTTGCAAATATGGCAAGAACACCTACAGGTAATGATAGAGCTCAAATTATGGCAGTCGCAGCAGGAGAAGCTGATATTGCTGTAGCTAATACTTATTATCTAGCACTTATGTTGTCTGGTAAAAAAGGTGCAGAGCAACAAGAAGCAGCTAAGAAAGTTAAAGCTTTCTTCCCTAATCAAAATGATAGAGGAACACACATGAATGTTAGTTGTGCAGCTTTAGTCAAAGGTGCTCCTAATAAAGCTAACGCTATCAAGCTTGTAGAGTTTTTACTGACTCCTCAATCTCAAGAGCATTTTACTAACAACACTTTTGAGTTTCCGATGATTAACGGTGTTTCACCAAGTCCATTAGTAGTAAATAACTTAGGATTAGATTTCAAACAAGATATGAAAACTAAGTTAGCTTCTTATGGAAAAAATCAGGCTGCTGCAGTAGAAGTAATGACTGCCGCTGGTTGGAAGTAACAATGAAACAAGAAAAAAAATTTATTTCAGAGATTGATTTAAATAAATCTTCCAAGGCATGTTCCCCATGTATTATGGAGTGTAAAAAAATCGATCAAAGAATAAATAAAAGAAAACTAGAAGAAATCGAACCTAAGGAAGTTCCGCATCTCCTTAAAGTTTTTGATTTCTAATTTTTCTTTCCGGTGTCCATCGTAAATGTAGATTTATGGTGGACACTAAATTTGAAATACTTAATAAACATTAATTACTTTTCTAAAAAAAATTAATATAATATAAAATTTTAAATGCATAAATTTTTTAACATATGGTTTTTTCTCTCATTATTGATTTCAATATTTGTCATAATTCCAATAATTACCGTATTTACAAGTTTTTTTGAAGAAACTTCAAATTATTATGAACTTTTAAAAAATACATTTTTAATTGAGTACATTTTTAATTCATCAGTATTACTAATATGTGTTCTTATTTTAACATTTATTATAGGTACTAGCTCAGCCTATTTGGTATCTTTTTTTGATTTTCCATTTTCTAACTTTTTTAAATGGGCATTGATATTATCTTTTGCAGTACCACCTTATATTTATGCATATTCGTTAACTGCTTTTTTTGAAAATTATGGCACCGCATATACAATTTTAAAAAATCTTTTTGGAGAAGGAAATTATAATCAACACATTCCTAAATTTGATGGAATGTTTGGTGCAATATTATCTATCTCTTTCTCTTTATTTGCCTATGTTTACATACTAGCGAGGGCTTCATTTTTATATCAATCTCAAAGTTTAATTGATTTAGGAAAAAACTTAGGTTTTTCAAAATTTAAATCTTTCTATAAAATAGTACTTCCTGCCGCTCGGCCTGCAATAGTTGCTGGACTATCTTTAGTTGCGATGGAAACTTTAGCAGAATTTGGTGCAGTTGATTTTTTTTCGATTAATACACTCACAACCGGAATTTATAACTCGTGGATAGCTTTTGATGATTTAGCTTTTGCGAATAGAATATCCTTTTTTTTATTATTATTCATATTTGCATTGTTTATTTTGGAGAATTTTTCTAGAAAAAACGCAAGGTATCATTTTAATTCCCGAGGAGGGTTTAAACAAAAGGAAAAGATTAAACTTAATGGAAATAAATCTTTATATGCATTTTCGTATTGTTTTTTAGTATTCTTTTTTAGTTTTTTATTTCCCTTACTCCAAATGATGTATTGGACAGTCAAATTTCCAGAAAATTTATTTGATTTAGAAATTTTTGAACTTTTAATAAATACTCTTTACATTGTTTTATTGTCTAGCTTTGTTTTAATTTTATTCTCATTAATATCTAATTATGGAAATAGAGTTTCTAAAAATAAAATCTTAAATGTTTTATCAACTTTATCTATTTCGGGTTACGCAATTCCAGGGGTTATTTTAGCTATTGCATTTATAAGTTTTATTGCATGGCTTGATAATAGCATAATTAAATCTTTGGGATTTGACTCTATCAAGAAAGTTTTTATTGGTTCTATTTTAGGATTAGTATTAGTTTATTTTGTAAGATTTTACTCTTTAGCATTTAATGGAATAAAATCAGGATATGAAAAAATAAATATATCTGTTGATGAAAGTGCATACTTACTTGGTTACTCAAAAAGAAAGACCTTTATGAATATTCACATTCCTTTCTTAAGAAATTCCTTATTATTTATAATTATTTTAATTTCATTAGAGATAATTAGAGAATTACCTATAACATTAATCTTAAGACCTTTTAATTTTGAAACTTTTGCAACTACAGCATATGTTTCTGCTTCAGAGGATTTATTAGAGGCAGCTGCTGCACCTTCTTTATTCTTGATATTAATTGCATCTTTATTCATTATAATTAGTTCAAAATATATTTTAAGAGAAAACAATGAGTAAAAATTTTTTTGAAGTAAAAAATGTTGATTTTAAAGTTGGAGGCAAGACAAAAGTAGCTAATGTGTCTTTTGCCATTGAAAATGAGGGAGATATTATATGTCTACTAGGTCCATCAGGAATTGGCAAAACTACAATTTTAAGAACAATTGCTGGATTAGAAAAAATTGAAAGTGGAACAATAGAGTTAAGAGGAAATGTATTATCTTCAAATCAAATAAATGTTGAGCCTGAAAACAGAAATATATCACTTGCTTTTCAAGAAAACAGTTTATTCCCACATTATACGGTAGAAAAAAATATATTATTAGGCGCCGATAGAAACAAAGATAAAAAAGATAAAAATGTAAACTTTCAAGAAATTATTGATCTACTCGATATCTCTTTTATTTTAAATAAATTTCCACATGAAATTAGCGCTGGAGAAGCTCAAAGAGCTTCACTCGCGAGATCTTTAATCACTAATCCAGACCTACTATTATTAGATGAACCATTATCAAATGTTGATCAAAGTTTTAAAGAAGAAATACAGGAAAAATTAAAAAAAATATTAAAGAGTTCAAAAATAACTACAATAATTGTAACTCATGACTCTTATGAAGCATTTTATTTAGGATCAAAATGTGGAATTATTTTAAATCAGGAACTCAAACAATTTGATGATCCATATAATGTTTATCATTTACCCAACTCAATAGAGGTAGTTAATTTTTTAAATAGAGGCATCCTAATTCCTGCAGAGGTTACAAGTCCTAAAAGTTTAGAAAATAAAGATCTTGGAACAATTACGGGTAATTTTAATAAACCTTTTCCAATAGGATCAAAAGTAAAACTTTTGGTTCAACCAGAGGACTTGCATCATGATGACCAAAGTAATTTAAAGTTTGAAGTTATAGATAGAAAGTTTAGGGGCACAAATTTTATCTACACTCTTAAAACACCAAGTAATTTATTAATTCCAGTTTTTGTTCACTCTCATCATATTCACCAACACGAGGAGAATGAAAAATTTGGCATAAAAAGACCAATTCATATTGATCATATTGTTTGCTTCTAATAAAAACTCTCTAAAATGAATAATAAATTTAGAGTTTTTTTAAAGGGTATTTTTGATGTTAGCCCACTGATGATTCCAGTTGTTCCATTTGGTTTAATATTTGGGGTTCTTTCAATCGATATTGGATTTAGCCCAATAGAAACAATGGGAATGTCATTAATAGTCTTTGGTGGTGCTTCACAAATTGTTTTACTCCAATTATTTTCAGGAGGCGCCTCATCTTTAGTTATAATAAGTTCAGTTGGAGCAGTGAACTCAAGGCATCTTTTGTATGGAGCCGTTGTTTCTGAGCATTTATCAGATTTAAAACTTGTTTGGAAAATTGTAATCTCATATTTTTTAGTTGATCAAGCTTTCGCAAGATCAAATGAATATTTTAAAAAAAATAAAGATAAAGATAAATATTTTCATTTATTTGGTGGTGGTATTACTTGTTGGGTTATTTGGCAGACAACCACTTTTTTAGGAATTGTTTTAGGAGCTTTTATTCCTGAAAAACTAGGCTTAAGTTTTGCTGTACCGTTAACTTTTTTAGCATTATTGGTTAATGATTTTAGGAAATTAATAAATGTGATTGTGATAATTATTTCAGGGTTAGTGGCAACGTTTGGATTTAATTATGTTCCTTATAAAGCATATGTAATTGTTGCTGGAGTAACTGCTTTACTGACAGCAGCAATTTTAACTAAGTTGAATAAAAAAAATGAGTAACTGGCTATTAATTATATACTGTGGTTTGATAACTTTTTTGACAAGGTTTTCAATGATAGCATTATTAAAGAAAGAAATGTTCAATGATAGAATAAGAGAAATTCTCTCTTTTGTGCCTTCAGCAATTTTTCCTGCAATTATATTTCCTGCTATTTTTTTGGATAACTCTGGAGATTTCCAATTAGAAAACAATCCAAAAATAATGGCAGCAATAATTGCAATGTTAATTGGAATAATAAGTCAAAATATTATTGCGACAATTATCTCAGGGCTTGCCTCTTATTGGTTTTTAATATTTGTGATATAAATAAATATGAAAAAAATTTTTACGTTAATCTTTTGTTTTTTTGCATTGAGTGTCAGCGCAATGGAAAAAGAAACAACTTTCAAAAAAAATTTATTTGAACAAGCACAATCAGAGGGAAAAATTGTGATAGTAAGTTCTTGGATAAAATATTGTTCATCTTGTGCAAGTCAAATGAAAGTTTTAAAAGAAGCTAAAAAAAAAGGTAAACTATCTGATATTAATTTTGATAATATTGAATATTTTTCTTTTGATGTAACTAATAAAGAAATTTCTAATCTGCTAAATATTCAATATCAAACTACCTTATTAATTTTTAAAGGAGATAAGGAAGTCTATAGAAGCATAGGTGAGACAACTAAAGATTTAATTTATGAGGCTTTAAAAACTTCAATTTAAATTAAGCACCTAAATTAATGTTTTTCGAAACATTAAAATCAATTTTTTTAGGTTTTTTTAAATTTAAATTATTCATTAACTCAACATATTCATCTACACTATTAACCTGTAACCTTGGATTTTGTTTCTTTTCCTTGCCAATTGTGCTTACTTTTTCTCCTTTATAATCGTGAGCAGGGTATAAAAAAGTTTCATCAGGAAGTTTAAGTAGTTTATTAAAAATTGAGTTATATGCATCTTTCGAGTCTCCATTTTGAAAATCAGTTCTACCTGTTCCATTTATTAGCAATGTATCACCAGAAAAAAGATAATTATCCATCAAAAAACTATAACTATCAGAGGTATGACCTGGAGTGTACATTGCTCTAATTTTTAAATTTTCTAAATTTATATATTCATCATCTTTTACCTTAATTTCAACAGCATCGGCCGGAGTATGATCACCCATTATTGTGGAGCATTTAGTAATATCTTTTAATTTTGAAGCACCTGTAACATGATCAGCGTGTATATGTGTGTCAATTACTTTTACTAATCTTAAATCTAATTCTTTCAATAAAATTATATAATCACTTACATTTTCTATAACTGGATCAATTATCAAAGCCTCTCTTCCTTTAGATGAGGCAATTAAGTATGTGTATGTGCTAGATTTTTGATCAAATAGTTGTTTAAAAATCATAACTAAATATTATCATATATGAATGGAAACCACTACATTTGATTGGTCTTGTTCACATACATGGAAACAAAGTGCCAAAAATACTGCATGGTGTTTGCTTGGATGTTCAATTGGAGACTTTGGAACAATTTTATTTTTTCAATTAACTAAAATACCCTTCCCGGTTTTAGCCATTATGATATTAGCAATCATAAATGGGTTGATTACAAGTATAATTTTAGAAACAATTATTTTAATCCGTCAAAATTTGGAATTTAATAAAGCTTTAAAAACAGCATTAGGGATGAGTTTTATTTCAATGATAAGCATGGAAACCACAATGAATTTAACCGATTACTTTTTAACTGGTGGAGCAATATTAACTTGGTGGGTTGTACCTTTAATGCTTATTGTGGGTTTTTTAACACCATGGCCATATAATTATTGGAGATTAAAAAAATATGGCATCAGTTGTCATTAAAAATTGGGACAATAAAACTTGGTTATCTTCACAAAATTATATTAATTCATTTAATAATTTTTTAATCAAAAATACCAAAATTAATTCAAATTTTAAAATTTTAGATATTGGTTGTGGAAGAGGGAAGATTTTAGGTTCTTTAAAATCAAGGTTAAAACTTAAATATAAACCTCTAGGCATAGATATTGTTAGTCACAAAGATAGAGATAAAAGAATTAAATTTAAAAAAGCAAATATTTTGAATCTTTCTTTGAGAAAAAGTCAAAAGTTTGATTTAATTATGATTAAACAAACAATTCATTTAATAAAATTAAGTAAGATAAAAAAATTATTAAAATCACTAGAAAAAATATTAAATACAAAAGGTAAAATTATAATTTTCACTTTAGATACAGAAAATAACGAAATTCCAACTTTTAAATTAATGAAACTAAAACTTAATAAATCTCTTATAAGAGATAAAAAAATATTTAAGATTATTACAAATTTATATCCTCAAAGAATTCAAAAAAAATTCATTTTTAATGTAAGAATAAGTAAAAAGAAATATCTCGAAATGATTAAAAAAAGGTATATTTCTACATTGATACCTTTTTCAAAAAAACAACTTATACAAGGTGTTCAAGAAATCGAATTAAATTATAAAAATAAATTAAAATTTAAAGACAAATTAACTTGTATTATTTTATAAAATTCTTTTAAGCAAATTTTCCTTAAATAATAATTTATGGATTATGACAGCAGAAATATGTAAAGATATTAATGCGATAAGTGTATAATTGCCCAGGATATGAATTTCGTAAAATATATCTGCTAAATCAAAATTATCTTGAATTTCAAGATTAAAAAAAAACATATCAAGCACTTCACCGTTATATAACTTTTTTAAAGCACCTGAGATTGTTATCATTAAAATTGAAATATATAAAAATACATGATTTAATTTTGCAATTATTTTCTGTCCAGGAAAAATACTATTATTTAATTTTGGAGTTGGATTAAATGCTTTGTAAATTAACCTTAATACAGTTAAATAAAAAATACTTATACCGACTGCAACATGAATATTTTCTACGGTTAATCTTTTTTCACCGAAATCCATGTCTACTAGATACATACCTAAAGGAATTTGAATTATTAATACTGTGGCACTTAACCAATGAAATATTCTGGAAATAGCTCCATATTCTGTTAGAGTATTTTTTAATTTCATATGTTGATTAACTATATCATAAATGTAATCAAATATTTTTTCTGTATTTTAATTTTCGTAATATTGTCGCTTCCAGCTAATTCTGAAATGTCGGTTGAGGAAATAATAAAAGGAAGAAAGGCCCTGTTTAGTAAGAATTATAGTACTGCAAAAAGAGTACAAGCTTTGGCTAGCAAAGGAGAATTTGATAAGGCGAAATCTTTAATGATTGAAATGAGTGAAAATTACAAAACTTTAATTGAATATTTTCCAGATAATACAAAAGAGGGTTTTAAAACTGAGGCTCTACCTTTAATCTGGGAAAATAATAAAGAGTTTAATGATTTAATGAAAAAAGCATCAGACGATATGATTAAATTATCTTCATTATTTGAAGATGCTGATGATGTAAGAGCTACTTTAACTCAAATGATGTGGAGTAATTGCAAAGCTTGTCATAGTAAATTTAGAGCACCACATTAAATTTTTAGATTAAACGAAGGGGTTCGCTCTTTCGTTCTCCAACCAAAAGAGCTCCCCTTAGTCGCCTTTTTGGCATTTAAGTCCTAATGGACTTTTATTTTTTTCGTTTATGTTTTTATGAAATATAAAGCTACCCAGCTAAGTGTCAGGTGGCATTTGATTCATTAAAACTACCTCCTTGTATAAAAAAGATAAATTTTAGATAGGTTGTATTCAAGGAATATATTTAACAAAAATCAAAATTAATTTCTTGAATACAACCTGACTCTTTTGTAGTCTCCCAGCATCAAAAAAATCTTCCCCTTCAAATAGAAATTTGATTTGCATTCAAGCAAATTGTAGTTAAGATTAATTATGAACTACTTAAGCGGACTTATAAATCTTGTAACCAGTTTAGTTATTTCAACTATAATAATTTATGCAATAAATTTTATAGCGGGATTTGCTGGAGCTGATTATTCATTCACGAATGGTGAGGTATTTGTGATGTGGATTTTAATGGCAATTTTAGTGAATAATTGTTTTAGAAAATAGAAATTTAGTTTCTAAACATTATTTCTCTTTTTTTTTAATAATATTAAAGTATTATGTTTTGAGGGGTGTCTTTTTAGACTGAGATTAAACCCTATGAACCTGTCCGGTAATTCAGAAAGGGAAATAAATGAGTAATTCTTTTATTTTAGATCAATCCACTTCATTAGTCTTAATAATTGCGATTAGTTTGTTATTTGCTTTTTTGGGTATTAATCACACTAAAAAATTCAAAGGTTTAAATAATTATTTAACCGCTAATAGGAATATTGGTGTCTTTTCATTAACCACTAGTTTAACAGCATCAGCATTAGGAGCATGGATTTTATTTGGACCTGCTTCTGCTGCGACTTGGGGAGGGATAGGTGCGGTTATTGGCTATTCTTTGGGAACAGCTTTTCCACTATTTTTTTTAATTTACTTAGGAAAAAAAATTAGAATTGAATTCCCTAAGGGATCTTCTTTAATAGAATTTATGAGAAGAAAATTTGGCAAAAGTTTATTTAAGCTAATTTTATTAATGACCATATTTTATATGTTCATTTTTTTGTGCGCTGAAGTAACTGCTATTTCAGTTTTGATCAATTATATATCTGGTACTGAATTTTGGATTACAGCTTTAGTAGTTCTTTCGTCCACTCTAATTTATACATTATATGGTGGATTAAAGGCTTCGATTTTTACTGATAATATTCAAATGATTGTTATAGGAGTTTTGTTAATAATCTCGTTTATATATATTACTTCATTTACAGGTTCTAAATTTTCTTTTGATTTTGTTTTAAAAAAAAATCCTCAACTTCTGAGTAGTCATTACATTCCAAATTATACTGCAGGCTTAACTTTTTTTATAGCAGTAGCTGCAACTAATTTGTTCCATCAAGGTAATTGGCAACGTGTGTATGCAGCTAAAAATTATCAAACTTTAAAAAAAAGCTTAATTATTTCTTTTTTAATCATAATTCCTATTGTTTTCTTTATGGGCTTTTCAGGAATGGTAGCTTTCTCAATTGACCCTAGCAATAGACCAGATTTGGGATTTTTTTCATTATTACTTAAAGAGCAAACAATTTTTTTATCTTTATTTGTAATTATACTGGGTATGGCATTAACAATTTCAACTGTGGACACATTAATTAATGCAATCTCAAGTTTGGTAATTTTAGATGGAAAAGCAGTATTTAATTTGAGTAAAAAAACTAATTATTTAAACTTTTCTAAATATATAATTTTATTATTATCGTTTATCTCTTTTATTATTGCATCAAAAGGATTTGATATTTTGTATCTTTTTTTATTAGCAGACTTATTTTGTTGTGCTTTTGTTATAACTGTTTTTCTGAGTTTTTATGATAAATCGATTAATGAAAATTTAGCTTATATTTCTATTTTGATTGGATTGATAGGTGGATTTTTACTGTTCCCTTCACCCGATTTCTCCAAAAGTTTATTAGTAGGAATTTTCATACCAAAAGATTTATTTCCATCTTTAGTGTCACAATCATTGCTTTTTTTATCTTTTATTGTAGCGACCTTTCTGCCTTTACTTATTCTTAAAGCCAAAAAGCTTCATATAAGTTGATTGTATTAAAGTAATTAATAGCTATATAAATGCTTCCATGCGGGATAATCAGATTTTAATAAATAATCTATCTAAAGTTTATGACAATGGCTTTAATGCGTTAAAAAACATAAATTTAAAAATTAGAAAAGGGGAAATTTTTGCAATGCTTGGTCCTAATGGAGCAGGCAAAACTACTTTGATAAGTATTATTTGTGGGATCGTAAATCCAACCTCAGGAAATATTACTGTAGATGATTATGATATCATAAAAGATTACAGAGAAACTCGATCAAGAATAGGTTTAGTTCCTCAGGAATTAACTTTAGAGCAATTTGAGACAGTTTTTAACAATGTCTCTTACTCAAGAGGTCTATATGGGAAAAAAGCAGATCCAAATCATATCGAGAAAGTCTTAAAACAACTAAGTTTATGGGATAAAAAAGATCTCAAACTTCGGCAGTTATCTGGTGGAATGAAAAGAAGAGTTTTAATAGCGAAAGCTTTATCTCATGAACCAACAATTTTATTTTTAGATGAGCCTACAGCTGGTGTTGATGTAGAGCTAAGAAAAGAAATGTGGCAGGTTGTTGAAAATTTGAGAAAAACTGGTGTTACAATTATTTTAACTACACATTATATCGAAGAAGCAGAAGCTATAGCTGATCGAGTTGGAGTTATAAACCAGGGAGAGATAGTAGTTGTTGATGAAACTAAAGAACTATTAAAAAAAATGGGCCATAAAAAACTTACAATAGATTTACAAGAAAAAATAAATCAAATACCAACAACACTTCAAAAATACAACTTATCTTTTACTCCAGACTTGATGAGCTTGAATTATACTTATAATGTTCAGGCGAAAAGAACAGGAATTACAAATTTACTACAAGATTTAAAAGATGCAGGGCTAAAATTGAAAGATTTGAAAACTGAACAAAGTACTTTAGAAAAAATTTTTGTAAATTTAGTTAAGGAGAAAAATGAAAATTAATCTTTATGCATTGAGAGCAATTTATCTTCATGAAATGGATCGTTTTAGAAGAACTTTAACTCAATCTGTATTGTCACCAGTATTAACGACTTCGCTATATTTCATAGTTTTTGGTTCAGTAATCGGAGGGTATGTGGAAAAAATTGATGGAATAAGCTACGGATCATACATCGTGCCGGGTCTATTGATGCTAACATTATTAACTCAATCAATCAGTAACACTTCTTTTGGAATTTTTTTTCCAAAATTTAATGGAACAATTTATGAGATTTTAGCTGCTCCAATTTCAACATTAGAGGTCGTACTTGCTTTTGTAGGAGCTGGAGCAACAAAAACACTAATAGTTAGTATAATCATATTTATCACGTCATTATTTTTTGTTGATGTTCAAGTAAAATATCCATTGCTGATGATATTTTTATTAATTTTGGTAGCATTTACTTTTGCTTTATTTGGTTTTTTAATAGGTTTAATGAGCTCAGATTTCGAGCAAATGTCTATAATTCCAACTTTGTTTGTGACACCGATGGTATTTTTAGGTGGGAGTTTATATTCATTAGATATGCTGCCATCATTTTGGCAAACTGTGACTTATTTTAATCCAGTTGTTTATTTAATAAATGGTTTAAGATTTTCTTTTTATGGAGTTTCTGATTTCAACATATGGATAAGTATTGGAACTATGTTTTTATTTTTATCCATTTGTATAACAGTAGTTACAGTTCTTCTTAAAAAAGGTTATAAAATCAAATCTTAACTGACCCATTTCTGGGCCAGTTAATAACTCTAATTAAGAAGGATAGTTTTATTAGAATTGTTCAGACTCTGTTGAACCTGCCATTGCCGTGGTAGAACTTTTTCCACTACTTATTGTATTGGATACAGCATCAAAATAAGATGTACCAACTTCACGTTGATGTTTAACACTAGTATATCCATCTTTTTCACGAGCAAATTCTTGTTGTTGAATTCTTGAGTATGCTGTCATACCTTCTTTTTTATATTTTTCAGCTAACTCAAAAATTGCAATATTTTGTGTATGAAAACCTGCTAAAGTAATGAATTGAAATTTATATCCCATTTCACTAATTTTTTGTTGAAATGATGCTATCTCATCGTCTGATAAATGTTTTTTCCAGTTAAATGATGGAGAACAATTATATGCTAAAAGTTTTCCTGGAAATTTTTCATGAATTGCATCTGCGAATTTTTTTGCTTCTTCAAGATTAGGTGTAGCAGTTTCACACCAAATTAAATCTGAGTAGGGTGCATAAGCAAGACCTCTTGATATTGCTTGTTCAATGCCAGCTTTTACATAATAAAAACCTTCTGGAGATCTCTCACCTGTTAAGAAAGGTTTGTCATTTTCATCGTAATCATTTGTAATTAATTTTGCAGCATTTGCGTCTGTTCTAGCTAGAATAATTAAAGGTACATCTGCTATATCGGCTGCCAATCTAGCGGCTTTTAAATTTTTTATCATGGTACCAGTTGGAACCAAAACTTTTCCTCCCATATGACCACATTTTTTTTCACTTGCTAATTGATCTTCAAAATGAACACCAGCAGCACCTGCTTTAATAAATTTTTTCGCAAGTTCAAAAACATTTAAAGGTCCACCGAAACCAGCCTCTCCATCAGCAATGATTGGTAGCATGTAATCAATTCTCTTCTCTTTTTTCATATCACCATCTTTTAATTCCATATGCTGAATCTGATCAGCTCTAATCAATGCGTTATTCATAGATTCTACTAATTTGGGAGCACTATCATATGGATACAAAGATTGGTCAGGATACATTTCTCCAGCACTATTAGCATCAGCTGCTACTTGCCAACCACTTAGATAAATTGCCTTTAAACCAGCTTTTGCATGTTGAACTGCATGATTACCTGACAAGGATCCTAAAGTATTAACATAATTTTCTGTATTTAATAATTTCCAAAGCTTTGTAGATTGTTGTTTACAAATTGAATATTCAATTTTAATTGAGCCTCTAAGTCTTTCAACCTCTTCAGGAGTATAGTCTCTTTTAATTCCTGCAAATCTTTTTAAATCATAAGAAATCTTTTCTGCACTCATTATTGGCCCCTGTAATGTTCAAGTAATTGAAAATGAATGTTAAGAGTTTGAAAATTAGTTTGAGTCGTTAAGTGACTCAACTAGATCTTTCATTCCACTTGAACCCCAATCACAATGATCATCTCTCATGTAGATACCCCTGCTATTATGTCTAGCAAGGTCTTCATGTCTTATGATTTGAGCTTCATTTTCGTTGTTTTTTAATTTTTCATCCATGTAAATTTTATAATTTACAAAATTTACAAAATCTATTAAAAAGTATAAAACTATTGTAAACTAAAGAAAAATCTTGTAAAAATAAATTTACAAAATTTACTAATAGAAAATATGAGTCAATTAAATCTAAAAATAGGACCAAAAATCAAGGCTTTTAGGAGACAGTTAGGGCTTCAAGCTAATAAATTGGCTGAGGATTTAAATATATCTCCAAGTTATCTTAATCTTATTGAGGGTGGAAAAAGGAAAATAGATGGAGATTTACTCTTAAAAATTTGTGAAAAATTAAATATTGAACTTTCTCAATTAACCTCAAAATCAGATATCAATTTAGAAAATACTTTATCAGAAATACTCGATGATAAATTGTTTGAAGATTTAGATATTCTAGGTCCGGAAGTAAAAGATCTAGTTGGTACTAATCCAAAAATTGGCAGAGCCATCGTTAGACTAGGAGATATTTTAAAAAAAAAAGATCATGAAATGATTAATAAAATTGAGACAATATCTGGTAAAATTGTTGATAATAGAAAGAATTCATTTCCTGGTGAAGTTATTTCAGACTTTTTACAAGACAATAAAAACTATTTTCCAAAATTAGAAGATTTCGCAAATGATGTTTTTGAGAAAGTTCAAAAAAATAATAGGACTAGATATATAGCTCTTTGTGATTATTTAAAATCAGAATACGACATAACAGTAAAAGACGTTATTCCTGAGGAAAATAAACCTTTCTCAAAGCTCTATAAAAAAAATAAAAAAGAACTACTATTAAGCGATTACAGTTCTTTAGAAACAAAAAAACTTCATGCAGCTGCCCAAATAGCCCAAGAAGGTGCTGATAAAGAAATTGAAGAATATTTGTCAAAATTTACTTTTCCATCTGATGAATCTAAAAAATTGACAAAAATTGCTTTATTAAATTACTGCGGCGCTGCAATTTTAATGCCTTATAAACTTTTTCATACAGAATGTAAAAAACTTAAGTATGATTTAGAGTTACTACAAAATACTTTTGCTACGTCTTTTGAACAGGTAGCTCATAGGGTAACGTGTTTACAAGATCCAAAATTACCAGGGATACCTTTCCATTTTTTAAGAGTGGATATGGCTGGGAATATATCAAAAAGATTTTCCTTATCAGGAATAGAAATTCCCAGATATGGTGGTGCTTGTCCACGTTGGAACGTTTATTCAGCTTTGACAAGACCTGGTATTATTCAAGCTGCTGTTAGCAAAATGTCTAATGGTGAAAAGTATGTATGTATTGCTAGAACAGTTGAAAAAGGGATTGGAAGATTTGGTCAATCAAAAAGTATTTTGTCTATTGGATTGGGATGTGAAGCAAAATATGCAAAAGAATTTATTTATTCAGAAAATTTAAACATTAATGATAAATCTACAGAAATACCAATAGGTGTGTCATGTAGAACGTGTGATAGATTAGACTGTTCACAAAGAGCGTTCCCTCCATTACATAAGAAATTCGATGTAGATATTAACTCTAGAGGTGTTTCAGTATATGTTGGAGACAAAAACACATAGTCGATGATTAAATTTATCATACCTGCTATCGCTATATTTTTGTTAGTTCTATTCTGGGATAAGATAAATGAAACGATTTATAAAAAATTTAATATTAAGATAAATTACATTGTTGCTACGATTACAGTAATAATTTTTGGGGTAATTTTTGCTTTATTATACTTTTAGTTAAAATAAATAAAAATTAGAAAATGAAAGAGATTTTTAAAAATGTAAGAAATAAACTAACAGAGAAATACCTAGATAATAATAGTTTAAAAAACTCAAAAAAATTTAAACCTAGAATTAAAGCTAGAATTCGAAAAAATAAACAAATAATTAATAAAAACATTGATGACTTTTTTGGCTGGGTTAAAGGTGCTGAATTAGTTGAACTTAAAGAATGTAATGTTTCTGAAGATCCAGTTAGACCAGAATTAAGTGTGACTTTCAGAAGAAGTCACGGCAGAAAAATATACGGTGTAAAATACAAAAAAGAAATTCATGCTGTAATGTGCTTCGCTTTTACAAATAAAGTACCAATAAATGTAGAGGAACTGGATAAATTCAGCAAAGATGCTCATCTACAAAGCACTCACAGAGGTCAAAATGTTGGTCAGATTGCTATTGCCTATACAGTTTGGTCTAAAAAAAAAGGTGGTGGAAAATTGATTGTAAAGGAAGTTTACAAAAAGATTAAAAAATCTAACCATTTAAATAGATTAGTCACGCTCTCTCCTCTAACTGAAATGGCTACAAAATTTCATAGCAAAAATGGTGCAAAACTTTTACAAGTCAATGAAACTACTCAAAATTTTGAGTATGAAATAATAAAAGAATAAAAAATTTTAAATTCATATAAAATAAAAAGATATATGATAAATTTTTTATATTTTCTAATTTTAGTTTTAAGTTTAAACAATTTGACATTTGCCATGGAAAAAAAACCTTATCATCACCTCACTGACGGTACTTTTAGGAATCCTGAAGGCTCACCAAAAAGAGATCCAAATGTAAAATGGTCTTACAAAATTTTTAATCAAGAAAAAAAGAAACTTGATATGACAATTTCTGAAGGTCACGTTTTAGAAAAAAATGAAGTATTGAGAAACTTAGAAAAATATAAAGATAATGATTATATTGCTTGGATTGGTCATGCTACGTTTATTATTAAATTAGGAGATACTACTATTATTACTGATCCAGTTTTTTCAAAGAATGCAGGACCACTAATATTTGGACCAAAAAGATTTACTGAACCAGCATTGAAATTAAGCGAGATACCTAACATAGATTTATTTTTACTAACCCATAATCATTATGATCATCAAGATATGATGACAATAAGGAGATTTCCTTTCAAAAACTCAAAAGTGTTAGTTCCACTAAAACTTAGCAAATATTTTAAAACTAATGGATATCGAGATATTAATGAAATGGATTGGTATGATGAAATCAATATTAATAAAAATTTAAAAGTTACTTTTCTTCCAGCTGTTCACTGGTCAAAAAGAAGTTTAACAGATACCAACAAAACTTTATGGGGAAGTTTTTTAATTGAGTATAAAGGAAAAAAAAT
>CACHKE010000011.1 GCA_902580335.1 uncultured Pelagibacteraceae bacterium
TATCGATCTGACAACAGGAATTTAAAATGGCATTAAAAACTTTCAAACCCTATACAAAATCAACAAGAGGAACCATACTTGTTGATAGAAGCGGACTTTGGAAAGGAAAACCTTTTAAATCACTGGTATCTCCAAAAAACTCAATGAAAGGTAGAAATAATAATGGCCACATCACTTCAATTAATAGGGCTGGTGGTCATAAAAAAATGTACAGACATGTAGATTTTTATAGAAGAAAGTTTGATAGCCCAGCAACTGTTCAAAGAATAGAATATGATCCAAATAGATCTTGTTACATAATGTTGGTTAAATTTGATGATAATTCTCATGCATATTACTTAGCACCTCAGAAAATAAAAATTGGAGATAAAATAGAAAATGGTTCTAAAAAAGAAATTAAAATTGGAAATTGTATGCCTTTGCAAGATATACCGGTAGGAATCGATATTCATAATGTTGAAATCCAGCCTGGTGGCGGTGGTAAATTAGCTAGATCAGCTGGAACATCTGTAACAATTAGTGGCTTAGATGGAAATTATAGCCTTATAAAATTAACATCTGGAGAAGTAAGAAAAATTGATTCAAGATCAATGGCAACAATTGGCGTTTTAAGCAATCCAGATCAAAAAAATATTAAAATCGGTAAAGCTGGTCGATCCAGGTGGCTTGGTAGAAGACCTCATACTAGAGGAGTCGTTAAAAATCCGGTTGATCACCCACATGGTGGAGGTGAGGGAAAAAGTGCTGGTGGAAGACATCCAGTATCTCCTAAAGGTCAGTCAGCCAAAGGTCTTAAAACTCGAGATAATAAGCGAACAGATAAATATATTGTTAAGCGAAGAAACAAAAGGAAGGATACGAAATAATGGCTAGAGCAGTTTGGAAAGGTCCTTTTGTAGAGGAAAGTCTTATGAAAAAGGTGGATAAATATAAAACTGATCCAAAAAAGATTCCAATTAAAACTTGGTCTAGAAAGTCTACAATATTACCCGATTTTGTTGGGGTAAGTTTTTTGATTTATAATGGCAAAAAGTTTGTACCAATAACAATTTCAGAGGATATGGTTGGACATAAATTAGGAGAGTTTGCTCCAACTCGAACTTTTTTTGGACATACACCAGCAGATAAAAAAGCCAAACCTGCCGAAGCAGAGGCTAAAAAATAATTATGAGCAAAAAAAAGAAAACAGATACATCTAAAGATAAATTAGTTAGATCTATTAATAATAATATAAGATCAAGTGTAAGGAAGCTTAATCCAATTTTAAGAGGTATAGTTGGAAAAAAAGTTGAGACTGCTATTAGAGATTTACAATTTTCTGAAAAAAGAATCACAAAAGATATTAGAAAAACTATAAGTTCTGCTGTTGCAAACGCAGAAAACAATTTTCAATATGATATAGATAAATTAATAATAAAAGAGGCTTATTGTGGGAAGAAAATTACAATGAAAAGATTTAGACCAAGAGCAAAAGGAAGAGCTGCACCAATTTTAAAACCATATTCAAGTGTTACTATAATATTATCAGAAGCAACTAAAATGGAGAGTCATGGGACAAAAAGTTAATCCTGTAGGTTTTAGATTGGGAGTTAATAGAGGCTGGGACTCTGTGTGGTATGCTAAAAAGAAAGATTTTGGAAATTATCTTATCGAAGATTACAAAATTCGAGAATATATTAAAAAAAATGTTATCAATTCTGGAGTCTCTAAGGTTATGATCGAAAGAACTTCAAACAAATGTTACGTAACAATATATACTTCAAGACCAGGTTTTGTTATAGGAAAAAAAGGAAGCGATATTGATAAAATAAAAAATAATTTATCTAAGTTCACAAAAAATGAAATTGCTCTCAATATAAAAGAAGTTAAAAAACCTGAGACAAATGCATATTTAGTTGCAGAAAATATTGCTCAACAATTAGTTAAAAGAATTTCTTATAGAAGAGCAATGAAAAGAGCTATGCAATCTTGTTTAAGACTTGGTGCTAAAGGGATTAAAGTTTCAATTAGTGGTAGATTGGGTGGAAATGAAATTGCTAGAACAGAATGGTTAAGAGATGGAAGTATTCCATCGCATACACTAAGGGCTAACATAGATTACGCTGAAGCAGAAGCATTAACAACTTATGGAATTATTGGAATAAAAGTTTGGATTTATAAGGGTGAGGTTTTCGCTAGAGAATTTAGCCAAGAGACTAATAAAGTGGTGACTAAAGAGGCAAAGGAGTAAAATGTTGCAACCAGTAAGAACAAAATGGAGAAAAGCACATAAAGGCAGAATTCATGGTAAAGCTTCTAGAGCTAATTTTATTAATTATGGAGCATATGCTTTGAAAGCACTAAGTCCAGAAAGAGTTACTGGTAAGCAAATTGAAGCCGCTAGAGTGGCGCTAACAAGACATATGAAAAGGCAGGGCAGAGTTTGGACAAGAATATTTCCAAATATTCCTGTCTCAAAAAAACCTATAGAGGTAAGGATGGGTAAGGGTAAAGGTTCACCTGAATTTTATGCATGCAGGGTAAAACCAGGTAGAATTTTGTTTGAGGTTGATGGTGTTTCTGAGCAAGTTGCCAAAGAAGCACTTTATAAAGCTTCAGCAAAACTTCCTATTAAAACAAAAACTATAAAAAGGTTTTTATAAAATGAAAAAACAAGAAATAAAAAAACTTTCTAAAGATGAAATATTAAAGAATATAGATAAATTTAAGAAGGATTTATTTAATTTTAGATTTCAAAAAATAAACTCACAGGTTACAAATCCATCAAAAATAAGTGAAACTAAAAGAACAATTGCAAGACTTAAAACTGTTTTAAAAGGAAAAATCAATGCCTAAGAAAATTTTGACTGGTATAGTAGTAAGTGACAAACCGAATAAAACAATCACTGTATTGGTGGAAAGAAAATATTCTCACCCTGTGCTAAAGAAAGTAGTTAAAGTTAGAAAAAAATACAATGCTCATGATGAAAATAATACTTATAAAAATGGTGATAAAGTTTCTATTATTGAGAGCAAGCCTTTTTCTAAAAACAAGAAATTTCAAGTAATGGAGAGTAATAAATAATGATACAAGTTCAAACAGAATTACAAGTTGCTGACAATACTGGTGCTAAAAAAATTGAATGTATAAAAGTATTAGGTGGTTCAAAAAGAAGATATGCAAGTATAGGGGATACTATTGTCATTGCTGTAAAAGAGGCAATACCTAAAGGAAAGGTTAAAAAAGGTTCAGTCCATAAAGCAGTTGTTGTTCGAGTAAAAAAAGGCATTCATAGAGATGATGGTTCAAAAGTTAAATTTGATAATAATGCAGCTGTGCTCGTTGATGATAAAGGGGAGCCTGTTGGAACAAGAATATTTGGTCCTGTAACGAGAGAGCTTAGAACTAGAGGTCAAATGAAAATAATTTCATTAGCACCAGAGGTATTATAATGATTAAAAAAGGATTAAAAGTAAAAATTTTAACAGGTAAAGATAAAAAAAAAGAGGGTGAAGTTATTGAAATTGATCGATCTAATAATAGAGTTAAAGTTAAAGATCTTAATATGGTTAAAAAACATGTGAAAACAACTAAAGAAAAAAAAGGTGGGATAATTAATAAAGAGAATTTCATTCATATTTCAAACTTAGGGTTAATTAATAAGACTGATAAAAATAAAAAAACTGAGGCTAAAAAGTAATGACACCTAGATTAAAAGAATTATATATAAAAGAAATCCAGCCATCTCTAAAGGCTGAATTTGGATTCAAGAATTTGAATATGGGTCCAAAAATTGAAAAAATAATCTTAAATATGGGTTTAGGTTTAGATGGAAACGATGCAAAAATTTTAAAATCATGTGAGGAAGATTTAGCTAAGATTACTGGTCAAAAACCAATTACTACGAAATTTAAGAAATCTGTAGCTAATTTCAAGACAAGAAAAGGATCTAATGCAGGATTAAAAGTAACTTTAAGAAAAAATAAAATGTATGAATTTTTAGATAGACTAGTGAATATAGCTTTGCCAAGAGTTAAAGATTTTAGAGGATTATCATCAAATGGTTTTGATAAATTTGGCAATTATACATTTGGAATTAAAGAACATATAATATTTCCAGAGGTGAGCTTTGACAGAGCTGATAAAGTAAGAGGTTTAGACGTTGTAATAGTCATCAAATCTTCAAATAAAGAGCACAGTTTAGCTTTACTTAAGAAAATGAATTTTCCATTTATTAACAAAGGAGATAATTAAAAATGGCCAAGATGAGCTCAATTAACAAAAATAACAGAAGAATTAAACTTTCAGATAAATTATTTAAAAAGAGAGCGAATTTAAAAAAAATTGTTATGGATAAAAAGATCCCTTTAGAGGAAAGATTTAAAGCTCAACAAAAATTATCTAAGCTGCCAAGGAATTCAGCAAAAATTAGAGTAATGAACAGATGCCAAATAACTGGGAGACCCCATGGCGTATACAGAAAATTAAAGATATCAAGAATTGCATTAAGACAACTTGGATTACAAGGAAAAATTCCAGGTTTAGTTAAATCAAGTTGGTAGAAAGGAAAATATATGAGTTTAAGTGACCCAATCGGAGATATGATAGCAAGAGTAAAAAATGCTCAAGCTAGAAATCATAAAAAAGTTGATTTACCATCTTCTAACTTTAAAAGTAAAATTGCTGATATTTTAAAAAATGAGGGTTTTATAAAAGATTTTAAAATATCTATTGAAGAAAAAAAGAATATTTTATCATTAGAATTAAAGTATCACTCAGGTAATCCAGTGATAAGCAACTTTGAGAGAGTTTCTAAACCTGGAAGAAGAATTTTTTCAAGTGCTGATAGTCTACCAAAAATAAATAATGGATTAGGAATAGCAATTTTATCAACTCCAAAAGGAGTTATGACGGATGTGGATGCAAGAAAACAAAGAGTTGGTGGAGAAATTATTTGCAAGGTATTTTAATATGTCAAAAATAGGTAAAATAAATATATCAATACCAGAAAAAGTTAAAGTAGCTTTAGCAGGTAACATTTTAAATATAGAGGGACCCTTAGGTAAAAAATCACTAAACATTGATTTAGATATTTTTAATTTAGATATCAAAGATGGTAAAGAAATATCTATTAAACCTAAAGTAATTGACCAAAACACAAAAAGATTATGGGGAATGAATAGGAGCTTAATTAATAGTGCAGTTATAGGATCAATAAAAGGATATGAAAAAACTCTCGAATTGGTTGGAGTTGGATATAGAGCTTCCTTGAAAGGTACTCAGCTTAATTTACAATTGGGATATAGCCACGATATAAATTTTGACATTCCAGAAGGCATAAAGATTGCAGTGGAAAAACAAACTACATTAAAAATTACAGGTTCTGATAAGCAATTAGTAGGTTTAGTTGTATCAAAAATAAAGACTTTGAGAAAAATCGAACCTTATAAAGGAAAAGGTATTAGAGAAAAAGGCCAGTATATTTTGAAAAAAGAAGGAAAGAAAAAATAATGAAACTATCAACAAGCACTAGAAAAAAATTTAGAATATCTAATAAACTTAAAAAGGTTGCAAAATCGAATAGATTTAGACTAAGTATATTTAGATCTTCAAAAAATATATCTGCACAAATTATTGATGATTCAAAAAAAGTAACTTTATTATCAGCTTCTTCTATTGAGAAAGATATAAAAGATACAAAAACAAAAAATAAATCTGAACTTTCTAAAGTTGTTGCAGAAAAACTAGCTAAGAAAGCTCAAGAAAAGAATATTAGCAAAATATACTTTGACAGAGGTATTTATAAATATCACGGAAGAATAAAAATTTTTGCAGAAACATTAAGAAAAAATGGATTGGAATTTTAATTATGGATAATTTTAAAGATAAAAAATCAGACGATATTTTAGAAAAACTAGTTCACATTAATAGAATTACTAAAGTTGTTAAAGGTGGTAGAAGATTTGGTTTTTCTGCTCTTGTTGTTGTTGGGAATCAAGCAGGCAAAATAGGTATTGCTCATGCAAAGGCAAAGCAAGTTCCTGATGCTATTAAAAAAGCAAATGAAATTGCTAGAAGAAGACTAATTCAAATACCTTTAAGAGAGGGAAGAACAATTCATCATGATGTTAAAGCTAAAGACGGATCAGGTAGGATAGTTTTAAGATCTGCAGCTAAAGGAACTGGTATTATTGCAGGTGGTCCAGTTAGGGCAGTTTGTGAAGTTTTAGGGGTAAAAGATATAGTTGCAAAATCTATGGGTACTTCTAATGCACATAATGTAATAAGAGCCACAATAAAAGCTTTGACAAAACAAAATTCTCCTAAACAAATATCATCTATAAGAAATAAAAAAATCTCAGAAATAATAGAAAAAAGAGGATAATGATTAAACTTAATAACAGAGCTAAAATTAATAAACCGAAGATGAGAGTAGGAAGAGGTATAGGCTCAGGTAAAGGCAAGACCTCTGGTAGAGGAGTGAAGGGTCAAAAATCTCGATCAGGTGTGGCTATAAAGAGCTTTGAGGGAGGACAAATGCCTTTGTATAGACGATTACCTAAGCGTGGTTTTAACCCGATACAAAGAGGAAATATGATAGCAATTTTAAATTTAAATAAAATTCAGTCATATATAACAAAAAAAACTATAAATACTTCAGAAGTTTTAAATTCTTCTACCCTTAAAAAATTAAAACTTATCAATAAAAATTCAAACAAACTTAAAATTTTAGGAACAGGTGATATAAAAGATAAAATAAATATTGAAGCCGATTTAGCTTCAAAATCTGCATTAAAGAAGCTTGAGAAAGTTGGTGGATCTATACAATTGAAAAAATAATAACTAAAATAATGAGCTCTTCTTCCTCAAGCAGTGATTTAAGAAATAGAATTATATTTACAATTGCAATTTTAGCAGTTTACAGATTTGGTACTTTTGTTCCTCTTCCAGGTATTGATCCTGAACAATTAAAAATTTTAATGGAGGGAAATCAAAAAGGATTGTTAGGGATGTTCAATGTATTTGCAGGAGGTGCTGTAAGTAGAATGGCAATATTTGCACTTGGTATAATGCCATATATATCTTCCTCAATTATCGTGCAATTACTCACGGGAGTTTCTGATTATTTTAAAAATTTAAAAGCGCAAGGTGAAACAGGAAGAGCTAAAATAACTCAAATTACAAGATACGGAACTGTTTTGTTAGCAACAGTTCAAGGCTATGGATTGTCAGTTGGACTAGAAAGTTCAGCCAATTTAGTAATTAATCCTGGAGTTTTCTTTAAAATTTCAACAGTGACAACAATTGTTGCAGGAACAATTTTTTTAATGTGGCTTGGAGAACAAATCACACAAAGAGGAATAGGAAATGGAATATCATTAATTATTTTTGCTGGAATTGTTGCAGAAATACCAAGAGCTTTAGTAACTACCTTTGAGCTGGGTAGAACTGGTGCAATTTCAACGTTAATGATTATTGCAATTTTTATTTTATTAATTCTAACTATTTTATTCATTGTTTTTATGGAAAGAGCTTTAAGAAAAATTTTAATAAATTATCCTAAAAGACAAATGGGCAACAAAATGTATGGAGGAGAGTCATCTCATTTACCGTTAAAGATAAATCAGGCTGGAGTTATACCAGCAATTTTTGCCTCAGCCTTGTTATTATTACCTGTAACTTTTTCAAATTTTGATGTTTCTGATAATGAAACTTTTTTAAATTTAAGTTCATATTTTACTCAAGGACAACCTCTTTACATGTTACTTTATGCGTCAGGAATTATTTTTTTTACCTTTTTTTATACATCAATAACTTTTAATCCAACAGAGACAGCTGATAATTTAAGAAAATATGGTGGTTTTGTTCCAGGTATAAGACCAGGAGAAAGTACAGCTCTTTATATTGAAAATATTTTAACAAAATTAACTACCATTGGAGCATTATACCTTACTTTAGTTTGTTTGATGCCAGAGTTTTTAATCGCAAATTATCCAATACCATTTTACTTAGGTGGTACGTCAATTTTGATTGTTGTAGTTGTTGCTATTGATACAGTAACACAAATTCAAACTCGACTTATGAGCTCTCAATATGAGCAGTTGATAAAAAAAACCAAATTTGGCAGGTAGATAAAAAAAAGTGAATGTAATTTTGTTTGGACCTCCAGGAGCTGGCAAAGGCACACAAGCTAAAAACCTGGTTAAAAGATTAAACAGTTTTCAAATTTCTACAGGTGATATTTTAAGAGATGAAATTCAAAAAAACTCTGAAATAGGAAAAAAGATAGTTCAAGATATGAGTGATGGTAGATTTGTTAGTGATGAAATCGTCAATTCTTTAATAGAAAAATTAATTTTTGATCCTAGTAAAAAAAACAAATTAATTTTTGATGGATATCCAAGATCACTAACTCAAGCTAAGAATCTTGAAAAATTATTAGAGAAAACAAATCAAAAAATTGATTTTGTATTCTTTCTAAATGTGAATAAGGAAACAATAATCAAAAGAATTGAACAAAGAAAAACTATAGAAAACAGATCTGATGATGATTTAAATACTATTGTGAAAAGATATGATAAATATATGGAAACTACCAAACCTGTTTTAGACTTCTACTCCAAAAATTCCAATTTTTATGAATTAGATGGTAGCACTAAAATTGAAGAAATAACGGCTAAAATCAATAGTTTTCTCAATCTTTAACCCGTTGACTTTAGAAGATCATCTTATATAAAAGGCTGAAAATTATCACTAAATATATGGCTCGTATTGCAGGTATAAATATTCCACAGAACAAACTTGTTCATGTAGGTCTTACCTACATATACGGCATTGGAGATAAATTTTCTTCACAAATTTGTTCATCATTGAAAATTCCAAAAGAAAAAAGAGTGAACCAATTAACTGATGATGAGATACTGAAAATAAGAGAATACATTGATCAAAATTTTAAAGTTGAAGGAGATTTGAGAAGAGATTATTCATTAAGCATTAAAAGATTGATTGATTTAGCTTGCTACCGAGGATCTAGACACAGAAAAAAATTACCAGTTAGAGGTCAAAGAACTAGATGTAATGCAAGAACAAGAAAAGGTAAGGCAATTGCGATTGCTGGTAAAAAATTAACACCATTGAAAAAATAAACATGGCTAAAATAGAAAAGGTTGAAAAAAAAGACCAAAAAAGTGAAAAGACTGTAAGTAATGTAAAAAAAAGTTCTTACTCTAAAAAGAAAAAAGTCAAAAAAAATATTTTGAACGGTATTGCTTATGTTCAGTCAACCTTCAATAATACTATTATCTCTATCGCAGATACTAATGGAAATGTTATTTCATGGGCTTCGGCTGGCCAAAAAGGTTTTAAGGGTTCTAGAAAATCTACACCATATGCTGCACAAATAGCAGCTGATGCAGCTGCATCGAAAGCATTAGAATTTGGTATGAAAACATTATCAGTTGAAGTTAAGGGACCAGGTTCAGGAAGAGAAACAGCTTTAAGAGCTTTACAAGCAAGAGGATTTAAAATTTTATCAATTAAAGACACAACACCGATGCCACACAATGGTACAAGACCACCAAAAAAAAGGAGAGTTTAATGGAAACTGAAAATGTAAATATTAAAAATTGGAAATCACTAATTAAACCATCAAAAATTGATGTGCAAATGAGCGATGATTCTTCAAAAGCAAAAATTGTTGCTGAGCCTCTTGAAAAAGGTTATGGCTTGACTTTAGGAAATTCTTTAAGAAGAATACTTTTATCATCAATAAGAGGTGCAGCTGTAACCTCAATTCAAATTGATGGCGTGCTACATGAATTTACATCAATTAAAGGCGTACGTGAGGATGTAACAGATATTGTTTTAAATGTTAAATCACTGGCACTGAAGTCATCCTCAGAGGGGACTAAAAAACTTATTTTAGATGCAAAAGGACCAGGTGAAATTAAAGCTTCAGATATAACTCCTGTAGCTGATGTTGAAATTTTAAATCCTGAGTTAGTAATTTGTAATTTAGATGAAAATACAAGCTTTCATATGGAAATGAATGTTAATACTGGAAAGGGGTATGTCCCAGCAGAACTTAATAAACCAGAGGAGCCTCCATTAGGCTTAATCGCAATTGACTCATTATACAGTCCAGTAAAAAAAGTTTCTTATTCTGTAAGTACTGCAAGAGAAGGTAAAGCTCTAGACTATGATAAACTTACAATGGAAGTTGAAACAGATGGTTCAATTTCTGCTGAGGATGCGGTTGCTTATTCTGCAAGAATTTTTCAAGATCAACTAAAAATGTTTATTAATTTTGATGAGCCAGTAGAAGCACCCGTTAAAGAAGTTTCAACAGAACCAGAATTTAATAAAAATCTACTAAGAAAAGTCGATGAATTGGAATTATCTGTACGATCAATGAATTGCCTGAAAAATGATAACATAATTTATATTGGTGATCTTGTGCAAAAGTCTGAAGGAGAAATGCTTAGAACCCCAAATTTTGGAAGAAAATCGCTTAATGAAATTAAAGAGGTTTTAACAGGAATGTCTTTGTATTTGGGTATGGAGATACCAAATTGGCCACCAGACAACATTGCTGAAATGTCTAAAAAACTTGAGGAAGCTATATAAATGAGACACGGATTTGCAAATAAGAAGCTTAATAGAACATCTGAGCATAGAAAAGCATTGTTAAAAAATATGCTTAATTCTCTTATAAAATATGAGCAAATCAAAACAACATTACCAAAGGCAAAGTTTTTAAAGCCTCAGGCTGACAAGATTATTACATTAGGTAAGAGAGATACTCTACATAATACAAAAGCTTTAGTTTCACAGTTACAAGATATTAAATCTGCAAACAAAGTTAAAAAGACATTATCAAAAAGATATGAGAAAAGATCAGGTGGTTATACGAGAATAATTAAAGCTGGTTTCAGATATGGTGATAATGCACCGATGGCAATTATTGAATTTGTTGATAGAGATGTTGAAGCAAAAAAAGTTGATAAAAAGAAAAAATCTGCTTCAAAAGAATCTGAAAAAAAAGAAGATAAAAAACCAGTTACTGCATCAAAATAATATTTTTTTATGTTAAAAAGTTACATCGTTGATTCAACGTGTAATAATATGCGTGTTGATAGATGGATACGGAATAAGATTGGGAAAATTCCTCAAGGACTGATTGAAAAATCTCTAAGATCAGGCAAAATAAAGGTTAATAAAAAAAAAATAAAAAGTTCTTATAAGATAAAATCTAACGACAAAATCGATTTTTATAATTTTAAATTTGAAGAGAGAATTATACAAAAAAAAATAGTTTATAATGCTTCTAATCAAGTAATTAAAGTAAATGAAGATTTGATAATAGATAACAATGAAAATTTTATCGTCTTAAATAAAAGTGCTGGTATCTCTGTTCAGGGTGGAACAAAATCAAAAAAAAACTTAATTGATATATTCAAAAAAAGTGAAATTTTTTCAGACTCAAAACCTTTTTCTGTCCACAGATTAGACAAAGATACATCAGGTGTTTTTTTAATAGCTAAAAACAGAGAGACAGCACAATTATTAACATCATTATTTAGATTAAGAAAAGTGCATAAAACTTATCTAGCTATATGTCATGGTGAACTTGAAAAAAATTCAGGAGAATGGAATGATGATTTGGTACGTTATGATAACGGAAAAAAAATTATTGAAAAAGCAAAAACAATTTACAAAGTTATTGATAAAAATTCGAATTCTAGTCTTGTTGAGATGAAACCTATTACCGGTAGGAAACATCAATTAAGAAAACAACTTTTTAATATTGGTCACTCAATTTATGGGGATACCAAATATAGATCTTTCACCAAAACAATTGGTATTAACAAAGAATTAATGCTTCATGCATATGAAATAAAATTTATGATTAAAGATAAAAAATTTACTTATAAGGCTTTACTTCCTGATTATTTTAAAAAATTATTAAAAATAAAAAGGCTTACTTATTCAAATTTGAGATAAAAACTTCCACCAGTTTTTTCTCTAATTCTCTATAATCTTGATCTTTGATTTGTTTTAGATTTGTTATCCCTTTATCTTTAATACCACATGGAATTATCGCTTTATATTTTTCTAAATTGTTATTAATATTAATTGAGAAACCGTGATAAGCTATCCATTTACTAATTCTTACTCCAATCGCAGCTACCTTTTTTGTTTGTTCGTTATCTTTGTACCATATTCCAATATTTTCTTTATCTGAAAAAGTTTTTATATTAAAAAATTGTAATGTATCTATTATTGTCTTTTCTATAATTGTAATAAAATTTCTTACATCTTTTTTTCTTTTTTTTAGGTCTATTACAAAATAACAAATTAGTTGGCCTGGTCCATGATAAGTAATTTTACCCCCTCTATTTGTCTCTAAAATCTTAATTGATTTATCTAAAATATCGCTTTCATCATAGCTTGTCCCTGCTGTATAAATCTCTGGATGTTCTAAAGTCCAAATTAATTCATTTGATTTATTTTGATCCAGATTTAACAATCTATCTTCCATCATTTTTTTAGCATCCTCATAAATGACAGGTTTTTCAGACTTTTTAATTTCTATACTCATTTAAAAATTGTAATCTTTTGATTATGTATTAAAAGATCGACCTAAATAATAGGAAAATTTATGGCTTTAATTAAAAAAATCAAAGATAAAAAAGTCAATTTTGAATTCAATAAAGAGTACATAAAAGTAGTCACTGATAAAATTTCAAACAATGATGCAAATTTTATCACAAATTCTTTTAAAGAAATGCACCCTGCTGATGCAGCTGATATCATAGAACACTTAGAGCAAAATGATAGAGAAAATTTAATTAAACTTAACAATTTCAAAATAAATCCTGAAGTTTTTGTTGAGTTAAATGAGTCAGTTCAAACTGAAATTATAAAATATCTTTCCTCAGATGCGATAGTCAGAATATTGAAAAACCTGGAGTCTGACGATGCTATAGCTATACTTGAAAATGTAGATGAAAAAAATAAAAATTCTATTTTAAGTTTACTACCACCTAAAGATCGTTTCGCTTTATTGGAAGGTCTTAGTTATCCTGAGGACAGTGCAGCTAGAATTATGCAGAGAGAATTTACTGCAATACCTAGTAACTGGTCTGTTGGTCAAACTATTGACTATTTAAGAGAAAATAAAGATTTACCAGAACAATTTTTAGAAATTTATATTGTTGATGAAAATTTTAAACCTATTGGTGCTGTACCATCATCCAAAGTTCTAAGAACACCAAGAGAAACAAAAATGTCATCAATTATGGATGACTCTATTTTCTTAGTTCCTGTAGATATGGATAGAGAAGAAGTTGGTAACTCTTTTGAAAATTATAATTTAAATTCTGCATGTGTTATTGATAAAAATAATAAATTAGTTGGAATGATCACATCAGATGATGTGCTAACAGTTTTAAAAGAAGAAGCCGAAGAAGATGCGTTAAGATTAGCTGGTGTAGGTGATGAAGAAATTACAGATGGAGTAATAACAAAAACGAAAAGAAGATTTAACTGGTTGTTATTAAATCTTTTTACTGCATTTTTAGCCACATATTGTATTAGTTTATTTGGTGCAACAATTGAACAAATGGTTGTTCTAGCTTTTTTAATGCCAATAGTTGCATCAATGGGTGGCAATGCTGGAATGCAAACATTGGCAGTTACTGTTAGAACTCTTGCCACTAATGATTTAACAAAAAATAATTTTAATCAAAATATTTTTAAAGAATTTAACATTGGAATTTTAAATGGAATTATTTTTGCAATAATAAGTTCCCTAATTGTTCAGTTATGGTTTCAGGACATTATACTTTCATTAATAATTTCAATTTCAATGATTTTGACAATGATCGTTGCAGGTTTATTCGGGATATTGGTACCTGTTACATTAAAAAAGATGAATATAGATCCAGCTATAGCATCAAGTGTTTTTGTAACAACTATAACTGATGTTATCGGTTTTGTATCTTTTTTAGGAGTTGGAGCTTATTTTTTATAAACGTTAAAAGTTATCAATAAGTCTTACCTTATTAATATAATATGCAATAAAAATTTTAGCTTTTTTAATTTTATTAGTCAATTTAAGATTTTTTGTATTTCTTAATTCAAGATAATCTATTTTAATATCATATTTTTTTTTGAGTTCATTTTTTTTCATAAAAATCAAATTATTTAAATTTTTATTATTTGATAATTTTCTTTTAAAAATAATAAGATTCTTTGCTATTTTTCCTGCTTTGTTTAAATTATCTTTATTTAAAAGAATATTTCTAGAAGATAGTGCTAATTTATTTTTATCTCTAATTGTTTTGCAATAAATTATTTTAGATTTGAAATTTTTTTCAACAAATCTCTTTACTAATAATAACTGCTGAAGATCTTTTTCACCCATAAATATTTTTGATGGATTCACTATTTTTGTTAAACGAGTCATTACCTCAATCACTCCTTCAAAATGACCTTTTCTATACTTGGCACACAGTATTTTATCTTGTTTGTTGAGTTTAATCTTTATTTTGTTTTTAGCTTTATAGATATCGTTGATTTTAGGTAAATAAACATAATCCACTTTTAGTTTTTTTAAAATTTTCAGATCTTTTTTTATATTCCTAGGATATTTCTTGTAGTCTTGTTTGTTATTAAATTGTTTAGGATTTACGAATATACTTACAATGGTTTTATTGGATAGTTTTAGAGATTTTCTAATTAATGAGATATGACCATCATGAAGGCTGCCCATAGTAGGTACAAACCCAATATTTGAATTGCCAAATAATGCCTCATTTAAATCAATATTGTTTAATAAAGTTTTCATTTGTATAAAACATTTTAATAAGTAAAACATTTAAATGATTAAACAAGCAATTATTCCATTAGCTGGTCTAGGTACAAGGTTATTACCTTTAACCAGTGTATTTGCTAAAGAACTTCTTCCTATTAATGGAAAACCAGGAATTGAGTATATTCTAGATGAATGTGCAGATGCTGGTATCAAAAAGGTAGTTTTTATAATTTCAAAAAAAAAACAAATGATAAAAGATTATTTTTACAAGGATAGCTTTTATCAAAAAATAATAAAAAAGAAAAAAGATCCTAGGGTTATTAAAGAATATAAAAAAATTTTGAAATATAAAAAGATGATTAAATTTGTTTATCAAAATAAACCTCTGGGAACAGGCGATGCAGTATTAAAAACTAAAAAATTTATCACTGATGATTTCTTTCTTATGTTATTACCAGATGATCTTATAATTAAGAAAAATTGCTCAAAGTCGATGATCAATGTACATAATCGTTATAAATCATCTGTAATGGCAAGTATTAATGTACCAAAAAAAACTGTCTCAAGATGGGGAATTTATAAATTAGGAAAAAAAATAAATAAGAATAATTATGTTATAAAAGATGTTATCGAAAAACCTTCAATCTCAACAGCACCATCAAATAAAGCTGTAATAGGACGATATATTCTTCCAAAAAAAATATTTTCTAAATTATTAAATCAAAAACCAGGCAAAGGTGGCGAAATTCATATCACTGACGCAATACAATCATTGATACAAAAAAATGAAAAATTCATCGCCCATAACTTTACTGGGAAATATTTGGATTGTGGAAGTATGGATGGCTATATCAAATCAACATTAGAAATAGCAAAATCATGAAACTTTGTATGATAGGAACAGGTTATGTAGGTTTAGTCAGCGGTGTATGCTTTGCTGATCTAGGTAATAATGTAATTTGTGTAGATAAAGACTTAAAAAAAATTGATCTGCTTTCTAGAGGCAAAATTCCTATTTACGAACCCGGACTTACTGAATTAGTAAATAAAAATTTTAAAAATAAAAGATTAAAATTTTCATCAGATTTAAAAAAATCAATAAAAAACTCTGATATAATTTTTATTTGTGTTGGAACACCAACAAAAAAGGGAGGCAGTAGTGCAGATCTCAGTCAAATTTTTCAAGTGGCAAAAGAGATAAGTTTATCAATTAATAAATTTAAGATAATAGTTACTAAGTCAACGGTACCTGTGACAACCGGCGATGAAATTGAAAAAATTTTACTAAAAAAAAAGAGTAATAAAAATAAATTTTCTGTTGTATCAAATCCAGAATTTTTAAGAGAAGGTGAAGCTATCCGAGATTTTATTTTTCCTGATAGAATAGTTGTTGGATCTAATGATAAAAAGTCTAACCGAACAATGAATAATTTATATGCGCCTTTAATTTCTAAAGGAGCTCAATATATTCATACATCTAGAAGAGCTGCAGAATTAATCAAATATGCATCCAATGCTTTTTTGGCTACGAAAATTACATTTATTAATGAAATCGCAAATTTATGTGAAAAAACAGGAATAAATGTAGAAGATATTTCAATTGGGATGGGTTTAGATAAAAGGATAGGGAGTCGTTTTTTAAGGGCAGGTCCTGGTTATGGTGGATCATGTTTTCCAAAAGATACTAAAGCTATAATTTCAACTGCTGATAAGTTTAAAATAAATCTTTCTGTAATAAAATCAGTCATTAAATCTAACGAAAATAGATCTAATTTTTTACTTAATAAAGTCTATAAAATTTTGAATAACAAAATTAAGAATAAAAAAATAACTTTCTTAGGTGTCACATTTAAAGCTAATACAGACGACATGAGAGACTCTTCTAGTTTAAAAATGATACCTGCACTCTTAAAAAAAGGTGCTAGAGTAAATTATTTCGATCCGACAGGTCTTAAAAAAGAGTTCTCAAACTTAAAAAATGTTTTTTATATTGATAATATTAAAGAATCTGTACAGGGCTCAGATCTTGTAATTATTCATACAGAATGGAATGATTTTAAATCGATCAATTTTAAGAATTTAGTAAGAGGTAAAAAATTTATTATTTACGATATGAGAAATATATATTCTCCAACAAAAATTAAAAATCAAGGTTTCAAGTATTATAGTATTGGGAGATAAATTTTTAATTTAGCTCAAATATAGCATCAACTTCAACAGCAACACCTAAGGGAAGACTATTAACACTTACAGCTGCCCTTGTGTGCATTCCTGCATCTCCAAAAACGGATGCGATTAAATCAGAAGCACCATTTATTACTTTAGGTTGATCCTGAAAATTATCAGTAGAATTAACAAAACCTGTTAGTTTAATACAAGATTTGATCTTTGTTAGATCATTATCAGATGCCTTCATTATTTGAGAAATAATACTTAAAGCACATCTTTTCGCAGCATTATATCCAGAGTCAACATCTAAATCTTTTCCAACTTTTCCTTTTATTAGTTCACCTTTTTCATCAATTGAAATTTGTCCTGACACAAATAACAACTTTCCTATTATTTTAGTTGCAACATAATTTCCTACAGGTGCTTTAGCATCAGGAAGTTTTAACCCAAGTTTTTCTAAATTTTTTTGATAATTCATTTTTTCTTTTTTTTCTTTTTTGTTTTATCGTATTCTTTTCTTTTCTCAATCAATATTAATGCTTCTTCCATTGTTAGTTCTGTTGGATCCTTTTCCTCTGGTATTGTTGCATTTAGAGATTTATACTTTATATAAGGTCCGTATTGTCCCTTCATAATTCTAACTGGTTTTTTATCCTCAGGGTGTTCACCTAAATCTTTGATCATCGAAGAAGACATTCTTCCTGGTTTAGCCTCAGCAATTAAAGTTATGGCTCTATTTAAACCAATAGAGAAAATTTCTTCAATATTTTCTATTCGAGCTGATTTATTTTCACATTTTAGGTAAGGCCCAAATCTTCCAGTATTTAAAGTAATTTCTTTTTGATTATCAGGATTTATTCCTAGAGATTTTGGTAGTGAGCATAAAAATTGTGCTTTTTCTAGATCAATACTTTCTAAAGCCAAACCTTTTGGGATAGAAACATTTTTTAAAAGTTCATTTACATCTGATTTAAGTTTTTTTATTTTCCTTTTTTTCTTTGGTGTTTTTTCAATTTCTATATCTTCAGGAATTTTTTCATATTGAAGATAAGGACCGAATCTTCCGTTTTTAAGATAAATATCATTGCCGTTTTCGTGTTTTCCAATAAATTTTGGTTCAGCTAACTGAGCTTGGGCTGCTGCTTTAGCTTTAGATAAAGGTCTTGTAAATTTACATTCAGGGTAATTAGAACAACCAATAAATGCACCGCCTCTAAAGCTATTTTTTAAGCTAAGTGTCCCTGAATTACATAATTGACACTTTCTTACAATATTTCCTTTATCATCTTTATCGAAAACCAAATCTCCTAAACTATCATTTAAAAGATCTAAGACCTCTCTTGTTCTTTTTTCCTTTACTTCAGCCACATTGTTATTGAAGTCTTTCCAGAACAATTCCAAAACTTTTATCCAGCTTTCTTTACCAGTTGTAATCTCGTCTAATTGATCCTCTAAACCAGCGGTAAAGTTATAATCCACGTATTTTGAGAACAATTTTTCAAGAAAAGCCGAAATAAGTTTTCCTCTATCAGTGGGAAAAAATCTTTTATTCAGTATCTCTGCATAACCTCTATTTGCTATTGTAGAAATTATACTTGCGTAAGTAGAGGGTCTTCCTATTCCTAACTCCTCTAGTTTTTTTACCAAACTAGCCTCAGAGTATCTTGGAGGAGGCTGTGTAAAATGCTGCTCATCTATTAAGGACTCAATATTTACAAGTCCTTTAGACACAGAGGGTAGAATGTTTTCATCATCATCCTTGCCTTGATTATTATATATTTTTAAAAATCCATCAAATTTAAGAACTGATCCACTTGCTTTGCATACTGTATCATTATTATTTGATGTAATCGTTATAGTATTTCTATCAAATTTAGCAGATTGCATTTGAGAAGATAAAGCTCTACTCCATATTAAATCATAAAGTTTATTTTGATCAGTGCTCAGATACTTTTTTACACTTTGGGGAGTCCTGATAATATCCGTGGGTCTTATTGCTTCATGTGCCTCTTGTGCATTTTTTGCCGTTTTGCCAGAGTAATTTAAAGCACTTTCAGGTAAATATTCATTACCGATTTCTTTTTTGATATAATCTCTAAAAGCCACAACAGCATCTTTGGATAAATTAGTACCATCTGTTCTCATATATGTTATCAAACCTATAGTTTCTCCTTCAATATCAACTCCTTGGTAAAGCTTTTGAGCAATTTGCATAGTTCTTGATGCACCAAAACCTAATCGACTTGAAGCTGTTTGTTGAAGAGTTGATGTAGTAAATGGTCCTGATGGATTACGATTTACCACTTTACTAGATATATCAGTAATATTAAATTTTTTTTGATTGATACTTGATATGGCCTTATTTATTTCATCTTTATTTCTAAAAGAGAATTTTTCAACCTTGTTGTTATCGAGTTGACTAATACTAGCTAGGATATTTTGATTTTTTTCATCTCTAAATTTGACACTTAAAGTCCAAAATTCTTCTGGCTTAAAAGATTCAATTTCATGCTCTCTTTCAGTTATTAATTTTAAAGCAACTGATTGAACTCTACCCGCAGATTTAGAGCCTGGAAGTTTTGTCCATAATATTGGTGAAATATTAAAACCAACCAAGTAATCTAAAGCTCTTCGAGCCATGTAAGCATCAACTAAAAGCGGTTCAATTTGTCTTGGGTTTTCAATACCGTGAATTACTGCTTTTTTTGTAATTTCGTTAAACACAACTCTTTCTATTTCTTTATCTTTAAGAAGTTTTTTTTCATTTAGATATTCTTTTACATGCCAAGCTATTGCTTCGCCCTCACGATCAGGATCGGTAGCTAATATAATTTTTGAAGAATCTTTGGCTGCGTCTGTAATTTCTTTAAGATATTTTTTAGAAAAACTATCGATCTCCCACTCCATTTTAAAATCTTGATCTGGATCAACAGAACCATTTTTAGAAGGTAAATCTCTAATATGCCCATAACTAGCTAATACTTTATAATTATCACCTAAATATTTATTGATAGTTTTGGCTTTAGCTGGACTTTCTACAATGACCAAGTTCATAAATGACAAACTACCTAAAAGAGTTAGATAGTCAAATTAATAAATTTTTGTCTTAGTTTCTTCTTTATTTTTCAATCTTTTAATATTTTCTCGATGGGTAAAAAATATTAACACGAACATGATTATAAAAAAAAATATATCTTTAAATTGACCCGTGACTAGTAAATAAACAGGAACTGATAAAGAAGCAATTAATGAAGATAAAGATGAAAATTTTGTTATAGCAAAAATTATAAACCAAGATAAAGCAAAAATAACTCCAAAATAAATATTAATAGCAAACAGAATACCAACGTATGTTGCTACACCTTTTCCTCCTTTAAATTTAAGCCATACAGGAAATACGTGACCTATAAATGCACATAATGATGCTAAATATAAAAAATCTGTGTAATAAATTTTAACAAATATTACAGGGATAACAGCTTTTAAAATATCAAGAGATAATGTGATGTAACCAACTATTTTGTTACCAGCTCTAAGCACATTTGTAGCTCCGATATTTCCAGATCCAATATCTCTTATATCTTTCTTCAAAAAAATTTTTGTTAGTATCAATCCAAATGGAATTGAACCCATCAAATATGAAATTATACCTATGATTAAAATATCCATGCTATAGCCTAAATAATTCTTTACCGTTTACAAATGTATTTGTGACTCTGCCTTGAAGTTTTTTATCTTCGATAGATGTATTTTTTGATTTTGAGATAAGCTTATCCTTTTTTACAATCCATGGTTTATCTATATCTACTATACAAAGATCGGCATCATTACCAATAGATAGATTTCCTTTGTTTATTTTTAATATTTTAGCAGGGTTTGATGTTAATGCTTTAATTATTGTCTCTAATTTGAGTGATCCGTTATGATATAATTCTAAACTTAGAGACAGCAAAGTTTCTATCCCTGACGCGCCGGTTGCTGCTTGAGCAAATGTTAATCTTTTTGATTCTTCATCTTCAGGTTTGTGATCTGAAACTATTACATCAATTAAATCGTCTTTTAAACCTTGTACTAAAGCTAGTCTATCCTCTTCTCTTCTTAATGGTGGGGATAATTTCAAAAATGTTTTGAAATCTCCTATGTCATTTTCATTTAAAGATAAGTTATTAATTGAAACACCACATGTGAATTTTACTATTTCCTTTCTTAATTTAATTACCTCGACAGACTTTTGTGATGATAATTGAGAGATATGATATCTGCATTTAACCTTTTCTAGTAATGTTAAATCTCTCTCGATCAGAATACGCTCAGCGATTTCAGGTATACCAGATAGACCTAATTTTGAAGCAATTATTCCAGAGTTAATCATGCCATTTTTTGCTAGCTCATAATCTTCAGCGTGCTGCATTATTAAACTACCTAAATCTTTAGCAGAGTTCATTATTCTAGACATCAATCTTGGATTTTGAACTGTTTTAACACCATCGGTGAATGCAATTATTCCTTTACCTTGTAACAAACCAAATTCAGTCATGTTTGTACCTTCAGTATTTTTTGTTAAGGAGGCACATGGAAAAATATTTATCTTTGATTTATCTCTTCCTCTTCTTTTTAGAAAATCTACTATAGAAACGTTATCAATGATTGGATCTGTATTAGGCATTGTTACGACAGAAGTGACGCCACCCGAGAGTGCCGCATTGCTAAGAGTTCTAAAATTTTCTTTATACTCATAGCCTGGTTCACCAACAAAAACTCGCATATCGACTAATCCAGGAAAAATGTATTTACCTTTTAAATCAGTAGGTTTTTCTCTACTTGGTAAATTATTAATATTTACTTTTTTTCCTATAGCTTCAATTTTTCCATCTTCACTTATAATTAGACCCCCATTTTCATTCATGGAGTTATAAGGATCAATTATATTAGCGTTTATAAAATATTGTTTTTTCATTATGTACAAAATATTTTAAGACAAGCCATCCTTACCGCGACACCTAATTCAACTTGCTCTTTAATTACACTTTTGTTGATATCATCTGCTAGCATTGTATCTATTTCTATACCTCTGTTCATTGGACCGGGATGCATAATTAAGGCATCAGATTTAGCGTGTTCTAATTTGTCAGGAGTTAATCCGTAATATTCATAATATTCTCTATTGGATGAAAGATATGAACTTGTCATTCGCTCATTCTGTAATCTCAACATCATAACAATATCACAATCTTTCAATCCTTTTTTCATATCAGTAAAAGTATTAACACCAAATTTTTCAATTTCTTTTGGCATAAGATTTGTTGGAGCGATTATGTTCACTTCTGCCCCCAACATACTAAGTAAGTAAATATTTGATCTAGCAACTCTTGAATGAAGAATATCTCCACAGATTGCAATTTTTAATCCTTGTATCTTTTTTTTACGAGTTATGATTGTTAATGCATCTAATAAAGCTTGAGTAGGGTGCTCTCTTCTGCCATCACCAGCATTAAGAACTGAGCAGTTTACTTTTTGTGAAAGTAGATTACATGCCCCAGAGTCTTGATGTCTAATTACAATAATATCAGGATGCATCGCATTAAGAGTCATTGCTGTATCTATTAATGTTTCACCTTTTTTAATTGCAGAGTTGCTAATATTCATTGACATAACATCAGCACCAAGTCTTTTACCAGCTAGTTCAAAAGAGCTTTGAGTTCTAGTAGAAGGTTCAAAAAATAAATTAATTTGAGTTTTACCTCTTAAAACGTCAACTTTTTTATTTTTACTCTGATTTACTTTTATAAATGAATTTGCTTCATCAAGTATTAAATTAACATCATTGATTGATAAATCTTGAATTCCTAATAGGTGTTTTTGAGATATTTTAATAGCTTGATTTGTTTTAATTGCCATTAAAACCAACTCTATAACTATAAACCTCTATAATAGCAAGTATTAATTATTTAAAAAATCTAAAGCTCCCTGTAATATAAAAGCAGCAGCGTTTTCATCTATCTTTTTTTCTCTTTTACTCACATTAATATCTAATTGACTAGATAGATTGAATGCACCAACAGTTGAGAGTCTCTCATCCCAAAGACAAATTGGAATATCTAAGTTTTTTTCAATATTTTCAGTTGTATCTTTTACTGATTGAGCAGACCTACCTGAGGATCCATCCATATTTAAAGGATTTCCAACAATGATTCCTTTTATATCATTTTCATCAACGATTAATTTGAGTTCATCAACAAGATCTTTAAGTGAATTCCTATTTATTGTTTTTAAAGGAGTGGCTATCAATTGTTTATCATCACAGATTGACACACCAATTCTTTTAGATCCAAGGTCTAAACCTATCAATCTACACTTATCTGAGTGTTTTTTTTTAAATTCCTCTAAAGTGATCATATTGTATATTTTAAACTTAAGTGATACTTTGCCTCATATTTAAATAGCATATGAGTATAGATCTTAAAACAATAAAACATATATCTAAATTAGCAAGAATTTCAGTTGACGAGCAAAGAGCTGAAAAATTAGCTGGTGATTTAAATTCTATTTTTGATTTTATTGAAAAACTTAATGAATTAAAAACTGACAATGTAGAACCATTAACTTCTATTGCTGAAACGACCTTAAAATTAAGATCTGATGAAGTAAAAAGTAAAAATATCAGAGAACAAATTATAAAAAATTCTCCACAGGATAATGAGGATTATTTTGTAGTACCTAAGGTGATTGAATAATGTCAGATATAACAAAACAATCTTTAACAGAGTTAGTTGAAAATATTAAAAATAAAAAACTTTCCTCAACAGATGTAACAAAAGCATTTATTGATAGATCTGAAAAGTCAGTGGAATTGAATACTTATATTACAAATGATTTTACATCAGCTCTAGATAAAGCAAAAAAATTTGATCAAAAACCTAATCTTGATTTAAAACTGCCAGGTATACCAATGGCAGTTAAGGATTTATTTTGCACAAAAGACATTAAAACAACTGCTGGTAGTAAAATTTTGAATAATTTTGTTCCAACTTATGAGTCAACTGTAACAGAAAATATTTGGAATGAAGGTGCAATACTTTTAGGTAAGTTAAACTGTGATGAGTTTGCGATGGGTTCTTCAAATGAAACAAGTTTTTTTGGCAATGTGCAAAGTCCTATTGATAAAAATTTAGTTCCAGGTGGATCATCTGGTGGTTCAGCTTCAGCTGTAGCTGGACAATTAACTCCTGTTACAATTGGTACTGATACTGGTGGATCAATTAGACAACCAGCTTCTTTTACTGGAATTGTTGGATTGAAACCTACATACGGAAGTTGTTCAAGATATGGAATAGTTGCTTTTGCTTCATCATTGGATCAAGCAGGACCAATGGCACAAAATGTCAAGGATTGTGCTTTATTGCATGAAGTGATTAGTTCTTATGATCCTAAAGACTCTACTTCAATAGAATTTAAAAGAAATCATTACAGCAAAGAACTTACAAATAACATAAAAGGAAAAAAAATTGGAATACCAAAAGAATATAGAGTCGACGGTATGCCAAAAGAAATTGAAGATCTCTGGCAAAAAGGTATTCAATATATTAAAGATTGTGGTGCTGAAACTATTGATATTTCTCTCCCAAATACAAGTTATGCCTTACCAACATATTATATAGTTGCTCCAGCAGAGGCTTCATCAAACTTAGCAAGATATGATGGTGTAAAGTATGGATTTAGAGCAAAAGGTGAAAATTTAATCGATATGTACGAAAAAACTAGATCAGAAGGTTTTGGAGCTGAAGTTCAAAGAAGAATTATGATTGGAACTTATGTTTTGTCTTCTGGGTATTACGATGCGTATTATCTTAAAGCTCAAAAAGTAAGGAAACTTATCAAAAATGATTTTGATGAGGCTTATAAAAAAGTTGATGCAATTTTAACTCCATCAACACCTAGCTCAGCATTTAAAATAGGTGAAAAAACAAATGATCCAGTTTCAATGTATCTAAACGATATATTTACAGTTCCTGTTAACTTAGCTGGACTTCCAGGTATCTCAATACCTGCAGGACATGACTCTAAAGGTTATCCTTTAGGTTTACAAATTATTGGTAAAGCTTTTGATGAACAAAATATATTGAATATAGCTTATGCTATGGAGGAAAAGATCAACTTTAAAAACAAAATTACTGATTGGTGGATAAAATGAGTAAAAAAGATTCAGAATATTTGATCAATCGAAAAGATAATCAGTATGAAGTAGTAATTGGTTTAGAAGTTCATGCTCAAGTTTTATCTGAGTCTAAATTATTTTCTACCTCAGCAACAAAATTTGGAGCAGAACCTAATACACAGGTTAGTTTAGTTGATGCTGCATTTCCAGGAATGTTGCCAGTAATAAACGAATTTTGTGTCAAACAAGCAATTAAAACTGGTATTGGCCTTAACGCAAAAATTAATAAACGTTCAGTATTTGATAGAAAAAATTATTTTTATGCCGATTTACCTCAAGGATATCAAATATCACAATTTAAAGATCCAATAGTAGGCGAGGGTAGAGTTATTTTGGATATGCCTAATGGCCAAAAAGAAGTTGGTATAGAAAGATTACATCTAGAACAAGATGCTGGAAAAAGTATACATGATCTTGACCCACAGAATACATTTGTTGATTTAAATAGATCAGGGGTAGCTTTAATGGAAATAGTGAGCAAACCTGATCTAAGATCACCAGATGAGGTTAATGCTTACATCAAAAAACTACGATCTATAATGAGGTATCTAGGAACTTGTGATGGAAATATGCAAGAAGGTTCTTTAAGAGCTGATGTGAACGTTTCTGTAAGACCAAAAGGCTCAAAGGAATTCGGTACTCGATGTGAAATTAAAAATGTTAATTCAATTAAGTTTATGCAAATGGCGATAGAATATGAGGCTAATAGGCAAGTTGATTTAATAGAAGAGGGCAAAACTATTGATCAAGAAACAAGGCTTTTTGATACGAAGAAAAATGAGACAAGGTCAATGAGATCAAAAGAAGACGCTCATGATTATAGATATTTTCCGGACCCTGATTTATTACCTTTGGAGGTTTCGGAAAAATTTATTGAAGAACTTAGAAATGATATTCCAGAACTTCCAGATGATAAAAAGAAAAGATTTATTGAAGAGTTTAAATTGACTTCTTATGAAGCAAATATTTTAGTGTCTGATATTGATACAGCGAAATACTTTGAAGAGGTTGTAGCTAAAATGGGTAAAAACAAAGATATTAAGTTAGCAGTCAATTGGATTACAGGAGAACTATTTGCTGTTTTAAATAGCAAAGGTTTAGAAATTTCTCAAAGCCCTGTGAGTGCTAAGAATTTCGCTATTTTGATAAATCTAATTAAGAATGGAACTATCTCGGGAAAGATAGCAAAAACTGTTTTTGAATTAATTATCGATGGCGATAAAGATCCTCAAAAGATTGTAGAAGAAAAAGGATTAAAACAACAAAGTGATCCAAAAGCTTTAGAGGCATTAATTGATAAAATAATTAATGATAACAGAGAAAAAGCTATTGAATATAAACAAGGTAAAGAAAAATTGTTTGGTTTTTTTGTTGGTCAAGCAATGAAGGCATCAGGTGGAAAAGCTAACCCCCAATTAATCAATGAGATCCTAAAGAAAAAATTATAAGGTTATGGGTTCAGACCTTAATATCACAAAACATTTACAAGATTATATTCTAAAGAATGGTTTGAAATTGCATCCAATTCAAAAAGAAATAATAGATTACAATTTATCACTTGGTGATTCAAAAAGAATGCAAATCTCTATTTCTCAATGTCAATTTCTACATCTGATTATTAAGATTTCTAAAATCAAAAAAGTCCTAGAGATAGGAACTTTTACAGGTTTAAGTACATTATCCATGGCTTTAGCCTTACCAGATGAAGGCAGTATAATTGCGTTAGATAAAAATGTGGAAACAACCAAAGTTGCACAAAACTTTTTTAAAAAGGCTAATCAAGATCACAAGATTAAAACAATGATTAAACCAGCATTAGAAACTTTAATGAGTATAAGAAACGAAAAATTTGACTTAGTTTTTATTGATGCAGATAAAATGAATTATAAAAAATACTATGAAATTTCTTTAGATTTATTGAATAAAGAGGGTTTAGTGATAATCGATAATGTATTATGGCATGGAGAAGTAGTTAACAAAGATATAAATGACAAAATTACAAAAAGTATAAGAGATTTGAATGATTTTATCTCTAAGGATAAAAGAATTGAAAAGGTTATGGTACCTTTTGGTGATGGAATGACTGTTTGTAGGAAGATTTAATGTTCACTGTTTTTGGTTTTTATAAATTTCAAAAAATAAATGATTTAAAAAAAAATCAAAAAATATTGAGTAATCTTTTAGCTAATAAAAACATAAATGGATCAATTATAATATCCAAAGAGGGTTTAAATGGATCTATCTCTGGAATTAATAAAGATATTAAAACTACAATTATTAGATTAAAAAAAATTTTGAATATTAAAGAATTTGATTGTTTCAATAATTCTATAAGTAAATTTAAACCTTTTCATAAACCTAAAGTGAAAATTAAAAAAGAAGTTGTTCCAATGGATCTTAAAATGTCGAATAGGATCAAAAAAAAGAATACTCATATTGATCCAACAAAATGGAATAAATTAATTAAAAAAAAAGAAACTCTATTATTAGATGCAAGAAAACCTTTTGAGCATAAAGTTGGGTCTTTTAAAAAATCTATAAATCCAAATATAGGTAACTTTAGAGATTTCCCAAAATATTTGAAAAAATTAAAAAAAGATCAGTCAATAGCAATGTTTTGTACTGGTGGAATTAGATGTGAAAAGGCCTCTGTATATTTAGAAAAAAAAGGTTTTAAAAATATTTATCAATTAAAGGGTGGAATTCTAAATTACTTAAAGAGAATTAAAAAAAAAAACAGTTTATGGGAAGGCGAATGTTTTGTATTTGATAACAGGGTAAGTTTAAAACATGGACTTGCACAGGGAACTTATTCAATTTGTGGTGGATGTAGAGAGCCAATCTCTGTCAAAGATAAAAAATCTAGAAAATATGAGGAGGGTGTAACTTGTCCTAATTGTTTTGATAAACTCTCAAAAAACCAAAAATCTCGTTTTAGAATGAGACAAAGTCAGATATACAAGGCAAAACTATCAGGAAAAAAATATAATTTTCAAAAAGAATTTAACTAAGGATTTATTTGTCACAATCTATCAAATTAACTAAAGATCCAATATGGTTTTTGTTGAGAAAAGTTACTATTCCAGCAAGTGTTGGCTCATTATTTCAAACCTTTTATAATCTAGTAGACACATGGTTCGCAGGAAGAATATCTGCTGAAGCAATAGCAGCGATTGCAAAATCTTTTCCAATTTATTTTACTATTATTGCCATAGGTGTTGGATTAACTGCTGGAACTAATACTTTAATAGGGAATAATATAGGTGCTAATAATAAGAGGAAGGCATCGCTATTTGTTGCTCAATCAATTATTTTTGCGATATTTTTATCCATACTAGTTACCTTTTTTGGTTTGAATGTTTCAGATTTTTTACTTTCTCTTATGGGATCAGACCAAGAGGCAATTATACTAACTAGAAAATATCTAGATGTAATTTTTTATGGAACCATAATTGTTTTGATACAAATTTCTTTAAATGGAACACTAAATGCGCAAGGAGATACAAAAAGTTATAGAAACGTTTTAATTTTTAGTTTCTTTTTAAATATTATTCTAAATCCATTATTTATTTTTGGTTATGGTTTTATCCCAGCATTTGGTATAGCTGGACTTGCAATAGCTACAGTAGTTGCACAGTTTATTGGTCTTCTATATTTGGCATATAAAGTTTATTGTTGTGAATTAAAACAATATCTCAAGCCAGAGTGTTTTATTCCAAAATTTGATCTTTTAAGAGAACTTTTGTATCAGACAATTCCTGTAATGTTTAGCATGTTATTGATTGGTGTAGGTTTGTTTAATATCCTTTACTTCATTGGTCAATTTGGAGACTTAGCTACCGCTGGTTATGGTGCTGCTTTAAGAATTGAACAAGTTTTTTTACTGCCTGTAATTGGATTAAATACAGCTGTATTATCAATTGGGGGACAAAATTTTGGTGCAAAAAATTATGATAGATTGAGAGAATTATACAGAAAAGCTTTAATGTTTGGATCATCTTTTATGATATGTGCAGGAATAATAATATTTTTAGGTGCAGAGTTTTTAGTTTCATTATTTACAGACAACTCTGAGGCTATTAAGCATGGCGCAATATATCTAAAAGTTGCCGCATTAATCGGTCCGATTTATCCAGTCTTTTTCATAACCACTGCCGTATTCCAAGCAGTCAAAAAACCATTGTACAGTCTTTATTTAAGTATTCTAAGATTAACAGCACTTCCATTTTTAAGTTTATGGTATGTAATTAATATTAAAGGAGGTGATTACGAGGATATTTTTTATACAATTTTGGCAACAAATTGGTTTATGGGAATTGCAGTTCTAATATTTATTGGGTATTTTTTGAATAATGTTTTCAAACAAAATAAAAGTCTTTTTACTTACTAGTATTTGTCTAATATTTTTCTTTGTCACATACTTTGATGTAAAATCTAGTGAAATAAAGGTTATAGATGGAGATACTATTCATTTAAACAATGAAAAAATTCGTTTTAGTGGCATTGATACTCCAGAAATTAAACAAATTTGTAATAAGAATAATGAAGTTATCGAATGTGGGATCCAAGCAAAACAATTACTTATTAAGAAGATAGGTAAAAACAAAGTAAAATGTGTTAAGGAGGGTGTAGATAGATATAAGAGAATTTTAGCTGAATGTTTTGTAAATAATGAAAGTCTATCTAAGTATCTTGTTCGAGAGGGTTATGCTTTCGCTTACAGGAAATATTCAACAAAATATATTCCAGATGAAGATTATGCCAAAAAAAATAAAAAAGGTATGTGGTCAATGAATTTTGAATATCCCTGGGACTATAGAAGAAAAAATTAATCTTTTTGTAATTTTTTTTCTAATTTTCTAACAAGATAAGAAACAATTAATATTAAGATTAAATATTCAAGAATTAGAAATGTATATATTTCTAGTGGCCGATAAGTTGTCACAACTAATTCGTTTGCTTTTCTAGTTAAATCTCCAATACCAATTATCGATACAAGAGAGGACATTTTAAGTACATATACAAATTGATTACCAATAGCCGGTAAAATATTCTTTATTGCCTGAGGTAGAATTACTAATCTTAATTTTCTAAAAAAACTTAATCCTAAAGAGCTTCCAGCCTCCCATTGTGATTTTTTTATTGAATTAATTCCTGCTCTAAATATTTCTGCTTGGAAAGCACTTTCACTTATTGATAGAGCTATGATACCAGAAACGAATGGGCTAAAACTTATACCCGTCATGATTGGAAGACCATAATAAATCCATAAGATTAAAACCAGTAAAGGAATTGCTCTTACAATCTCAACATAACCAATATTTAGGTAGGTTAAAAATTTACTTTTAGCCAGTGATGGAATAGCAACTAAAAGACCAAGAATAATTGAAATAATGATTGAGACTATGCTAATATAAATAGTAGTTGTCAAACCACTTAGTAAAAACTTCAGATTAGTTAACCCCTCAATGTTGTTTGGTGATAAGATTAACCAGTTTAATTCACTTTTACCACATGAGGTTAACGGAAAGATTAGAATTAATAAAAGTAGGTTTTTCACTACTTAACTTATAAAGAATAAAAAATTAATTACTAATTTTTTATAAGCTCTTTAGATTGTATTTAGCTAATAACTTGGTGAAGAAGCCTGAAGATTTTTTGTCTTTAATCCATTTATTGACATAATCATTCCACTTAGTATCACCTTTTGGTACCATCATAGCTAAAAATGCTGGATTTTTTCCACCATCTGGGACGATTGCTAACTGAGGATATTTAATGACCAGTTTATTTGCCTCTGTTGAACTTGTAATATTACCATCAGCTCTACCTGCCAAGACTTCTTGGAAGTCTCTTGCTGGTGCTTCAATTGAGTTTAATTTTGATTTTGGGAAAAATTCTTTTGCCTTTTCCTCTTGTGAAGTACCAAGAGTAGTTGCGATTGTTACATTTGAATTATTAAGCGAGTCCCAAGTTGGAAATTTTTTTAAGTTCTTTTTGAGAACAAGTGGCACTGTAGCATATTTGTAATAGGTATCGGTAAAACCAGCTACTTCAGCTCTCTTTGGCGTTTTTGTAACACTAGTTGAGATATCATATCTTGCAGATGTTATTCCTGAAACAATAGTTTTCCATTCTGCAGGCACAAACTCAATTTTTACACCCATATCTTTAGCTAATTGATTCATTACATCGATATCGAAACCTTTATATTTGTTGGTTGCAGGATCTTTGACTGTCATAGGATCCCAATCTCCAGTAGTACCAACTTTAAGTACTCCAGAAGACAAAATTTTATCTAGATTAGATTCTGCGTTTAGTGAGAAGGGTAAAAGAGCAAATAATGCTACTAAAAATAATTTTTTCATCTTTTTTTTTTAACTTATTTGAGATCTAAATGTGACTATAATCTTGACGCACTATCATTCATCCATGCAAATAAATGCTCAGAAAATGAGCGTCTTACAAACAGATTCACTTCATTTTTATTTTGATTATGAATGATTACATCTATTTTTGCGAGAATTGTTTGGGTCACTGAGCCAATTTTACCCTTAAAATCATTAAAATTAAAAGGAGAGCCTGTTTGAAACAAATCATATATCTTATCCCCTTTGAGATTAATCCTCACGAATTGATCTGTGACATCCACTACAGCTCCTAAATTTAATTTAGATATGTTTTTATTCAAAAGTGTTTCAGTTTCATAGGAATTTGAATTTTCTTTAATAACGCCATTTGAAAAAATCATCCATTCATCAGGACTCAACCATAGAGCAGTCAATTTTTCACTTTGAGTGGAAGTATTTGCTTTTGTAGGCAAAACCATATTTAAAGATTTACCAATAGCTGATAAAAATTCTCTTTTTTTACCTCTTACTATCAATTTCATAACAGGTTTAACCTCGTTCATTTGTAAACCTTGAAATGATTTTTCCTCTTTAATTGTATGATTATAATTTAGCATTTAATCTTTCACCTTCTTTATCTAAAAAAACTGGATCAGCTACAGTTACATTAATATTCTTATTTTCCATTGGAATGATCAATTTTTGCCCCAACATGTTTTTTCCACCTTTTACAACACCTAATGCGATCGACTTTTTTAAATTTGGGCTGTAATAACTTGAGGTTACATGGCCAAGCATTTCAATAGGTGATTTTTTTATATCAGCAACTATCTGTGCACCTTCTTCCAAAACTTCCTCAGGATTTTCTGTCAATAAACCAACTAATTGTTTTCTATCTTCTCTAATAGTATCAGATCTATATAATGATCTTTTTCCAATAAAATCATATTTCTTTTTGCTTACTATCCAATCCATTTGTAAATCAATTGGTGTTAGTGTTGCATCAGTGTCTTGACCAACTATTATAAAACCTTTTTCTGCTCTTAATAAGTGCATCGTTTCAGTTCCATAAGGTGTAATATTAAAATCTTTACCTGCTTCCATACATTTTTCCCAAACAGATTTACCAAAATTTGCTTGGATATTAATTTCATAACTATGTTCTCCAGTGAAACTGATCCTCATCACTCTACATTTAATATTATCTATTTTTGCATTTTTGAATGACATATGTGGAAACTTTTCATCAGAAAGATCTAAATCAGGAATAACTTTTGAAACGATTTTTTTACTGTTAGGCCCACACACACTTATTGTAGCATAATGATCAGTTACAGATGATAAATAGACATCTAATTCAGGCCATTCTGTCTGAAGATAGTCTTCAAGTTTTCCCAATACGTTAGCCGCACCGCCAGTAGTAGTGGTCATAATGTAATGATTTTCACCTAGTCTAGTTGTGACGCCATCATCATAAACCATTCCATCTTCATTTAACATTAAACCATAACGACATTTACCCACTGCTAGTTTTGACCATGCATTAGTATAAACACGATTTAAAAATTCCGAGGCATCTGTACCCTGAATATCAATTTTTCCTAATGTAGATGCATCCAGAATACCTGCTGAGTCTCTAGCAGCTTTACTTTCTCTTTGTACTGCTTGATGCATATTTTCATTATCCTTTGGATAATACCAAGCTCTTTTCCATTGACCAACGTTTTCAAATTCAGCGTTGTTGGCAACATGCCAATCATGGATTGGAGTACGTCTAAATATATCAAAAAATTCTCCTACATTTCTTC
>CACHKE010000012.1 GCA_902580335.1 uncultured Pelagibacteraceae bacterium
CAAGGTTTCTCAGAATTACTTAAAAGTTACTGGGCAGCTAAAAAAGGTGAGTGGCCAGGAGAGGATAATAAACAATGATAGCTGAGTTAATTGATCCAGCAATTTTAGGTTTTATTCTCGTTGGTGTAATGCTTTTTGCAATTTTTGTAGGGTTTCCAATTTCATTCACTTTAATATTTTTAGGATTTGTTTTTGGATACCTTGGGTTTGGAAAATTAGTTTTTTATTTAATGACCCTTCAATTTTCAATGGTCATGACCGAACAAACGCTCGCCGCCGTCCCACTCTTTGTTTTTATGGGGATAATGATGGAACAAGCTGGATTAATGGAGAGATTGTTTTCAGCATTTCAAATGATGCTAGCAAAAGTAAAAGGGTCTTTATATTATGCAGTTTTATTTGTTTCAGTTATATTTGCTGCGGCAACAGGAATTGTAGGTGCATCAGTAACTATTCTTGGCATCATGGCTGCTAAGTCAATGAATAGATCAGGTTATGACGTTAAGCTGGCAGCAGGTACGATCACTGCAGGTGGAACCCTGGGTATTTTAATTCCTCCAAGCATTATGCTTGTTGTCATGGGTCCTATAATGGAAATCCCAGTTATAGATTTATTTGCTGCTGCAATCCTACCAGGAATACTTCTTGCAAGTTTATATGCAGCTTACACAACAATAAGATGTATGATTAATCCCAAGTTAGGACCGGTATTACCTGATGATATGAGAGCTGCCAGTATGAAAGAAGTTTGGGTCGAGTTTTTCCTTGGCTTAGTCCCTCCTGCGGCCTTAGTTTTTGCAGCTTTGGGGAGTATATTATTTGGATTTGCAACCCCAACAGAAGCAGCAGGATGTGGTGCTATGGGAGCATTACTTCTCTCTTTAGCTTATAAAAAATTATCACTGTCTAAATTACAAGAAGCTTTGGTAAAAACTTTAGAAATAACAGCTTTAATTATGGTTTTAGTTGCAGCTTCAAATTTCTTTGGTGCAGTTTTTGCAAGACTAGGAACACCAACTTTGCTAACTGAATTTTTATTAGGACTAGAAATGAACAAGTATTTAATTCTAGCAATGATAATGGTTATGATCTTTTTATTAGGCTGGCCATTAGAATGGGTTCCTATTGTAATGATAATAGTCCCAATTATTTTACCTTTGGTGGAAGCATTAGGATTTAATTTAACTTGGTTTGCAATTTTAGTTGCCGTTAATTTACAAACCGCCTGGCTCTCACCTCCAGTAGCTCTATCAGCGTATTTTTTAAAAGGAGTTGTTCCAGAATGGGATCTTAAAGACATCTATTATGGGATGATGCAATTTATGGTCTTACAAGTCATTGGTTTAGTATTAATTATAATATTTCCTAAAATTGCTCTTTGGTTACCAACTCTCTTATATGGACAGTAGAAACTTTAAGTTTTATATTGTCTAAGTGAGTCCTCAAAATTTAAAAAAAAACCTTACTAATTGGGATCTAGTTTCAGTAAACCCCAATGATAAAAATTGGGATTGGAAAGTTTTATTTTGTTTTTGGGGAGTAAATATTCAAAGTGTAATTGGTTTTTCATTAATTACTTCTTTATATATAATTTATAACCTTAATACCTTAGTTGTATTTTTTGGAACAATACTAGGAACATTACTAGTTTATCTTTTTTCAAATTGGATAGGAAAACCATCTCTAAAACACGGACTGCCTTTTGTTGTCCTATTACGATCCTCAATGGGAGTTATTGGTGCAAAATACTTTGGTTTAATAAGATTTTTGGTTGGTGTTTTTTTATTTGGCATTCAAACATATTTTTTATCAAAAGCATTTAGTTACTTAATAAGAATAGCAATTTTTTCTGTGGAGCCCGCAATACTTGATAAACAAATATTTCTTACATTCTTTTTAGGAATGAACTTAATTGATTGGTTTGCAATTATCACAGCAATAATTTTTCAAGGATTTTTATTTAGCATAGGGATGAATATGAATAAAAAGATTATAATTTTTTCAGCTATTACTGTTTATCTTGGAATTTTATTATTTTTTTTATCTGTATTACTTAGTGACGTTAAATTTACCACACAAGCATTTTTAGGATTATTAACTACAGAAAATTTTCTTGATAAAAATAATTTTGGACCATTGATTACAGTGACGAGTACAGTTTTTGCATATTTTTCAATTGTAATTTTAAGTTTTGGAGATTTTTCAAGATATGTTAAAAATGAAAGCCAACTCAAAAAAGGAAATCTAAGTTTAATATTTAATTTAATAATCTTTTCTTTTTCTGCTTTATTTATAGTTTCAGGAATGGATGCTTTTTTAAAACAAGATCCTGAAAATTTAACTAGAATACTTACAAATCCTACGGACATAATCGGAAAATTAGATGATTTATTTTTGATTGTTTTAGCTTTAATTTTTATAATTGTTGCTTCCGCTTCAACAAATTTAATAGTTAACTTTATTCCATCTCAATACACTTTGATTAATTTTTTACCTTTTTCTTTATCTGTTAAAAGCGCAGGTTTTATAATCACTATCATAGGTTTTGTAGTAGGAATATTTTGGTTAACTTTTCTAAGTCAAGTCGGTGTTTTATCTTTTATTGATACATTTGGAGCTTTTTTTGGACCTCTTTTTGGAGTAATGATTTCTGATTTTTATTACATTCAAAAAGGTAAATTAAATAATAAAGATATTTATTCTTTAGAAAATGATGGAATTTATTATTATAGTGGGGGATGGCATATAAAAGCAGTATACTCTGTAATTTTAGGATTTATCTTTTCGGCCTCAACTATTTGGAATACTAATTTAATGTTCCTTCAATCATTTTCTTGGATTATAGGAGCCTTTGTGGCGGCTTTTACTTACTTCTTGTTAGCCCGAAAATAAAAAATGGAAAAAATTAAATTTGATTTTAAAAGTAGAACCGCGATTGTTACAGGAGGTGCCCAGGGATTTGGTTTTGATATCACAAAACGTTTTTTAAAATCTGGTGCAAAGGTGATCATATGGGATAATGACTCAAAAGCTATAGAATCAGCCGTTAAAGAAATAGATAATTCAAATTTGAGCTCCAATACTGTCGATGTATCTAATTATGATGAAGTTGAAAAAAATGTTAAACAGATTACAAAAAATTCTAATATTGATATTTTAATAAACAATGCAGGAATAACTGGCCCCACAGCTACATTGTGGGAATATGACATTGAGATGTGGAAAAAAGTTGTAGAAATCAATCTAATGGGAACATTTAATTGTTGCAGGTCAATAGTACCAAACATGATCAAAAATAATTATGGTAGAATTGTAAATGTAGCCTCTGTAGCTGGAAAAGATGGAAACGCTAATGCTAGTGCTTATAGTGTTGGAAAAGCAGGCGCAATAGGTTTAACCAAATCATTAGGTAAAGAGCTAGCTGATAAGAATATAGCTGTAAATGCAGTTACTCCTGCGGGTGCAAAGACTAGAATTTTAGATCAAATGACTAAAGAGCATGTTCAAAGAATGCTATCAAAAGTACCTAGAGGAAGATTTCTGGAGGTTGAAGAGTTTACCTCATTAATTTGTTGGCTCTCTTCTGAGGAAAACACTTTTTCAACAGCAGCAGTCTTTGATATTAGTGGTGGTCGCTCTACTTATTAACTTTAGGGTTTTTGTTCAACTATTTTGATATTATTAATTTTAGCTCTACTAAATTTGATATCTTTAGACATAACTGGTGCAAAAATCATTATTGACCAATAAATTAGTAGTATAAAAAAGGAAATTGTCTTCATATTATTAATTTAGGACTAAATGTTGAATTTTGGATGTTTAAAATTTGTCTAAATAATGTATTAAGAATTTTTTTAATTTTTTATGAAAATTTTAATAAATATTTTAATCATCACAATTATATCGTTTAACTTATCCATAGCAGATGAATTACAGGTCTTTGATTTTACTGAAACAGAGCTCGCAGAGCTTAAAGTTAGAAAGGTAAGAGGGGCTGACAATAAAACAATTTATACCGTTGGAACAAATGATAACGGAAATTATTTGAAATCGGTCGCTGATAATGCTGCTTCTGGCCTTGGAAAAGAGATAAAGATAGACTTAGATAAGACCCCATTTATAAACATAACTTGGAAAATTGAGAAAGATCTCTCAGGAATTAAAGAAAATACGAAAAAAGGGCATGATTTTGCTGCAAGAGTTTTTGTCATTAAAAAAACTGGAGCTACACCACTATCAAATAGAGCAATTAATTATGTTTTTTCGAGTAATAATAAAGTTGGAGCAAATTTTCCAAGCCCATATACAAAAAAATCGATAGATAATGTTTTAGCTAGTACAAAAGATAGTTTGAATAAATGGGTAACAGTTAAAGCTAATGTAAAGGATGACTTTAAAAGGTTACACAATCTCGATGTCAATGAGCTTAATGGAGTTGCTATAATGTCTGATACTGATAATTCAAAGATGAAATCTATAGCTTATTTTCAAAATATTTATTTTTCATCTCAATAATTAAAATTTAAGATATTTTTTTAAACAAATATTAAATAGAGATAAAATAACAGCCACAATAACGTCTTCCAAAGGACCAGCTTGTGGATAGCCATAGTTCCATGCAATAACCATTATTAACCAAATTATAAATATATTCATAAAATACTTATATCTTACTTTGTATTAAATAGTTTCCTTTTTTGGTATAATTTTATCATGCATGAAAATTTTTTTCATACTTTAAAAGTTTATTATGAGGATACTGACGCTGGTGGTGTCGTATATTATGCTAATTATTTAAAGTTTTTAGAGCGAGCAAGAACAGAAGCTCTCCACTCAATTGGGTTCGGTAACCAAAAAGTGAAAAAGGATTTTGGTTCACTAATCATAGTAAAAGCTTGCAACATTGAATATAAAAAACCTGCAAGTCTTGAAGATGAACTAACTATAAGATCTTTTGTTAAATCTATCACCAAAACATCTTTTTTTATGAATCAAATAATTACCAAAGGTGATGACACTATAGTTGAAGCACAAGTTCATTTAGTTTTTGTTAATGATTTAGGTAAACCAGTAAAAATACCTGACGAAATTTACTCAAAGTTTAAACCTTATTTTTGTGATACTATTAAAATTTAGCTATTTTCTTTGCCTTAATAAGTAATTGGTTAATCATATTAGTCGTCACTAATTTTGTATTTACGTTTCTTGGGCTTGGGTGATAACAAGCAATCAAAACTTTATTATCTGGCAACAAATATTTGTTTCCGTGTTTAAATTCGAATTTTTTTTGTAGCATAAATTTTTTTTTATAAATTTTTAAACAATTATCAAATGCAACTTTCCCAAGAGTTATGATTACTTTAAGATTTTTTAAATTTTCAATTTCATTTTCAAAAAAATTTGAACAGCGATTTAATTCTTTACTTTTTGGTTTATCACCTGGAGGAACACATTTAAGAATGTTAGTTATGTAAGTATCATATAATTTCAAATTATCATTAGCTTTTTCTGAAAAATTTTGATTTGAAATTCCTGTTAAAAATAAACTCTTAAATAAAAAATTCCCTGATTTATCTCCTGTGAATGCCCTTCCGGTTCTTGTTCCACCATGAGCAGCAGGAGCAAGACCTAAGATCATCAATTTTGCATTATTATCCCCAAAACCTGGAACTGGTTTTCCCCAGTATTTTTCATTCTTATTTTGTTTTCTTTTTTGTATTGAAATTTTTTTGATAAAACTAACAAGTCTTGGACATTTTTTACATTTAATAATTGTATTATTTATTTTTTTTAATTTAATAGTCATCAATGAAATATATAAAATTTTTTTTTATTATTTTTATAACTTTCCCCTCATTGATTAAAGCAGATATAACTCAAGAATTATCTTTAGAACTAAAAAAAGGTGGTAAACTTATATTTATTAGGCATGCATATGCTCCAGGTGGTGGAGATCCTGAAAATTTTGATATTAATAACTGCGATACTCAAAGAAATTTAAGTGAGGAGGGAAGAAATCAAGCCCAAAAAGTTGGTAATTTTTTTAAAGAAAATGATGTTCCAATTTTCAAAGTTTTTTCAAGTGAGTGGTGTCGTTGCAAAGATACCGCTCAATTAGCTTTTAAAAATTTCGAGACAAAAGATTTCTTAAATTCCTTTTTTAGCGCAAAGTTTGCTAATAATAAAAATAAACAAATGTTAGATTTGAAAAATTATGTTAAAAAATTCAAAGGTAATGAAAATTTAATTTTTGTGACACATTATGTAGTAATATCTGAAGCTTTAGATTATGCTCCTTCATCAGGTGAAATAGTTATTGCAGATAAGAATTTTAATAAAATTGGTAGCATAGAAATAGATTTTTAATATTATGTCATCAAAGCGAGCAATGAAACAAGCCCAAAAGCAAGCTTACGCTAAACATAGAAGCAACATTACTAATAATAGATTTGGAAATAGAAAAAAAAATTTCTCCAAGAAAAATAAAAAAAGTTAACTTTCTTTTTTAAATTTCTCAATTTTTTTACAAGATGAAATTTTAGATATTCCTTCTTCATCATTAAGAACAGTTTTCATGAAAATCTCTTGTTTGTCCTTTTCAAAAAGAATTTGAGTATAAAATTGAGGATATCCGTGTTTATGAGTGAGTATTTTACCATTTTCTTCATAAATATTTCGAACATAAGAGTTTGATTTTTTAGTACTTAAATCAGTTAGTCGATATTTTTGATATGTTTTTTCCTTATAAACATAATTTCTAGTCATGATTAGTTCATCTAGATTTAAGATGTACTCATTTTTTAAAAATTCATCTTGTTTATCATCACATTTACTCATAATGATTATTTCTGATTTAAGATGTTGGAAGGGAAGAATTATTAATAAAAGAGAAATTAAAAATCTAATTTCTTTCATTTTTTTCAGCAAAAAATAAACCAATTAAAAGTAAAGCTGTCCAACCAAGTCCTACTAATCCTTTAATGATATTAGTGTCAGCACTCCACAAATCAAGAAACAGAGCCCCGAAAATAAGACCTAGAACATATATAATAATTACAATTGTAGTTTTACTCATCTAATAATTTTTTTTTGAAAAGAGAGATACCATTTTCAATTTTATAAGTATAGGACTCTTTAAAACTCTCTAGTTGCCAACCAGTTAATCTTTTCTGAATAATTTTAAGATTTTCGTTTTTCCAATCGTCAGTTGTAGCCTCAATTTTCCAGGTTTTTTTTTCTTCGTTAGTTCTTCCACACCCATAACAATAACCAGTTTTTGGATCAGTTTTACAAATACTTATACATGGAGAAATAACCATAATAATATTATAGAGTAAAAATTATATAATTTACAATAATTGTCGTTGGACAAATAGTTTCAATCATATATAAAACTCTTTGAATTTGTGGGGCGATGGCGGAATTGGTAGACGCGTCGGTCTTAGGAACCGATAGAGCAATCTGTGAAGGTTCGAGTCCTTTTCGCCCTACCATTAATTAATTATGAAAGTCACAGTAGAAAATAAAAAAGGTCTTAGTAAAGATATAAAAGTTTTCATTGATAAAAAAACAATGAATTCTTATATGGATGAAAAATATGAAGAAATTAAAGGTACTGTAAATTTAAAAGGGTTTAGACCAGGAAAAGTTCCAGTGGAAGTTTTAAAAAGACAGTTTGGTAAAGCAGTATTTAGCGAAGTTTTAGACAAAGTTTTAAAAGACACAACTACAAAAGCTTTAGAGGAAAATAAAATAAAACCAGCAGGACAACCAAAATTAGATCTCAAAACTTATGGTGAAGATAAAGATCTAGAATATATTATTTCTGTCACAGAGTTTCCTAAAGTTGAATTAAAATCTATAGAAAATATTAAATTTGATGAATACACGGTTAAAATCGAAGAGAGTGAGACTGAAAAAAGGATTAAAGAGATAGCTAAAAATACTCCAAGCTTCAAAGATGCTCCACCTGAAACAAAAGCAAAAGAGGGTGATTTAGTTTCTTTTGATTATACAGCTACCGTTGATGATAAATCATTTAAAGGAGGGGAAGGAAAAAACACACAATTAACATTAGGTAAAGATTTATTTTTAAAAGGTTTTGATAAACAATTAGTAGGTGTAAAAAAAGATGATCAAAAAATTGTTGAAGCTATTCTTCCTGAAAATTTTCCTGAAAAAGAGTTAGTAAATAAAAAAGCAAAATTCAATTGTAAAATATTATCGGTAAAAATTTCAGAGGAAGTAAAAATAGATGACCAATTTGCAAAAAATCTGGGAGCGAAAGATTTAAAAGATTTAAAAACTTTAATTTCAAAGCAAATAAATGATGAATATAAGAATTCACTAGACAGATTGTCAAAAAATCAAATTCTTAAAGAATTAGAGAAATTTAAAGTAGATCAAATCCCACAAAATTTAGTTGATGAAGAAGTAAAAGTTCTATCTCAAGGAATGACAGATGAAGATAAAAAAAAGAGTAAAGATAATTTTGAGGAGATAGCAAAAAAAAGAATTAAAGTTGGTTTGATATTAAACGAATTTGGTGAGCAAAATCAGATAAAAGTATCAGAACAAGAATTACAGGCTGAAGTTCAAAAACAAATAAGAATGATGCCTGGTCAAGAAAAAATGGTAATGGATTTTTATCAAAAAAATCAATCAGCATTGGCCAGTTTAAGAGGAACAGTTTATGAAGAAAAAATTTTAAATCTTGTTAAACAGAAAGCAAAGTCTAATAAAAAAGAGGTTTCGAAAGAGGAAGCCGAAAAAATATTAAAACAATCTCAAAATCAAGATGAGGTAACAAAACAAGCATCAAAGAAAAAGGTTGAGACTAAAAAAAAAGAAGTAAAAAAAACCACGCCAAAAACAAAGTCTCCTGCCAAAAAAATAAAAAAAGTTAGCAAAAAGTAATCTCAAGTTGTATAAGTAATACGAATCAACTTTATGAATAATAAACTGTCAGAACATATGAGTAGCTTAATACCCATGGTTGTTGAGCAATCTAACAAAGGTGAAAGAGCTTATGATATTTATTCAAGACTGTTAAAAGAAAGAATTATTTTTTTGACAGGTCAAATTAATGACAATGTAGCTTCATTAATTACAGCTCAATTATTATTTCTGGAGGCAGAAGATCCTAAAAAAGAAATTTTTTTATATATTAATAGTCCTGGTGGACTTGTTACTGCAGGTTTAGGTATTTACGATACAATGCAATATGTAAAACCAGATATTTCAACTTTATGCATTGGACAAGCAGCTTCGATGGGATCTTTTTTATTATCGGCAGGAACAAAAGGAAAAAGATTTTCACTTCCAAATTCAAGAATTATGGTGCATCAACCATCTGCGGGATTTCAAGGACAGGCTACTGATATCGAAATTCATGCAAATGAAGTATTATCATTAAAAAAAAGATTGAATGAAATATATTCTAAACATACTGGCAAATCTGTGGATGAAATTAAAACTGCTTTAGAAAGAGATAATTTTATGACTGCGGACGCGGCCAAATCTTTTGGACTTATAGACTCTGTAGTAGAGAAAAGATCTTAGAACACCACATATAGTTTACGAAATCCAAAACTTGATTAATAGGAGTTATTTATAATAAAGTAGTCTTATTGATTCGTTTAAAATTTTATGAACACAAATAATAAAAATATTCTTTATTGCTCTTTCTGCGGCAAAAGCCAACACGAAGTAAGAAAATTAATTGCAGGTCCAACTGTCTTTATTTGTGATGAGTGTGTTGAACTTTGTATGGATATTATAAAAGAAGAAAGCAAAGACACATTTGTAAAACATCAAGATGGTTTACCTTCACCAAAAGAGATTTGTACAGTCCTAGATGATTATGTAATCGGACAATCTCACGCAAAAAAAGTTTTATCTGTAGCTGTTCACAATCACTATAAAAGACTAAATTATGAAAATAAAACAAGTAAAAATGTAGAGCTTGCAAAATCTAATATACTCTTAGTTGGTCCAACTGGATGTGGAAAAACATTACTAGCACAAACGCTGGCTAGAATTTTAGATGTTCCATTTACAATGGCTGATGCAACAACTTTAACTGAAGCAGGTTACGTTGGAGAGGATGTAGAAAATATTATTTTAAAATTGTTACAAGCAGCAGATTATAATGTTGAAAAAGCCCAAAGGGGAATTGTGTACATTGATGAGGTCGATAAGATTAGTAGAAAATCTGAAAATCCATCTATTACAAGAGACGTTTCTGGTGAAGGTGTTCAACAAGCTTTATTAAAGATAATGGAGGGGACAATTGCAAGTGTACCTCCTCAAGGTGGTAGAAAACATCCCCAACAAGAATTCTTACAAGTTGATACTACAAATATTTTATTTATTTGTGGTGGAGCATTTGCGGGACTTGATAAAATTATTTCTCAGAGAGATAAGGGAACATCTATTGGTTTTGGAGCGGATGTTAAAAATATACAAGATAAAAAGACTGGTGAGTGGATGAAGAACTTAGAGCCTGAGGATTTGCTCAAATATGGATTAATACCTGAGTTTATTGGAAGATTACCTATGATTGCAACTTTAGAGGATTTAGATGAAAAATCTTTAATTAAGATACTGCAAGAACCAAAAAATTCTTTAACAAAACAATATCAAGAGTTATTTAAACTAGATGGTGCAAAATTAATATTTAAAGACTCTGCACTTAAAGAAATTGCAATTAAAGCAATTAGCAAAAAAACAGGTGCAAGAGGTTTAAGATCTATTTTAGAAAATATACTTCTTAAGACTATGTATGATTTACCGAGTCAAGAAAATATTGAAGAGGTAATAGTCGACTCATCAGCGGCTAAAGGTCTGTCGCAGCCCATTATTGTTCATTCAAAAAAGGATAGTAAATCCAAAACAACTAAGACAACAGCGGCTTAATAACCCTAATAACTTGTAAAAAGGTATTGCAAAAATAATTTTAATATCCATATTGATTTTATGGACGTAAAAACTTCTTCACCATTATTACCACTTAGAGACATTGTGGTTTTTCCAAGCATGGTAATCCCACTTTTTGTTGGAAGAGATAAATCGATCTCTGCTTTAAATGAGGTGATGAAAAAAGAGAAAAAAATAATTTTAGTAACTCAAAAAAATTCTGAAATCGATGATCCTAAGAAAACAGACATATTTATGTATGGATGTGAAGGTAGCATCTTACAACTTTTGAAACTCCCAGATGGAACAGTGAAAGTTTTGGTTGAAGGTGTTCGTAGAGTGAAAATTATTGATTTTAAGGATAATGAAAAGTTTATAACTTGTGATTTTACACCTCACAATGATGTGATTGATGGTGATGAAGATTTGTACCCATTAGCCGTTACAGCAATCAGACGAATGGAAAAATTAACTTCTATAAATAAAAAAGTTTCTAGTGAGACTATTAATACAATTAAACAATTAAAAGATCCTTCTCAGATTGCAGATAACATTGCTTCACATATCACTGGAACCATTTCAGAGAAACAACAAATTTTTGAGACTATTGATGTAAAGAAAAGATTAAATGCAATCATAAAAATAATGGAAAATGAAACAAGCATTATTGGAGTGGAAAAAAGAATTAGAGGAAGGGTTAAAACCCAAATGGAAAAAACTCAAAGAGAGTATTATTTAAATGAACAATTAAAAGCTATCCAAAAAGAGTTAGGTGAAATTGAGGACGGTAAAGATGAAAATACAAGTTTAAATAAAGCAATTCTTAAATCTAAAATGCCAAAAGATGTTGAGAAAAAATGTCTTCAAGAATTAAAAAAATTAAAAAATATGAGTCCAATGTCAGCAGAAGCCACTGTGGTGAGAAATTACTTAGATTGGATGATAGATCTTCCTTGGCATAAAAAAAGTGATGTTGTTATAGATTTAAAAAAAGCACTTGAAGTTTTAGATAAAGATCATTTTGGTTTAGAAAAAGTTAAAGAGAGAATTATTGAATTTCTAGCAGTCCAAAAAAGAATGGATAAGATTAAAGGCCCTATTTTGTGCTTAGTAGGACCGCCTGGTGTTGGAAAAACGTCTTTAGGAAAATCAATTGCCAAAGCAACAAATAGAGAATTTGTAAGAATGTCTGTAGGTGGAATGAGAGACGAGGCAGAAATTAGAGGTCACAGAAGAACTTATATAGGTTCTTTACCAGGTAAAATTATTCAAATGATGAAAAAAGCTGGAACTAAAAATCCACTAATACTTTTAGACGAGATTGATAAAGTTGGAAATGATTATAGAGGAGATCCCTCTTCAGCTTTGTTGGAGGCTTTAGATCCAGAGCAAAATACGACTTTTAATGATCACTATCTAGAAGTTGATTATGATTTATCTGATGTGATGTTTGTGACTACAGCTAATACATTAAACATTTTACCTCCATTATTAGATCGAATGGAAGTAATTAGATTAGCAGGCTACACAGAAGATGAAAAAATAAATATTGCAAACAAATATCTTCTTCCAAAACAAATAAAAGATAATGGTGTGAAGGAAAAAGAAATGAATTTGGGTGATGATATTATTAAAGAAGTTATTAGAAGTTACACAAAGGAATCTGGAGTAAGAAATCTTGAGAGAGAAATTTCTAAAATTGCAAGAAAAGTAGTTAAAAAGGTTGTCTCTGGAGAAGAAAAAGAAGTCAATATCAACTCAAAAAATCTACCAGATTTTTTAGGGGTACCTAAATTTAAATCAGGTGAGTTAGAGTCTGAAAATAGGGTGGGTATAGTAACAGGATTAGCTTGGACTGAGTATGGTGGAGAGATTTTGAAAATAGAGACAGTAACAATGCCAGGTAAAGGCCGTATGCAAATTACTGGAAAGCTTGGTGACGTCATGCAAGAGTCGGTTAAAGCTGCAAAATCATTTGTAAGATCAAAATGCTTAGAATATGGAATTATTCCTCCATTATTTGAGAAAAAAGATTTTCACATTCATGTTCCTGAGGGAGCAACACCAAAAGATGGCCCATCTGCTGGAATAGGAATGGTTACATCAATAGTTTCATCAATTACAAACATTCCAGTAAAAAGAGATGTGGCTATGACAGGTGAAGTAACATTGACTGGCCAAGTATTGCCTATTGGTGGGCTGAAAGAAAAGCTATTAGCAGCCCATAGAGCAGGCATAAAAGAGGTTTTAATTCCAAAAGAAAATGAAAAAGACCTTGTAGACATGCCAAAAAAGATTATTGATGAGATAAAAATTACTCCAGTTGAGTTTGCTGACGAGGTTTTAAAAATTGCCTTAACTAAAGAGCTTAAGAAGACAGAGTGGGTTGAGGTTGATATGTCTAAAAAAGACGATAAATCTCAAGCGAGCATACAATAATCTTAAATTTTTCCAGATATTTTCTTAAATAATTTTTTTAATCTAAGCTGATTTATTCACTAGATCTATATAAATATTTTAGGTAACCTATTTTAAATAAATAATAACTAAGGGAAATAAATATGAATAAATTAAGTAAAATAATCGTTGTATTGTTCTCATCTTTATTTTTAAGTTTTGCAGCAAACTCAGTTGAAGTAAAATTTGGACACGTGGGTAAACCAGGTTCTCTATTTTCAGCTTCAGTTGATCATTTTGCTAAACTTGCTAATAAGAGATTAGGTAATAAAGGCAAAGTAACTGTATTTGGTTCTTCACAACTTGGAAAAGACAAACAAGGAATGCAGAAACTAAAATTAGGTACAGTTAATATGTGGTTACCTTCATCAGTAATGGCTTCTATTCATGATGAGTTTGGTGTTTTTGATATGCCTTTTATTATTAAAGACAGAAAGCACATGGCTAAAGTAGAAAAAAATGTTTTACCAGGTATGTTTAAAAACCTTGAAGATAAAACAGGTTACAAAGTTATTGCTGTATGGGAAAATGGTTTTAGACATATAACAAATAATACTAGACCAATTAATACTCCAGGTGATTTAAAAGGAATTAAATTAAGAACTCCTAAATCAAAATGGAGAGTTAAAATGTTCCAATCATATGGTGCAAACCCAACTCCAATGTCTTTTTCTGAAGTATTCACAGCTTTAAAAACAGGTACAATGGATGGACAAGAAAACCCATATGCTCAAATAGCTAGTGCTAAATTTCAAGAAGTTCAAAAATATTTATCAATCACAGGTCACGTTTATACTCCTGCTTATGTAACAGTTCATAAGGATCACTGGAGCAAACTACCTGCAGATGTTCAAGATATTTTAGAGAAAGCTGCTCAAGATACACAAAAATTTGTGTACAAAGAAGCTGCTAAACTTGAAAAATCTTTATTAAAAGTAATTAAAGATGCTGGTGTTCAAGTAAACGAAGCGGACAAGGGTGCTTTTATTGCAGCTAGTAAAGGAATTTATGATCAATTTGGATCAGAAGTTCCTACTGGTGGTGCTTTAGTAAAAAAAGTATCATCTTTAGCAAAGTAATATAGTTGAATAGATCTTATCAGGCCCTCATTCAGAGGGCCTGAATATTATATGAAATTACAAAATTTTATAAATTCGTACGAAAAAATTCTAAAACTTATACTGTTTATAATGATGGTAGCATTAGCAGTAACGGTTTTACTTGGAGTTACCTTTCGTTTTGCCGGCAGTGCTTTGGTTTGGTACGATGAAGTTGCTGCTGTCCAACTTGCATGGATAACATATTATGGTTCCGCCTATGCCGCATTAAAAGGTTCTCACATAAGTGTACCAAGTATTTTTAAAGCTTTTCCACTGCCATTAAGAAAAATTTTTTTTGTTGTTTCTAAGCTAGTTGTTTATGGTTTTTTAATATTATTAGCATATTACGGTTATTTAGTTTTAACCTTAATAACAGGTGAAACGCTGGTGACATTAGAATGGGTTCCTCAACCATTTGTTCAATCAGTAATTCCAATTGCATCATGTCTTTTTATTCTATCTGAGACTTTAAGAATTCCAGAAGATTATAAAAATTTAGTTTTACAAAGTACGGGCGACGAGCAAACAGGAGATATTTAATGGTAATTCTAACAATGTTTATGGTCTTGTTACTTTTGTTGTCTATAAATGTGCCTATTGCGATTGGCCTTGCAGTAACAACTATTATTGCAATGGTTATGAAAACTGGCACAAGTTTTCTAATTGATACTGCGATCGTAATGTTTGATGGATCAATGAAGTTTCCATTGATTGCAATTCCACTATTTATTTTAGCTGGTTCAATTATGAATAGTGCTGGTATTTCAAGAAGATTAATAGCTTTTGCCTCTGCTCTAGTTGGATTTATTAAAGGTGGGTTGAGTATGATTAATATTGCAACCTCAATGTTTTTTGCTGAAATTTCTGGATCGGCAGTTGCTGATGTCGCCGCACTAGGTTCTATTTTAATTCCTGCAATGAAAAAAAAAGGATACCCAGGCGCATTTGCTGCTGCAGTGACTTCATCTTCAGCATCTTTAGCAATCATTATTCCACCATCAATACCAATGATTGTTTATGCAGTTATGTCTCAAAGTTCTGTTGTTCAATTATTTGTTGCTGGAATTATTCCTGGAGTAATTGGTGGATTTTTTCTTATGTTGGCAGCTTATGTTACAGCAAGAAAGAAAAATTTTCCTGTTGAGGAGACATTCAATATACCAAATGTTAAAAGGACAGCCAAAGATGCAGCTCTGGCCTTTTTATTACCAATAATTATTTTAGGAGGGATTTTTGGAGGCGTTGTAACAGCTACAGAGGGAGCTGGTTTAGCAGTTGTAGCATCTTTGGTGATTGGTTTTATTTATAAAGAGATAGACTTTAAAAGACTATATGAGTCAGCTTGTGAGGGAGCAATACAGACTGCATCTGTAATGTTATTAGTTGCAGCATCTGTTTTATTAGGAGAGTTTTTAACCATTGAACAAATTCCCCAAAAAGTTGCTGAGTCAATTATTGACTTTACTAATAATAAATACGCAGTTTTAGGAATTTTAAATATATTTTTATTAATTATAGGTTTCTTTTTACACTCAGTTGCAGCAATAATTTTAACCGTTCCAATAGTTATGCCATTGGTTAATGCAGTTGGTATTGATCCTGTTCATTTTGGAATAATTGTGACTTTAAACCTGGCTATTGGACAGCAAACACCTCCTGTAGCAAGTGTATTAGTAACCGCCTGTTCAGTTGCAAAAGCAGATATTTGGGATGTAACAAGATCAAATATATCATTTATATGTGTATTGTTAGTTTTATTACTTTTAGTAACGTATGTACCAGCAATACCAATGACATTAGTAGAGTATTTTTATAGGAGTTAGATGAGCAGTTTAGTTAAGCTAAATAAAATAAATAGTCATTTATCTGAAGTGGTTATTAATAGACCTGAAAAATTAAATGCAATGACTAAACCAATGTGGAAAGAACTTGGTAAAATTTTTAAAAAAATTTCAAAAGAAAAAAACCTTAGATGCGTCATCATAAGAGGTGAAGGGGGAAAATCTTTTTCACCTGGAAATGATATTGGGGAATTTAAAAAAGAAAGATCATCATCAAAATTAGCAAAATCTTATGGAAAGTTTTTACATGGAACCTTAGGAGCAATATTTAATTGTCCAGTACCTACAATAGCTATGATTGAAGGAATTTGTGTGGGTGGTGGTTTGGAAATAGCTGCTTGTTGTGACATTAGAATCTGCGGGAAAAGTTCGAGGTTCGGTATACCAATAAAAAGACTTGGTTTAACAATGGCTGCAAAAGAACTAGAGGTTCTTTTAAAAGCAACTACCTATTCAACTGCAATGGAAATTTTGTTTGAGGGAAGAGTATTTGACTCTCAGGAGGCTTTAGAAAAAAGATTGGTTAACAGAGTAGTTAACGATGAAGACGTAAAGAAAGAAGCATATAAATCAGCTGAACTTATATGTGAAGGTGCTCCTAAAGTTGCTAGATGGCACAAAGAGTTTGCAAGAAATATTTTAAAGAATGGTAAAGTAACAGAAAAAATAAATAATCTTGGTTACAAATGTTATGATACCGAGGATTTTAAAATTGGATATCAATCTTTCCTAAATAAAACTAAGCCAAAATTTAAAAATAAATAATAATAAATGGCATCATTAAAAGGTATTCGAGTGTTAGAAATGGCTCAAATAATGGCTGGTCCTACGTGTGGTTTACTATTGGCAGATCTAGGGGCTGAAGTTATTAAAATAGAAAAAACTCCAGGAGGTGATGATACTAGAAATTTCCTTCCCCCTGACGTCAATGGAATATCAGCAGCTTACTTAATGATGAATAGAAATAAAAAAGGTATTGCTTTAAATTTGAAAGACAAAAAGGGAATTGAAATTTTTAAGACAATGATAAAAAATTCTGATGTAGTTTTAGAAAATTTTAGAAAAGGAACGTTAGAAAAACTGGGTATTGGTTATGATACGATGTCAAAAATTAATCCTAAAATTATTTTATGTGAAATTTCAGGATATGGTAGAACAGGTCCCTATTCAAATAAAGGAGGATTTGATTTAGTAGCACAAGGCATGAGTGGTTTAATGAGCATAACTGGTGAAGATAAAAATAAACCACCAATGAAAGTAGGAGCACCACTTACAGACATCACTGCAGGATTACTTGCTGCAAGCGGTATTTTAGCTGCTTTAATTCATAGAGATAAAACTGGTGAAGGTCAAAAAGTTGATACATCTTTGTATGAGGCGGGAATAGTTCATACCTACTGGCAATCTGCAATCGCTGGTGCAACCGGTGTATCTCCTGGCCCTCTTGGATCAGCTCATCCTTTAACTGCACCTTATCAAGCTTTTAAAACAAAAGATAAATGGATTACTATTGGTGCATCAAATCAGAATACATGGCTTATGTTATTAAAGGCAATCAATCGTCAAGATCTTAATGAGGATGAAAAATTTTCAACTAATTCAAGTAGAAAAGAAAATTTAAATGAACTTGTAGAAATACTTAATAATGAATTTATCAAAAAACCTTCTCAAGAATGGTTAAAAATATTTGATGAAAATGGTTTACCATGTGGTCCTATAAATTCGATAACCGACATGTTTAAAGACCCTCAAACTATTGAAAGAGAGATGATTATTGAGGTAAATAATAAAAAAGCTGGTCCAAGCATAGCTGTTGGAATGCCAATCAAATTTTCAAAAAGCAAAACTGAAAAATCCAAAGGTGCACCAGATTTAGGTGAGCATACAAGAGAAATAATGCAAAATTTTGGTTATAAAGATGAAGAGATAGATGATTTTTATAACAAAAAAATAATTCTTTAATTTACAGTTTCGAAAATCTTAAATAGTAATTCAGAGACGTGCCTCCCTTTTTTTTCTGATAAATCAGATATTTGGTGTCTACAGCTTGTACCATTTGCAACTATAAAATCATTTTCGTCACTACTATTAATTGCAGGTATTAAAGATAGATGGGCCATTTTTTTTGAAGTTTCATAAGTTTTACTATCATAGCCAAAAGAACCTGCCATCCCACAACAACTAGAATCTATCATCTTATTATTTATATTTAGCTCAGATAAAAGATCTTTAAGTCCTTTCATTCTATCTTGAGACTTTTGATGACAATGTCCATGAATTAAAACATTTTGACTAAAACTATTCGATTTAACATTCTTATCTTTTTTAATTTGTTCTAAAATAAATTCCTCTAATAAATAAAATCTGTTTTTTATTTTATCTCTATTTTTAATGCCTTTAAGGGATTGATATTCGTCATTAAAAGTAAGCAAACAAGAAGGTTCAATACCTACTATTGGTAATTCAAAGTAGTTATTTTTTATAATATAGTCATTAAATCTATTCAATTCCTCAGAAGCCTTTTCTAGTTGACCATATGATATATAAGTTCTTCCACAACAGAGTGGTCTATTAAGTTTATCACTACCAAAACTTGGGATTACTGCTTGATAACCAAATTTATTTAATACTTTAATTGTATAGACCAAATTTTCATTCTCAAAATTGATATTAAATGTATCTGCAAATAAAATTACTTTATTCTCTGAAATTTCTTGATTGTTATATATGTCTTTTAAAGCCTTTTGATTTTGAACTTCAGGCAGGTTTCTTTCAGTCGCAAAACCAAATTTTTGAATAATGTTTGAAATAACTGGAAAATTTTTAATCTTATTAATTATTGGATTCATGATTTTATATAACCAAATTAGCTTAGGCATATCAGAGATAATTTTATCTTTAATTCTCATACTAAATTTTTTGTAATAATGAGAGAGAAATTCACTTTTCATCTTAGCCATATCTACAGACATTGGACATTCTCTTTGACAAGCTTTACAGCTCACACAAAGTTCCATTGTTTCATACATTTCTTTAGATGCAAAAGACCCTTCTGGTAATTGATTAGAAAGTGCGAGTCTTAATGTATTTGCTCTTCCTCTAACTAAATCTTTCTCTTCTTTTGATACCCTATATGAAGGACACATCACTCCTGAATCTAATTTTCTGCATGCGCCGTTGTTATTACACATTTCAATTGCATCTGAAAATTGACCCCAATTAGACCAATCATAATGAGTACTTATATTCACTGTTTGATAATCTGATTTATATCGCATCAACGATCTATCATTTGATTTAAAAGGTCTTACAATTTTACCTGGATTTAATAAATTTTTATTATCGAATGTATCTTTAATTTCTTCGAATACATTTGTGATATTTTTTCCAAACATCATTTCGTGGAATTCTGATCTGACTATTCCATCTCCGTGTTCACCAGAATGAGAACCTTTATAATTCTTAACCATTTCAAAAGCTTCCTCAGATATAGATCTCATGTTTTTAATATCTTGGTCAGATTTCATATTCAAAACTGGTCTTACGTGAAGGGTTCCAACCGAAGCATGAGCATAAAACATTCCACTTGTATTATATTTTTTAAATATTTCATTTAATCTTGCTGTGTACTCTGCCAAGTGATCTAAAGAAACTGCACAATCCTCTATAAATGCAACTGGCTTTTTATCTCCCTTCATCGACATTAATATATTTAATCCAGCTTTTCTAATTTCAAAAACTTCTTTTTGTTCTGATAAGTTTGTAAAAAAAGAAAATTGATTTTTCTTATTTTGATTAAGAACTAAATATTCAAGGTCTTTTATTTTTTTTTCATAAACACTTTGGTCTGTATCTATAAATTCAACCATTAAAACAGCTTCTGGATTACCTTTTATATATTTCTTTATACCACCTGCATATATTGGTATCTCTTTTGCTAGGTTTAATAAATTCTGATCCATTAATTCAACGCAAGTTGGTTTTAATTTTACAATTTCTTTTGTTAATTCCATGGCTTGATGAAAGTTATCAAAGTAACAAACACCTAAAATCTTATTTTTAGGAATTTCAGATAATTTTAATTTTATCTTATTAAAAAGTGACAATGTTCCTTCAGAACCAACTAATAAATTTGATGAATTAAATCCATTTGGATCAATCAAATCGATATTATAACCACCAACTCTTCTTTGAGTGGTTGGCCAATTTTCATCAATATCCTTGCTAACTTTTTGTCTTAAATTTAAAAATTTATCAATTATTTTATAAAAACGATCTTGGTTATTAGTCGTTGTTAGATAGTTTTTATTAATTTGATCGAAAGTATGTAACGAACCATCATCTAAAATTGCTTCAATAGCTAACACGTTGTGAACCATATTTCCGTAATATAAAGATCTTGATCCACATGAATTATTTGCTGACATCCCTCCAATAGTTGCTCTACTACTTGTAGACACATCTACAGGAAACCATAAACCATATGGCCTTAAAAATGAATTTAGATGATCTAATACAACACCAGGCTGAACCCATACATATTTTTCTTTTACGTTAAGTTCTAATATTTTATTTTGATGTTTTGAGTAATCAAGAACTACACTTTCACCTACAGTTTGACCACATTGAGAACTTCCGCCACCTCTAGCTAGCAGAGGAATAGAATTCTTTTGAGAGTACTCCATTAAGTTTAAAACATCATTTGTATCCTTTGGAAGAACTACACCTAGGGGCTTAATTTGATAAACTGATGCATCAGTGCTGTATCGACCCCGAGAAAACTCATCAAATAAAGTTTTCCCATCAACCTTACTACTTATTTCTTTTCCTATTTTTTGAATTTGATCTGAACTAAACCGCATAAAAGTTAATTAAAGGTTTATTTATTTTTGTAAACTAGTTTACCGAACTTTTTTAACGCGGTTTCTGAAATTTCTAATCCTAAACCTGGATTTTCATTTAGATGTATCCAACCATTACTCATTTTATGGGAATTTTCAAATAATTCAGCTTGTAGAGGATCTCTTTCATCATCAAATGACTCGACTATTCTTCCTGATGGTGACGAAGCAACTAAAGGGGCATGAATATAACAATCATGATGTGGTGCTATATCCAAATGATTTAATTCACATAAAGCAGATAGTTTTTTACCATTTGTGAAACCACCAAACATTGTGCAATCAAATTGTAAAACTTGAATTGCATTTTCTTCTACCATGGATCTACATCCATAAATCGTAATTTCACTTTCTCCACCTGATAAAGGAATTTTTGTTTGTTGTGATAAAAGTTTTAAATTTCTTCTATCATCTTCCCATCTCACAGGCTCTTCTATCCAAGTTGGATTAAATCTCTCAAATTCTTTCACTCCCTCAATAGCCGTTTTTAGGTCCCATGCTCTATTAACATCAATCATTAGATCTTTATTGTCACCAATTTCTTGTCGAATTATTTCTAGTCTCTTGGCATCTTCTTTTATACTTAATCCACCTACTTTAACTTTAAAGCTTTGATGGCCAATCTTAATTAATTTTTGCAATTCTTCTCTAAGTTCTTTTTCATTTTTACCATCTCTATAGTAAGCACATGTTACATATACAGGAATTTTATTTCTGTAACCTCCAAACAACTTATATAGTGGAATTTTTGAGGCTTTACCTATCAAATCCCAGCATGCAATATCTAAAGCAGCAGAAATTCTAATCAAAGCTTCTCTACTCCAACCTTTTTCATTGCTTTGGCGTGTATCTGTTAATTTAAAAATTTTTTCATACAATTTCTCTGGACAAAAAGGATCTTCCCCAACTATTAAATCATGCAAACCATTAGAGAAAGGTTTGATAATTGGTTTAATATCCGTATAACTTGTCGCCATACCAAAACCAGAATTACCGTCTTTAGTTTTAATCTTAATCAATAACTCATTTGCTGTTGGAACTATGAAATGGCTTACCCAGTGAGGATTAATTTCATCAGGGTTATTTAAAACATAAACTTCTAAAGTCTCGATTGAATTACTACTATTTGTCATATATTATAAGTTTGATTATATAATTTCTTTAGCATATACAGCAGAATGGCAATTTCAAACAATATAAGACCAGGTCGACATTTTTTACAAATACCAGGTCCAACTAACGTTCCTGATAGAGTTTTAAGAGCAATGGATTATCCAACAATAGATCATAGAGGTCCAGATTTTGCAGAACTTGGTTTAAGAGTTTTAGATAGGATAAAGTTAATTTTTAAAACTTCAGAACCTGTAATAATATTTCCTGCTTCAGGCACAGGCGCTTGGGAAGCTGCAATTGTAAATACTTTAAGTGCAGGTGATAAAATTTTAATGTTTGAAACAGGTCACTTTTCTACACTTTGGTATGATATTGCTGAAAAATTTAAATTAGAGATTGACTTTGTTAAAGGTGACTGGAGAACAGGTGTTGATCCAAATATTGTTGAGCAAAAATTGAAGGAAGATAAAGAGAAAAAAATTAAAGCAGTCTGTGCAGTTCATAACGAAACATCTACAGGTGTTACAAGTAGAATTGGAAAAATTAGAAAAGCGATGGACAATGCAGAACATCCTGCATTACTATTTGTTGACACAATTTCCTCACTTGGATCTATAGATTATAGACACGAAGAGTGGAAAGTTGATGTTACAGTTGGTGGATCTCAAAAAGGATTATTATTACCTCCAGGACTTTCATTTAATGCAATAAGTTCAAAAGCGTTAGAAGCTTATGAAGTTTCTGATTTACCAAAATCATATTGGGATTGGAAACCAATGCTAGAAAATAATAAAAAAGGTTATTTTCCATATACACCAGCAACAAATTTATTGTATGGATTAGATGAAGCAATTAATATGTTGACTGAAGAAGGTTTAGAAAATGTATTTACTAGACATAAAAGATTTGCAGAAGCGACTAGAGTTGCCGTAAAAGCTTGGGGTTTAGAAATACTTTGTAAAAATCCAGAAGAATATTCAGATTCACTAACAGCAGTAATGGTTCCAGATGGACATGATGCGGACTCATTAAGAAAAATAATTTTAGATCATTACAACATGTCTTTAGGTACGGGTTTAGCAAAAGTTGCAGGTAAAATTTTTAGAATCGGACATTTAGGAGATTTTAACGAATTGATGTTAGCTGGAACTTTAGCTGGTGTTGAAATGGGATTAATGAAATCCAAAATTCCCTATAAAAAAGGTGGAATACTTAAAGCACTTGACTATCTTTGTTAACTTTCAAAAGATTTATTAATAAAATAATTTTTAAGCCAATTTTTCAATAGTAATAGAACTTGACGTTATTTTTCCAAAAGATATAAATCACTTTGTTTTGGTTTAGGGCGGTTAGCTCAGTTGGTAGAGCATCTCGTTTACACCGAGGGGGTCAAAGGTTCGAGTCCTTTACTGCCCACCAAAAGAATCAATAGTGGGGGTGTAGCTCAGTTGGTTAGAGCGATCGCCTGTCACGCGATAGGTCGAGGGTTCGAGTCCCTTCACTCCCGCCACTTTGCAAGTTTACTACTGATAATCACTATCAAATACGCTGTATATTTTGAATAATGTGACCTAACACCACTTCATCTAGCTATAAAAAATGATATATATTCCACATGACTGCGGAATTTTTAAAGGATTATTTACCTATAATATTGTTCCTAATTATAGCATTAGGATTGAGCTGTGCATTTATAGTAATTAATTTTATTCTGTCTCCAAAAAATCCAGATCCAGAAAAATTATCAGCTTATGAATGTGGATTTGAACCATTTCAGGACTCTAGAATGGAATTTGATGTTCGTTTTTATTTGGTTGCTATACTTTTTATAATTTTTGACCTTGAAATAGCATTTTTATTTCCGTGGGCAATTTCTTTAGGAAATATTGGAATTTTAGGTTTTACCTCAATGATGATTTTTTTATTCATACTTACTATTGGATTTATTTATGAATGGAAAAAAGGCGCTTTAGACTGGGAATAAAATTTTTTTTAAATGAATAATAAGATAGATCAAGTTCCGGAAGAGTTTAAACAACTTGCTGAAGATTTTAGTAAGAATGGTTTTATTACTACATCATTAGACAATTTAATAAACTGGTCAAGGTCGGGATCATTACACTGGATGACCTTTGGCCTTGCTTGTTGTGCAGTTGAAATGATGCAAACTGCAATGCCCAGATATGATTTAGAAAGATTTGGTGCTGCACCTCGTGGGTCACCAAGACAATCTGATGTAATGATTGTTGCTGGAACCTTAACTAACAAAATGGCACCAGCTCTCAGAAAAGTTTACGATCAAATGCCTGAACCAAGATATGTTATATCAATGGGAAGTTGTGCCAATGGTGGAGGATACTATCACTACTCTTATTCAGTTGTGAGAGGTTGTGATCGTATTGTACCAGTTGATATTTATGTTCCTGGATGTCCTCCATCTGCAGAAGCTTTATTATATGGAATTATGCAATTACAAAAAAAAATAAGAAATAAAGGATCTATTAGTAGATAATATGAATAACTTAATCGATTTAGAAAAAAAAATTAATTCAGAGCTTGGCACCAAAATAAATACTTCTAAGATTAAACATAATCAAATTTATCTTGAAATAGATAGTGAAGATTTAATTGATGTAGTCTTATTTATTAAAACAAATAAAGATACAAAATTTAGACAACTTATAGATATTACTGTTGTTGATTATCCTGAAAGAACGAAAAGATTTAAAATCGTATATTTATTTCTTAGTCATGAATTTAATCAAAGAATGATCTTAAGCTACAATATAAGTGAAAATGAAGTTATCACATCATTAACGCCAATTTTTCCATCGGCCAATTGGATGGAAAGAGAAGTTTTTGATATGTATGGAGTTAATTTTAAAGATCATCCTGACTTAAGAAGAATTTTAACTGATTATGGTTTTGAGGGTCATCCATTAAGAAAAGATTTTCCTTTAACTGGTCATACTGAAGTTAGATACAGCGAAGATCAAAAAAAAGTAATTAATGAACCAGTAAAACTAGAGCAAAATTATAGAAACTTTGATTATGAAAGTCCGTGGGAGGGTACAAAATACATCAAAGAATTAACAGGCAGTAATGACAAAAAAAATTAAAAACCTTAATTTAAATTTTGGACCTCAACATCCAGCAGCTCACGGAGTTCTTAGACTTATATTAGAATTAGATGGTGAGGTTGTCGAAAAAGCAGATCCACATATTGGCTTACTACACCGTGGCACTGAAAAATTAATAGAAAATAAAACTTACATGCAAGCAGTTCCATATTTTGATCGACTAGATTATGTTGCTCCGATGAATCAGGAACATGCTTTCGCATTGGCTGTTGAAAAAATTTTAGACATTGATGTTCCAATTAGAGCTCAATTTATAAGAGTGATGTTTTGTGAAATTGGTAGAATTTTAAGTCATATTTTAAATGTTACAACTCAAGCATTAGATGTTGGAGCTTTAACACCCTCGTTATGGGGTTTTGAAGAAAGAGAGACTTTAATGACTTTTTATGAAAGAGCCTCTGGATCAAGATTACATGCAAATTATTTTAGGGCAGGTGGTGTGCATCAAGATTTACCAGCAGGTTTAGAGACAGATATTGCAAAATTCTGCGAAAATTTTCCAAAAATAATAAATGATTTAGAAAACTTATTGACTGACAATAGAATATTCAAACAAAGAAATGTCGATATTGGTGTTGTTACAAAAGAGGAAGCCCTCGATTTTTCTTTTAGCGGTGTTATGATCAGAGGCTCTGGTGTTCCATGGGATCTAAGGAAATCGCAACCATACGATTGTTATGATCAACTAGAATTTAAAATTCCTGTGGGAAAAAATGGAGATTGTTACGATAGATATTTATGCAGGATTGAAGAAATGAAAGAAAGCGTCAAAATAATCAAACAATGTTTATCAAAAATGGAAAAAGGTCCAATCAAAACTTTTGATGGAAAAATAACGCCTCCATCAAAAAAAGATATCAAACAATCTATGGAAGCTTTGATACATCACTTTAAATTATTCACAGAAGGATATCGAGTACCTGAAGATGAAATTTATACTGCAGTTGAAGCACCTAAAGGGGAATTTGGAGTTTATTTAATATCAGATGGATCAAGCAAACCTTATAAATGTAAAATAAGAGCGCCTGGATTTTCACATTTGCAATCAATGGATTATTTAATTAAAGGTCATATGTTGGCTGATGTTCCAGCAGTACTCGGTTCTTTAGATATAGTTTTTGGTGAGGTCGATAGATGAGTTTAAAGAGACCAGCCAAAGATCAACCAGTGAACTTTGAATTTAATTCATATTCTTTAGAGGCAGCAAATAAGATTATTTCAAAATACCCTAAGGGAAAACAAAAAAGTGCAGTCATGGCATTGTTATATATAGCTCAAAAACAAAATAATAATTGGATACCTTTAGTTGCAATGAAATATATAGCCAAACTTTTAGATATGCCTTACATAAAAGTTTATGAAGTAGCGACTTTTTATAGTATGTTTAACTTATCACCAGTTGGAAAATATTTCATTCAAGTTTGTACTACAACACCTTGTATGATAAGGGGAGCTGGTAAATTAGTTGAGGCCTGCAAAGAAAAAATATCTGAAAATGAATCTGAATTATTACCAGATAAAAATTGTTCATGGATGGAAGTAGAGTGTTTAGGTGCATGTGTCACTGCTCCAATGATGCAAATTAATGATGATTATTACGAAGATTTAGACAAAGAAAAAACTTTAGAAATTTTAGATAAAATTTTAAAAGATGAAAAACCTAAACCTGGTTCATATAGAGGACGCATAAACAATGAACCAGAAAATGGAAGAAAAACATTAATGGAATTAAAAAATGCTTAAGGATCAAGATAGAATTTTTCAAAATTTGTATAACGATTTGGGTTCAGATTTAACATCAGCTCAAAAAAGAGGTGATTGGGTAAATACAAAAGAAATTACTGAAAAAGGTAGAGACTGGATCATAAATGAAATCAAAGACTCTCAATTAAGAGGAAGAGGGGGAGCAGGTTTTCCTACAGGTCTTAAGTGGTCATTTGCACCAAAAGAAGTTGGATCTAGACCTCACTACCTTGTTATTAATGGTGATGAGTCAGAGCCAGGTACTTGTAAAGATAGAGATATCTTAAGGTTTGAACCACATAAACTCATTGAGGGTTGTTTAATAGCTTCATACTCAATTCAAGCAAATGTTTGTTATATTTATATAAGAGGTGAGTATTTTGTTGATGGACAAAAGCTTCAAGCTGCAATTGACGAAGCTTATGAAAAAAAATTAATTGGAAAAAATGCGGCTGGAACTGGATGGGATTTAGATATTTATATACATTACGGTGCAGGAGCTTATATCTGTGGAGAAGAGACAGCATTACTTGAGAGTATAGAAGGTAATAAAGGTCAGCCAAGATTAAAACCACCTTTTCCTGCATTAATTGGTTTATATGGATGTCCAACAATAATTAACAATGTTGAAACCATAGCAGTAGTTCCAACAATTCTAAGAAGAGGTGGTAAATGGTTTGCTTCTTTAGGTAGAGAAAAAAATACTGGGACAAAAATATTTTGTATTTCTGGAAATGTTAATAATCCATGTAATGTTGAGGAGGAAATGAACATACCTTTGAAAGAATTAATAGAAGTTCATGCAGGAGGTGTGATAGGCGGTTGGGACAATCTACAAGCTGTAATACCTGGAGGATCCTCAATGCCACTTATTCCTAAAGAAAAGTGTGAAACACTGACAATGGATTTTGACTCTTTAGTTGCTGAAAAAAGTGGGCTAGGTACAGCAGGAGTAGTCGTTATAAATAAAGATCAAGACATAATTAAATGTATGGCAAGAATTGCTAGATTCTATAAGCATGAAAGCTGTGGTCAATGCACACCTTGTAGAGAGGGTTCAGGTTGGATGTGGAGAATGCTTGAAAGAATGGCAAAAGGAGAGGCTTCAAAAGATGAAATTGAAATGCTAGGTGATGTAACTAAACAAATTGAAGGTCACACAATATGTGCATTTGGTGAGGGATCATCTTGGCCTGTTCAAGGTTTGTTAAGACATTTTAAAGATGAAATTAAAAAAAGAAATAATTTTGATCCAATCGTAAAAGAAACCCAAAATATTCCTTACTTGGTAGATCAACACTTGTTAGATAAGAATGCTTAAATTAAAAGTAAACGATGTAGAAGTTGAAGTCGAGGAGGGTTTGACTGTTCTACAAGCTTGTGAAAAAGCTGGAGTCGAAATTCCAAGATTTTGCTATCATGAAAAATTATCAATTGCTGGAAATTGTAGAATGTGTCTCGTTGAGATGGAAAAATCTCCAAAACCTATAGCCTCTTGTGCAATGCCTGCTGCTGAGGGCATGGTTATAAAAACAAATACACCCAAAATAGAAAAATCTAGAAAGGGCGTAATGGAATTTTTATTAGCAAATCATCCTTTGGATTGTCCTGTTTGTGACCAAGGTGGTGAATGTGACCTTCAAGATCAGTCAATGTTTTATGGAATTGATAAATCTAGATTTAAGGAGAATAAAAGAGCAGTTCCTGATAAAAACATGGGTCCACTTATCAAGACCCAAATGACCAGATGTATTCATTGCACTAGATGCATTAGATTTGCAACAGAAATTGCTGGTGTGCCTGAACTAGGTGCAATAGGTAGAGGTGAAGATATGCAAATCACAACATACTTAGAAAAATCAATACAATCAGAATTATCAGGTAATGTAATAGATCTTTGCCCTGTAGGAGCCCTTACGTCTAAACCTTATGTATTTGAAGCAAGACCCTGGGAATTAAAAAAAACAGAGACTATTGATGTAATGGATGCTGTTGGATCAAGTATTAGAGTAGACACATATGACTGGGAGGTAAAAAGAGTACT
>CACHKE010000013.1 GCA_902580335.1 uncultured Pelagibacteraceae bacterium
TAAGTTAAGTCCAAGATTTTCAATTTCTATCAAATCTTTAAATTTGTCTAAAATATCGGTTTGAAAATCATAAAAATTTTCTTTTTTTATTAAGCACCTTAATTTTGCAGACCTAGAGGGAGGATTTTCTTTTATTTCTAGACTTGATGGCACTATTGGCTTTTTTTGATGTAATTTAAATAAGATTTCTTCTTTTACTTCCTCAGGTTGGTATCTAGATACACTTTTATGTTCTGAGAGACTTCTAAAGAAATATTTAACAATTTTATCTTCTAAAGAATGAAAAGTTACAATAGCCAAAAAACCATCTTTTTTTAAGACTTTAGCTGCATTGATCATCCCATAAATTAACTCACTTATTTCTTTGTTAACAAAAATTCTTAATGCTTGAAAAACTTTAGTTGCAGAATGAATTTTTTTATTATTTCGTTTTTTTGATTTTTCAATAATTTTTACTAAATGGGGTGTATCTATTTCTTTTAATAATCTTTCTGTAAGAATATTCTTAACGATTAGTTTTGCGTCTCTTTCATCACCAAAAGATTTGAAAATTTTAATAAGGCTTTTTCCATCTAATTTATTTATTACTTCTTTAGCTGAAAATTCATTTAAACCCATCCTCATATCTAATGATCCACTATAATTAAAGGATAATCCTTTTTTTGGATCTTTAATTTGTGTCAATGAATAACCTAAATCAAATAATACACCTCTGATATTTTCATTTCTAAGTTTTAAATTTTCTAATTTACTAAAATTTAAATTCTTAAAGATAAATCGGTCTGGAAATTCTTTTTCAATTTCTTTTGCAATTTTTAAACTTTCAGAATCTCTATCAAACCCTATTACTTTATTGTCTTTATTCTTAAGAATTTCTCTAGTGTAACCGCCTTGACCGAAAGTACAGTCGATAAATGTGCCACCATATTGAGGGGTAATAATGCTAATAATTTCTTTTAGCAGTACTGGATAATGTTTCGTTTTATCCTGTACTATGGTGGCTTCCATTTATTTTTACGAAGACCATTAATTTTTTTGTCTTCTTAAAAATGCTGGTATCTCTAAATCGTCCTCTTGGTCTTCATTTTCTTGGGACAACAGATTTTTTGTTGAAGAGTTCTCATTTTCAGAACTAAATAAGTCTGGTGCATCATTATCTACTCCAAACTCTTTTAGATCATTTTTTATCTCGTCTTCATTAATTGACTCACCAATAGCTTCTTGAGTGAAAGAACTTTCCTCATCCCCATTGGTATTTTCAATTAAACTCTCAACTTGTTGATTTTTTAATAATTCCTCATGATATTGATCATTTATCTGATTAATATTATCGTTCGTAACAGTTTCACTAATATTTTCGTTTGATATTTCATGCTCTAATTTTAATGCATTAGCACCACTTGAGATTGGCGTACTAGTTGAAAAATTAAAAGAAGTATTAGATCCTAAATTTGAAAAATCAGAGTATCCAGGATTTCTATTTTGGATCCTATGTACCATATTAATTACTGATTTTGTCTCAGGCTGTTGTCCATCTAAAGCAGTTGCAACAATCGATACTCTAATTTTACCTTCAAGAGATGGGTCAGTTATTGCACCAATAATCACCTCTGCATCAGCCTCAACTTCAGATCTTATTTTGTTAACTACTTCATCGACTTCAAACAACTTAAGATCTTTTCCACCCGTAATATTTACTAGTAATCCTTTTGCACCTTTTAGAGTATAGTCATCAATTAAAGGATTACTGATTGCCATCTCAGTAGCTTTCATAGATCTATCCTCGCCTTCAGCTTCTCCTGTTCCCATCATAGCTTTACCCATAGACGCCATAACTGTTTCAACATCAGCAAAATCCAAATTAATGATCCCAGGTCTTACCATTAGATCTGTTACACTTTGAACCCCGTGCATTAAAACATTATTTGATAAATTGAATGACTCCTCAAACGTAGTTTGCTCATTTGCTATTTTGAATAAATTTTGGTTAGGAATTACAATAATAGTATCCACATGTTTTCTTAATTCCTCAAGACCAATTTGAGCTCTTCTCATTCTTGATGGACCCTCATACAAAAATGGTAATGTCACAACTCCAACTGTTAAAATATTTAATTCTTTGGCAGCTCTTGCAATTACATGTGCAGCACCAGTTCCTGTTCCACCACCCATCCCAGCAGCTATAAAAACCATATTTGCACCTTGTAAAACATTAACGATATCATTCAAAGACTCATCGGCTGCAGCTTGACCTATGTCAATTTTTGCACCTGCACCTAAACCTTTAGTTAAATTTAAACCAATTTGAATTTTTGATTTTGCTTTGCTATGTTTAAGATCTTGGGCATCGGTATTTACAGCTATGAATTCTACACCTTGCATTCCGTTTTCAATCATTTCGTTTATTGCATTTCCACCTGCGCCACCCACTCCCATTACTAAAAGTCTTGGTTGTAACTCTCTGATCTCTGGAGTTTTAAAGTTAATTGTCATTTTGTTATACCCCTCCTTTTTACTTATTTAATTGATACTCCCATTTAAGACTTGCACGATTTAAGTTTGCTTTTTTTCTTGCAATAACCTTAAATTTTTCAAAAATTGTTGGTTCCCATATCTGAAAAGTCTTGCCTTGACCAACAAACACCATGCTATTTTTAATTTTGGCATGTTTAAGTAATTTTGGCGTAAGTGAGATTCTTCCTTCACTATCAAATTGTAAATTTGTACTTTCTGATAATATTGATGTAGCAAAAAAATCTCTTTTTTCCTCAAATGGATTTAGGGTGTCTATTGAATTTGAAATTTTCTCAACTCTATCTTGAGGCCATGCCTCTATTGACTGATTATTAAATGATGGATAACAAATCACCCCATTATATCCTAGGTTAGATAAATAAGATCTAAAGCTTGCCGGCACCGACACCCTTCCTTTTTTGTCTAATTTGTTTTCGTATGTTGATAAAAACATAAACCATAAATTCCTTATATTCCCTAAAATGGGAATATATGGGATATTATGGGTTTTTTAGATAAGTGTCAATACATACAATTTAGAGTTTAAATAAACAAATATGGATAATTTATTATATAGATTGTTAATAGCTTAAATTAAGAAAAGTTTGCCAGATAAACTATAAGCCGGGTTCTGTCATTTAAACCTATTATTTATCTAGGCTTGAAATCTCTTTCAAGCTCAAGCGACTAACCCTGATGACTAGCCAAGGATGGCTTTTAGTTTCTAAACAATGTCACCTCTACTTAGTCTTGCTCCCAGTGGGGTTTTCCAGCGTTCTTTGTTACCAATAGAACCGGTGTGCTCTTACCACACCTTTTCACCCTTGCCATGTTATGGCGGTTTATTTTCTGTGGCACTATCCCTAGGGTTTCCCCCGCCAGGTATTACCTGGCACTGTATCCTTGCGGAGCCCGGACTTTCCTCTTTAAAAAATTAAAGCAATAAGTCATTTATCTGGCTAATACACAATATAATTAAAAAAAAATATTTCAACAGTTATTATTTATGATTTAATGAGGTTTTTACTAATCATAAGACATTCTTTATCTGAAACCCCATTTACTAGACTTTGTCTAAATCTACGTTGAAAAGCTTTTATTAAATATTTGTTTTTATTTGGTGAATTTTTAATCTTAAATTTTTGATATCCAATTTTATTTAAATTCTTTAAAAAGATATTTTGCTCAATTAAATTAAGTCCAATTAATCTATTTTTAGTAAGTTTTTTTTTATCTAACTTATACCAGAGTGCTAGTTTAAATTTTGCTAATTCTTTCCATGGAAACTTTTCGCCAGGATCTTTTTTTCGATCTGGAGCAATATCAGAGTGTCCTAGTATATTTCTATAATTCACTTTATATTTAAGTATTAATGACTTTAGCAAACCTTTTAATGAAATGATTTGTTTTGAGGTAAATTTTTTGTAGTTTTTACCATGACCAGGATTTTGTATTTCTATACCAATAGAGAACTGGTTAAGAGAGGTAATGTTTTTCCAGCCCGATTTTCCAGCATGCCAAGCCTCGTAAAGGTCTGGTACCAAATTTAAAATAATTCCATCTCTTTTTATAAAATAATGTGCACTCACTTTAGATTTTTCACTACATAATCTGTTCACAGCTGATAATTCATTTTTCATTCCGGTGTAATGAATAATTATAAATCGAACCTTTTTTTTTGTTCTTTTTTTAATGCTAAAGTTTGGAGAATAATTTGGTATAATTTTTGGCCACATTTCAGCTATATTAATGATTAATTCTTATTTTAATTTATCAATCATTGTATTATAGATTATACCATGGTTAGAAAAATAATCATTTTTTTGATTACAACTTTGACGTTAGTCACCAGTGTGTATGCGGGATCTGATGGTGAATTAATTTTAAATAAAAACAAACCTTCTGAAATTAAAGATTGTTCTGAAACATTTAATAAAGCGTCGTTTGCATTAAATCAAGGATTAGACAAAGTGATTTTTAAACCAGTTTCAAGTGTATATAGAGTTATACCATCTCCAATTAAAACAGGAGTGAGCAACTCTCTAAATAATTTATCAAATTTAGTTACTATTCCAAATAACATTCTTCAAGGAGAATTTGGATTGGCAGGTGTGAACACTGGTAGATTTATAATAAACACAACAGTTGGCATTTTAGGATTAATTGATGTTGCAACGTATTTAGGTTTTGAAGAATATGTCAAAGAAGATTATGGACAAAGTCTGGCAACTTATGGTTTAGGACCAGGATGTTATTTAGTTTTACCAGTATTAGGTCCTAGCACTGCAAGAGATACGGTTGCATCATTAGCAAGTTTTATCGGTGGAGATGCTTGGTATAATGTTACTGTCAGAAATGATACTCAGTATTTTAGTGATGTTGATTACTACTCCTCAAAAATTACTGGTGGGGTTGATTTTAGAGCAAAAAATTTTGACTCAATTGAAAATTTAGAAAAAAATTCTCTTGATTTTTACGCATCTGTGAAAAGCCTATATCTTCAGGATAGGCAGCAAAAAATAATGAATAGTAAGATTATAATTGAAACACAGAACGATAGTGATTGGGAAGAGATTGAAACACAATAATTCTCATTTTTAAATGACTGAAAAAAGACTGCTTATATCAATAATTATTTTTTTTTCTATAACTACAAATTCTTTATCTATTGAGCCAGACGTTTTTGTGCAATCAACAGTAAATAGAGCATCAAAACTACTAGCTGAAAATATTCCTAAAGATCAAAAAATAGAGAGACTAAAACTCATTGCTAAAGAAACTGTAGATATCAGGGGTATCGGCTTTTATACGTTAGGTGCTAAAAGAAAAAGTTTAAATATTGAGGAGAAAAAAAGATATTCTGAATTATTTGAAGAATATTTTTTAAAGAGTTTTTCAAGTAGATTAGCAGAATATACAAATCCAGAGATTGATGTAAAAGATAAAGAAAAACTCAACGAAAATTACACTATTGTTAAAAGTGTTTTAAAAGCAACAAATGAAAGACCCGAGATAAATATAGACTGGCGAATTTATACTAAAGATCCAGATAATCCCCTAATTAGAGATTTAATTATTGAAGGCTTAAGTTTAGCTCGTACCCAAAAAGAAGAATTCGCTTCTGTTTTAAATTCTAATGAAAATAATATTATAGCGTTGTTTAATGTGTTAAAGGAATTTTCTCAAAATTAAATCTTTATAATTATTCTTAAACTTTTTTGGGATAGCTAAAACTTCAGAACTTACATTAGGTTCAATATTTTTTAAAAGAAAGTCTTTATTATCTAAATTTTCTATAGAATAAAGATCAAAATCACTATTCAAAAAATTTAATAAAATATCATGATTTTTTTTATAAATTTTTTTCAAATAATTCACATTATATTCAAAAATAATAATAGATTGTATTTGATTGATTAAATTAAAATTTTTAAGTACTTCAAATTCATACCCTTCTATATCAAGCTTAATTATTTTTATTTTATCTATAGCATAATCTCTTAATTCATAATCTAAAGTTGTATTTTTAACTAATTCAAAGTCTGTTTTAGACAGTGAAGGGTTCCAGTTCTCATAGAATGAATTAGCCCCATTATTACCATTAAATGTAAATAGCTTTGTTTCATCTCTTAGTTTATCAGAGGATAAAAATTTAATTATAGGTTTTATATTTAAATTATTATTTTTTACATTCTTTTTCAAAAATTTTCCATTTTGCCTACTAGCTTCAATAGCAATAACATGGCAATTAAATTCATCAGCAAAAGGTATGCTAACTAATCCTGTATTAGCTCCTATATCAATAAAAATATCATTTTCAGTAAAACTAATTTGGTTTGCCAATTTAATTGGTAAGTCATTCCATTTTCCATTAATAAAAAAATTATAACCAATGTGATCATTAATATTTAATTCAAAAATCAATTTTTTTTTAAAGAAACGAATAAATTTATTATTTAATTTTTTTGTGATTTTTTTTCTAATGTTATTTGGATCATAGACAGATATAATTTTTTTTACGATAAAATTATTTTTGTAAAATTTAAAAAATTTTAATAAAAAAAGAGGTCGGAAATAACACGCAAAATAACTTAGTATTATTTGAATAAACTTCATTCAATAATATTATAAAATATAATTATCTATTTAATATAAAATAATAAATTTACTGGCTTTTTTGGTGGGCCCGCCAGGACTCGAACCTGGGACCAATACATTATGAGTGTACTGCTCTAACCAACTGAGCTACAGGCCCTTAGTAAAACTCAGGTTTTATATCATTAAAAAAGTTAATCAAGCATGAATGTTTATATTTTGTTTCTGTATTGAAATTTGAGTTAAAAAATTCTTTTTCTAAAGAAAAAATAATTGGAAATGTATAAAAATAAAAAAATAAATATATTTATGAACGCAACAATAATATTGGTATCAATATCAATGTTGAATTCTTTAATAACCCTTAATCCGAAAAAAATATAAAATATTAGAAATATATTAAGCTTTGAAATTAAATATGTGTCAAAATGTTTTAAAGAAAAAGCTAAAAGGGGTAAAAGCAATATATAGTCATACATTCTATGTGGGGAAAATATAAGAATTATTAGACAAAATAAAGAAAGTTTAATTAAATTGCAATTTGCGTTTTTAATTTTAAGTAAGAAAAGATAACTGAAAACTATACTTAGAGATAAAATTAAAAAATTTAGATTACTATTGTTGTAAAATATAAATTTTAAAAAACTAAATCCATAAACTAATTCACTAGTTGTTTTAATATAAAAAGTAACTTTTAAGGGTTCTATAAAATTTATAATTAAATTTGAGTTTGTAATAAAACAATAAAATATCCAACCAAGAATAAAAATAATTGAAGAATATAAAGTATTTTTAATTTCTTTTTTTGATAAAAAATATAAAAATAACAAATAACCAATATTATATTTTAAATACACAATTCCACTTAAAATTATATGAATTATTCTTTTGTAAAAAAAAGGTAAAATTATAAAAAACATCATGACAAAGGTTATTTGGCCATTTCCTATAACATTTCTACATGGGGTGCTTATTAGAAATAAAGTTAACAGAAAAAAAGTTTTTTCTTTACTTAGATTAAATTTTTTTGATAAAAAAATTGGTAAAAAAAAAGAGAAAAAGACATTAATGAGCATCATTGTAGATTTAGCATATGTCCATGACAATAAAGTAAAAGGGTATAACAATATGAATAGCCCTTGACCATATTCACCATTTTGACTTAACATCAAAATATCATTGGCATTTTCTCTTCCACCATTCAAAATGTACTGATAGTGATTTACTCCATTCCATGCCATAACTGCAGGAGAATATTGAAAATCATGACTATATAAATAAGAATTAAATATGCCTCTTCCTAAAGATACAATAGATAAAATGATTAATAAAAATTTTAAAAATAAAATGAAATTTTTATTCATAATTTTCTTATACCAGACAATTACATATTATGAATATCTAACTAATTATAATAATAAAGCTAAGGTAGAGAAGTTCAGTAATTGGTGGGCCGTGTTGGTTACGCTCCAACTACCCCTGCAATGTCAATGCAGTACTCTACTATTGAGCTAACGGCCCTACAAAAACTCATTGAAATTTATTAATTTTGATTTTTCTCAAAAAGTTTTTTTGTATTGGTTGTATAATACAGGCAAATAATATTTTTACACCTTTATCTTTTATAAACGAAAGATCTTTTTGAATTATTATGATTACAGTAAATAAAATATCAATTAATAAAACATCTATTAAAGAAATGGATGATCCAAGAATAATTGATATTGGCAAAAAAAAATAACAAATAAATTGAAAAGTTTATGAAGTTTGTTGCTCATTAAAGAGTTGGATCTTTTCTTAGCTCTCTAAGAAACTTTTTAATTGTTTAGATCTGCTAGGATGTTTTAACTTTCTTAAAGCTTTTGCCTCTATCTGTCTTATTCTTTCCCTTGTAACAGAAAATTGTAATCCTACTTCCTCTAGAGTATGATCGGTATTCATTCCGACTCCAAATCTCATTCTCAATACACGTTCTTCTCTAGGTGTTAATGTAGATAATATTTTTGTAGTTGCCTCGCCTAAATTTGATTTTATTGCTTGTTCTAAAGGAGCTAATGCTTTTGTATCCTCAATAAAATCTCCTAAACTACTATCTTCCTCATCCCCAACAGGTTTTTCTAATGAAACAGGCTCTTTTGAAATTTTAAGAACTTTTCTAACTTTGTCTAATGGCATACGAAGTTTTTTTGCAAGTTCCTCTGGAGTGGCCTCTCTACCGAACTCACTTAAAATGAGTCTTTGAGTCCTTACTATTTTGTTAATTGTTTCAATCATATGAACTGGAATTCTAATAGTTCTAGCCTGGTCAGCAATTGACCTTGTTATTGCCTGCCTAATCCACCAAGTAGCATAAGTTGAAAATTTATATCCTCTCCTATATTCAAACTTATCAACAGCTTTCATCAGTCCAATGTTGCCTTCTTGGATAAGATCTAAAAATTGAAGACCTCTATTTGTGTATTTTTTTGCTATAGAAATTACCAATCTTAAATTAGCTTCTACCATCTCCTTTTTTGCAATCCTTGACTCTTTTTCACCTTTTTGAATTCGACTTACTAGTTTTTTAAAATCAGTGACAGAAATTCCAAGTTTATGACTTATTTCAATCAATCTTTCTCTGATATTCTTAAATTCATCTTTGTTTTTACTAAAAAACTGCTTCCACATAGTATTTGTATCCAAAAATTTTTTCAGATTGGGGTTGATCTCATTTCCAATATAAAATTTTATAAATTCATTTCTTGGTATTTTCTGATCCATTGCAAGTCTTAATAAATTTCCCTCAAGTGAAATTATTTTTTTATTTTCTAAATAATGCTTTTGAACAAGATCCTCTAAAACAGACGGTGATAATTGAAGAGATTTTATATTTTGTAAAATATCATTGACTATTTTTTCATAACCTTTTTCTTTTGATGTTGAAAAAACTTGAGAATTTAAAACACAATCTAACTTTTCTTTCTGATATTTGATCAGTTTACGATATTCTTTTGTAAGTAAATGAACTGTTTTTAAAACTTTTGGTTTTATTTCAGTCTCCATTGCTGCGAGAGTTGGGTTAAAGTCATCATCACCATCATCATTAGAATTTTCATCTTTTTCGTCTTCACCTGAATTTTTTTGCTTAGCACTTGGACCTGTATTTTCATCTTCCATATAATTTGTATCAATATCAATTATTTCTCTAACAAGAATTTCGTCTTTTTGTAATTTTTCATCCCAATCAAAAAACTGTTGAGCTGTAATTGGACTTTGAGACAAAGCTATTAACATAACATCTTTTCCAGCTTCAATTCTTTTTGCAATAGCTATTTCCCCTTCTCTGGAAAGTAATTCTACACCTCCCATTTCCCTTAAATACATTCTTATGGGGTCATCACTTTTTTCTATTGTCTTACCCTCTTCTTTTGAAGAATTTTCTTTCTTTCGTAATACTTTAAAGTCAGATTTTTTTTCTACTAAAACTATTCCTTCATCTAAAATATGAATGAATGCTTGAGATAAATTTTCATCAGATAAGTTTCTTTTACCTAAAGACTTGCTTAATTCCTCATGAGTTATAAAGCCTCTATGGGTACCGCGACCCATCAGTCTAGCAAATGATTTTGTTATAATTCTTTCCACTGATATACAAGTTTGAAAGACTTATATAATATCAAATTATCAAAAATCCATCGCTAATTTATTCAGATTAATTGGTTTTTCTCTCATTTTTAAGCTCTTTTAGCTCATTAAACGTTGTTTCACTCATATCCTCAGAAAACTTCGATTCTAATTCTTTAATTCTTAACTCTAAATCATAATTAAATAGATCTTTAGAAATGTCGTCTAATAACTCTATTACTTGATCATCATTATCAGCTTTATTTTTGATTATGTGCTTAATTGGTGCAAACCTTTCTATCTTATCTAATAGTTGATTATCTAAATTTAAATCTTTTACACTTATTAAATTTTCAGACTTTAACTTATCGATTATTGAATTAAATATCTGCTTATTTATATCAGTAAATAATTTGATATTTTCAATTAAATGCAAATTTTTTTGAAAAAGAGATAAATTCTTATACATCAAATACAATAATGAAAATTCTTTTAACTCTACTCCTGTTATGGTTTTGCTTTCATTAAAAATTTTCTTTGTTGAGTCAAGTGATTTTATTTTTCTTGCAAAGAATTTATGTTTGTTTTGATTGAAATGTGGTGTTAATTCTGCAATTTTCTCTAAAAAAAATTCGAGAACGTATTTTTTAATAAAATTATCCTTAATAGTATTTGCTATTGATCTTAGTTTTTTCTCAAATATTGCCATAGAAGAAGGATTATTTTCAGTTTGTTTTTTATAGTGGCTAAAAATGAATTGATGAATTGGTAACTTATTCTGTTTTATAAAATCTAAAAAATAGTTTTTGCCGTTTTTATTTACAAAACTATCAGGATCCTCTTTATCCGGTAAAAATAAAAAAGATATTTGTTTTTCAGGTTTTAATTCTTTTATGGAATTTTCTGCTGCTCTTAAAGCAGCTTTGTAGCCACTTTCATCTCCATCAAAACAAATTATGATGTCATCAAAAAACTGATTTAATGTTAAAATTTGTCTATCGGTCAAAGAAGTGCCAAGATTTGCGACAACGTTCTCAATTCCATTTTTGCTTAACCCAACTACATCCATATATCCCTCAACTAGAAAAACATGGTCTAACTTATTGGATAGTTTTCTTGCCAGATCTAAATTATAAAGACTCGAACCTTTTTTAAAAAAATTTGTCTCTGGTGAATTAATATATTTTGCTAGATAATCTAAATTTTCAATTATTCTACCTCCAAAAGCGATTGGTTGTCCTGAAATATTATTTATTGGAAATATCAATCTTCCTTTGAATCTCTCTACACAGGTTTTTTTCTTTTCATCAAAATAAAATAAACCACTTTCTAATAAAGATTTTTCACTGAATTCTTTTTTAAGTTCATCAAAAAAACTTGGATTTTTTTCAACAAAACCAATTTTAAATTTTTTAACTTCATCTTTGCCTAATGATCTATTCTTTAAATAATCCCTGGCGTTTGAAAGTTTTTTGTTTTTTAATAGCTGATAATGATAATAATCAACATATTTTCTATAAATTAATAAATACTCTTTCCATTTTTTTTCTTTCTCTTCATCTTGTTTTGTAAACAAATATGGTTGCATTCCTGCGATATTAGCAAGATATTTTACTGCTTCCCCAAACCTTAAGTTTTGAGTTTTCATTACGAAATCAAAAATATTTCCATGCTCTGAAGTTGCGAAGCAATGATAAAATTCTTTTTCATCATTTACAGTAAAAGAAGGTGTCTTTTCATTTTTAAACGGTGATAATCCAACAAACTCTTTTCCTCTTTTTTTTAAAGCTACAACTTTTGAAACAACATTAGAAACTTTGAGACGAGTTTTAATTTCATCTAGATATTCTTTTGGATATTTCATTATCTATTTAACAATTGTTTTAACAAAGCGCCAGCTTTTGAAAAATCAATTTCATCAGCATGCTTTTTTTTTAATTCCCCCATTACTTTACCCATGTCTTTAATAGAGTTTGCACCTAATTTAGAAATAATTTCTTCACATATTTTTTTAGTATCTTCGTCATTTAGCTGCTTGGGTAAAAAACTTGATAGAATATTAAATTCGTTTTGCTCAATTTCTAGAAGATCAGAGCGATTATTTTTTTTATAAATATCGATTGATTCGGTTCTTTGCTTCATCATCTTTTTTAATAATTTTTTTATATCTTCATCATCTGTTTCTTTTTTGTTAGGGCCAGACCTGTTTGAGATATCTAGATCTTTAATTGATGATAAAATTAACCTATAAGTTGAGATTTTAATTTTATCTTTAGATTTTAAAGCATTTTTATATTCAGTATCAATTGTTTCTTTTAACGACATAATTTTTTAATCTACTTTAAAGAAAAAATTCTTCAAAAGAAAAATTGTTTTTTTACAATTTTATAATACATCTCTGTTGCGATAATAAATCAATTATTGTATTAACCTTTAACTTATGAGTTGTAATTGATCAAAAAATTAAAAAAAGCTCACCTAAAAGATTCTCAAAAAAGTACAGGTATTTTAGTTTTAGAAAACAAAAAAATTTTTAAAGGGATCGGCATTGGATATCAAGGAGAGGCAACTGGTGAGGTTTGCTTTAATACCTCATTAACGGGATATCAAGAAATAATTTCAGATCCGTCTTATGCCGGACAAATAATAAATTTTACCTTTCCTCACATTGGAAATGTAGGGACAAACAAAGAAGATTTCGAATCTGATAAAATATGGACTAAAGGTGTTATTTTTAATTCTGAGATAACATCACCATCAAACTATAGATCTTTTCAACATTTAGATGCCTGGTTAAAAAAAAATAAGATAGTTGGAATTACTGGGCTTGATACAAGAAGTTTAACAAATTTTATTAGAGATAAAGGTGCTCCTAAAGGAACCATTGCTTACTCGAAGAAAAATAAATTTCATGTTAACAAACTTATTAATTCTACGATTAAATGGAGTGGGCTAAAGAATTTAGATCTTGCAGAAAAAGTTACTACGCAAAAAAATTACATTTGGCAAGGACTTAAAACTTGGAGAAAAGAACATGGCTATAGAAAAAATAGTCAAAATTCATTTCATGTAGTGGCCATAGATTATGGAATAAAAAAAAATATTTTAAGATATTTTTCTGATTTTAAATGTAAAGTTACTGTAGTTTCTTGTAAAACATCTGCAGAAAAAATTTTATCTCTTAAACCTAATGGTGTCTTCTTGTCTAATGGACCTGGAGATCCAGCTGCAACAGGAAAATATGCAATTAAAATAATTCAAAATCTTATCAAAAAGAAAATACCATTATTTGGAATCTGCCTTGGTCATCAGATTCTCGCACTTGCATTAGGTGGTAAAACAAAAAAAATGAAATTAGGTCACAGAGGAGCGAATCATCCTGTAAAAAATTTGATTAATGACAATGTGGAAATTACTAGCCAAAATCATGGCTTTGAAGTTGTTAAAGAAAATTTACCAAAAAATATTCAGATTACACATAAATCTTTATTCGATAATAGTATCGAAGGAATAAGATTAAAGAATAATCCAGTGTTCTCAGTTCAATATCACCCAGAGTCAAACCCAGGACCACAAGATAGTGTGTATTTATTCCAGGAATTTATTAACAACATGAAAAAAAATGCCAAAAAGAAAAGATCTTAAAAAAATTTTAGTTGTAGGTGCTGGGCCGATCATCATTGGCCAAGCTTGTGAATTTGATTATTCAGGAACCCAGGCTTGTAAGGCATTAAAAGATGAAGGGTACAAAGTTATTTTGATTAATTCAAATCCAGCAACAATTATGACAGATCCGGATGTTGCAGATAAAACTTACATTGAGCCTATTACTTTAGAGGTTTTAGAAAAAATTCTCAAAAAAGAAAAACCAGATGCAATTCTTCCAACCATGGGTGGCCAAACTGCTCTTAACCTCGCAATGGAGGCAGAGAAAAAAGGAATTTTAAAAAAATATAAAATCGAATTAATTGGTGCAAATTCAAAAGCTATTTCCAATGCGGAAGATAGAAAGAAATTTAGAAAAAACATGATTGATATTGGTTTAGATCTTCCAAAATCTGAGATCGTAAACAACATAAACCAAGCTTTAAAAGTTTTGAATAAAATTGGTCTGCCAGCAATAATTAGGCCAGCTTTTACGCTTGGAGGTTTAGGAGGAGGAATAGCAAAAAACAAAAAGGATTACCTAAAAATTATCAATAATGGTTTACACGAGTCTCCAGTTAGCCAAGTACTTGTAGAAGAGTGCTTAGAAGGTTGGAAAGAATTTGAAATGGAGGTTGTAAGAGATAAAAAAGATAATTGTATAATTATTTGTTCAATAGAAAATGTAGATCCAATGGGAATACATACTGGAGACTCGGTTACAGTTGCTCCTGCATTGACATTAACTGACAAAGAATATCAAGTAATGCGAAATGCCTCTATTGCATGTTTAAGAAAAATTGGAGTTGAGACAGGTGGTTCAAATGTTCAATTTGCAATAAATCCTAAAAATGGGCGAATGGTAATAATTGAGATGAACCCTAGAGTATCAAGATCATCAGCACTTGCATCAAAAGCAACTGGATTTCCCATAGCTAAAGTTGCTGCAAAACTTGCAGTCGGCTATACATTGGATGAGTTAAAAAATGAAATTACCAAAGTTACTCCAGCGTCATTTGAACCAAGTATAGATTATGTAGTAACCAAAATTCCAAGATTTACTTTTGAAAAATTTTCAACATCTCCGGCAATTTTAGGCACATCAATGAAATCAGTTGGGGAAGCAATGGCAATCGGAAGAAACTTTAAAGAATCTCTTCAAAAAGCATTGATCTCACTTGAGACTGGTTTATCAGGATTAGACAGAATATTTGATCTAAACAAAAAACAAATTGAAAAAAAACTAAGAGAAAATATTCCAAATAAAATCTTAATGGTTGCTGAAGCAATGAGAAAAAAAATTAATATTAAGAGAATATATAATTTATCAAAAATCGACCCTTGGTTCTTAAACCAAATTAAAGAAATAATAGATAGTGAAATTAAGATCAAAAACAATGGATTACCCAAAAATTTTGATGATTTTAACCGAATTAAATCAATAGGTTTTTCAGATAAAAAGCTTTCTGAGCTGTCAAATTTATCAGAAGATATCGTGAGAAAAAAAAGAACTGCACTTAAAATTTTACCAGTATTTAAAAAAGTTGATACTTGTGCTGCAGAATTCAAATCTTTTACACCATACATGTACTCAACATATCAAAGAAATTTCTCAATAAATTCAGAGTGCGAAGCTGACCCATCTGTTAAGAAAAAAATTATAATATTAGGTGGAGGGCCTAACAGAATAGGACAAGGAATAGAATTTGATTATTGCTGTTGTCAAGCCAGTTTTGCCTTAAAAGCTGCTGGTTTTGAGACTGTAATGGTTAATTGTAATCCAGAGACTGTCTCAACAGATTATGACACTAGCGATAGATTATATTTTGAGCCTTTAAAGGAAGAATATGTTTTCAACATTATAAAGAGAGAAAAGGATAAAGGGAATTTAGTCGGTATCATTACGCAATTTGGTGGTCAAACTCCAATTAAATTAGCAAAATTTTTACATGATAATAATCTCCCAATTTTAGGAACTCAATACTCATCTATTGATCTAGCAGAAGATAGAGATAGATTTAGAAAACTTTTAGAAAAATTAAATTTAAACCAAGCTGAAAGTGGAATTGCAAAAAATTTTAAACAAGCAATTGAAATATCTGAAAAAATTGGTTTGCCTTTAATGGTTAGGCCCTCTTATGTTCTTGGAGGAAGGGCAATGGAAATTGTTTACGAAAAAAGCCAATTAAAAAATTTTGTTGAGGAGGCTTTTAAAGCAGCAGAGAAAAATCCGATTCTTATTGATAAATTTTTAGATCATGCAATGGAGGTGGATGTTGATGCTATATCTGATGGAAAAGAAGTACATGTGGCTGGCATCATGCAGCATATAGAGGAAGCAGGAATTCATTCTGGAGACTCGGCTTGCAGCTTACCTCCAGTTTCAATAAAACCTTTTTTACTCAAAGAAATTGAGAAACAAACAAAAGATTTAGCCCTAGCTCTAAAAGTAAGAGGTTTCATGAATGTTCAATTTGCAATAAAGAAAGATGAAATTTTTGTTATTGAAGTAAATCCAAGAGCTAGCCGGACTGTTCCTTTTGTTTCAAAAGCTAAAGGAATACCCTTGGCAAAGATAGCCTCTAGGGTTATGGCTGGTGAGAAACTTTCAAAATTTAATTTAAAAGATAAATCTAAAGGAATGTTTGCAGTAAAAGAAGCTGTTTTTCCGTTTAATAAATTTCCTAATAGTGATTTATTGCTAGGTCCAGAAATGAAATCAACTGGAGAAGTGATGGGATTTGACAAAAATTTTGGAATGGCATACGCAAAAAGCCAGATAGCTTCGTCTAATTCATTACCAACAAATGGACTGGCTTTTTTATCATTAAAAGATTCTCATAAAGATGAAGGTTTAGGGCTTGCAAAAGAACTTCTGAAACTAAAGTTCCGTTTGTGTGCTACAAGAGGAACTGCTGATTATATCCAAAAACATGGCATGAGCTGTAAAATTATCAATAAAGTAAGTAGTGGATCACCTCATATCGTTGATGTTCTAGACTCCAAAAAAATAGCTTTGGTAATTAATACTGGTGGTGGCAATACAGAACATAGGTTAAAAGATGCAATTGCTTTAAGAAGAGCAACACTTAAAAATAAAGTGCCTTACTGCACAAATATGTCAACAGCCCTAGCATGTATTGAGGGTATTAAATCACTTAAAACAAAAAAATTAGAGGTAACATCTCTACAAAATGTTTAATCAACTTTCCAATCAGTTTTAAAAGTAACATAATTGACTTGAATACATCTTCTTTCCTTAACAATTTTTTTCTTTTCCATACCGTGCCATGTGTTTGGACCGCTTGTAAATAAATAACCATAATTATGTTTGTAGGGAACTGTTTTAACTTTTTCTAATTTTTCATTATAAAAATCAGTACCTAGTTCCTCTGACTCATTGGCATTATTTACAAAAATAAGTCCTGACATTAATTTTTCTTTAATGTCACAATGAGGCTTTAACCAAAAACCTTCACGATCACAAATAACTTCAAGTCTGACATACGAACTTGATAAATCTTTATTAATCATTTTGGAGATTGTTTCACATGTTTCTTTAGATTGAAGTTCATTAATAAATTTTACTAAATGTGGAAATTGAGAAGCATTTTCTTTTGTAACAAAACATCTAAATTTTATTGCCTTACCACCTGAAGCTATGCCTTCTCTAAATTCGGCGGCACCACCATCAATTGCTCTTGTACCATCATAATTGAGATTATGTTTGCTTACATCGGGAATGTCTGCACCTTCTATTTCTTTAATAGCTTCTTCACTTAAAGCATTATTATATTCCCAGTGATTAAATGGGAATTCATACTTTTTTGAGTTTTTCAATATAGAATTAAGAAAAGTCATAATCTTTAAATTGTTTCTCTATATATCCCGATATTCTATCAGTTTCATTAAGTTTTTTATAATTCCATTCTTCTACTCCGTCCCCTAAGTTTTTAATTATTTCTAGTGATTTAAAAAGCTCAAAAAATTTTTTGAAACGGATATTTTTTTTAATAGCCGGCATTTGAGCCACATATATTGGTCTCCCCGACATAGCTGCCTCGGATATCATAGATGTAGAGTCGCAAGTTACAATAATATGATTAGCTAGTTTAAGTGATGACAAATAGGCTTTCTTATCAATATCTTGAATTATAATCTGATCATCATCAAAAAAATTTCGAGCTTTATCTATAATTCTTTGCGGTGTTCTCATTGAAGGTATAAAAATTAGCTGATAACCTTGATTTATGAAATTTTTTTTGGTTTTAACAAAAATTTCCTCAATTATTTTATCATTAAAATCGTAATACTTATTTGGACCACCGGCGATAAACACAATTACTTTTTCTTTTTTAATTCTAGGTTTTAAATAATTAACATTTTCCTCTAACTCTTTTTCGGTAAGATAATGAATTGCTCCTTTGGTTTTAAGAACATTTTTCCCCTCAAGACCATCGTGCTCTGGCGCAATAACAAAATCAAAATTATTTAATGATACTTTTGGATCTTGGATATGAATGTTCATAATTTTACTTCCAAATTTTTTTTTTAAAAAGATGGATGGGACTACACTTTTTCTACCGCATGAAATTACTACATTAAATTTTTCTGATATATTATTTTTGAAAACAAAATTTTTCACGGGTGTTAATTTTGGAGGAATCATTTTCCAAAAATTATTTAGTTCAATTTTTTCGTGTATAAATTCAAGATTAAGAGCTTTGGCAAGCCCCTCAACTTGGCTAATCATGCCATGCATACCCTCGGTCAATAATAAACCTTTTAATTTAGTCATTTATCACTATATAGCTTTCATATGAGTCAAAATCCAACTAAACACACAAAAGTGTTAATAATTGGGTCTGGTCCTGCTGGATACACTGCTGCAGTTTATGCGGCGAGAGCAATGTTGAATCCAATTTTAGTTTATGGGGCGGAGCCTGGAGGCCAATTAACCACAACAACAGATGTTGAAAACTTTCCTGGATTTGCTGATGTTATTCAAGGTCCATGGCTTATGGATCAAATGAAAGAACAAGCAAAAGCAGTTGGAACAGAAATGATCGAAGATCATATAAGTTCAGTAAACTTAAAAACAACACCTTTTGAGGCTATAGGTGACACTGGTCAAAAATATACTGCTGATAGCATAATAATTTCCACAGGTGCCCAAGCTAGATGGTTAAATATTAAATCTGAACAAGAGTTCAGAGGATTTGGTGTATCGGCATGTGCAACATGTGATGGTTTTTTCTTTAAAGATAAGGAAGTTGCTGTTGTAGGTGGAGGTAATGCGGCTGTTGAGGAAGCAATGTTTCTTACAAAATTTGCGTCAAAAGTAAAATTAATTCACAGAAGAGATAGTTTAAGAGCTGAAAAAATGCTTCAAAAAAAACTTATGGAGAATAAAAAAATTGAAATCATTTGGGATACAGTTGTTGAGGATGTAATTGGAGATAAAGATCCAAAAAATGTTAAAGGAATTAAAGTTAAGAATGTGAAAACAAATAAAATTGATGAAATAAAATTAGATGGTGTTTTCATTGCTATTGGTCATGACCCTGCAACTCAATTATTTAAAGATCAACTTAGTATGGATAATGAGGGTTATTTGATAACAAAACCAGATTCAACAGAGACTAATGTACCAGGTGTTTATGCGGCTGGAGACGTAAAGGATAAAACATTTAGGCAAGCCGTAACTGCTGCTGGTATGGGGTGTATGGCAGCACTAGAGGCTGAAAAGTTTTTATCTCATTAAAGTGAAAAATAATCTCCATGTTTTCTTAGGCGCTACAGTTGCAGATGCAGCAGCCAGACCATTACATTGGGTATATAATCAAAAAAAATTAGGTGTTTATATTAAAGGAAAAAAAGACTTTTCTTTCTTAAAAAAGAATAGAAGTCCCTTCTATAATATCAAAACCGGAAAGGTCTCTGGTTACAATGAAATTAGTCAAGTGATGTTTCACACACTACTGGATGGACACGAAAATATAGAGAAACGTTTCAAAAAAAAAATCCTTAAAAACTTTGGCCCTGGAAGTAAATATTGGAAAAATCTAAAACTGAGATCTAAATATAAAAAAGTCAAAGACTGGCGTGGTATAGTCAAGGGACCGTGGATACATCAAAATATTATTGAGACAGTAAAAAATATCAAGTTGAAAAAGAAGATCTCTGGTGGTGTAAAAGTCAATGAGTCAGATGGTTTTTGTGCTACTCTTCCATATTTTCTATATGGCTTTGACTTTAAAAGTTTAGAAAAAATTTTCAAAATTGTAACAGTTTCAAAAATAAGTTTTAAATATGCTATGGCGAAATTTTATTTAATAGATTTTGCGTTAAAGGGAGCTGAAGACCCAATCAAAGAATTCATTAAAAAATTCAATAGAAATCCTTTTTTTAAAGGAATTGTAAATGACATTAAAAAAATGAGAAAATTTGGAACAAAGTTTGATCCAACTACGATAAAGAAACTAGGTATGGCTTGTAGCTATCCAGGGACTTTTAACAGCTCAATATATACAATTATTAATTCAAAAAATTATAAAGATGCTATTTTAAAAACAATAAAGGCAGGTGGGTGCAATTGTTCAAGAGCAAATTTTACTGGAGCATATTTTGCAGCTTTAAAAGGTATAAATTCTATTCCAAATAATTGGATTAAAAAAACAATCCCAGCAAAAAAAATTTTAAATCAAAAATAATTATTTGTTTAGATCTTCACAAAAAGATTTAATTCTCGACATTGCTTTTTTTAAATTCTTCATGGATGTAGCATAAGAAATTCTAAAATAACCATCTAAGCCAAAAGCAGAACCTTGCACAACAGCAACATTTTCTTTTTCAAGCAATCTTTGAACAAAATTAGTGTCAGTTTTTAATTTTGTTTTTTTATTTAACAATCCTTTACAGCTTGGAAATACGTAAAATGCTCCATTTGGGATCAAACAACTTATGCCTTTTATACTATTGAGGCTTTTTACAACAAAGTTTCTCCTGTCTTTAAATGCTTTAGCTCTAGTTTTTATAAATCCTTGTTTTCCATTTAATGCCTCAACAGCTGCAGCTTGACTTATTGAAGACGGATTTGAAGTTGATTGTGATTGTATTTTTCCAATAGCTTTTATTATTTCCTTTGGACCAGCAGCATAACCTATTCTCCAACCAGTCATAGCATATGATTTACTTACTCCATTCATCGTAAGCGTCCTATTTTTTAGCTTAGAAATTTGAGCAATTGTAAAAAAATTAAAGTTGTCATACCTAACATGTTCATAAATGTCATCACTCAGAATAAAAATTTTTTTATTTCTGATTAAAATTTTTGCTAAATCGTTAATTTCTTTTTTGGAATAACCTGCTCCAGTTGGATTTGATGGAGAATTAAGAATGATCCATTTAGTTTTTTTAGATATTGCTTTTTTTAATTTTTTTGGAGTAAGTTTAAACCCTTCTTGTTCAGTACATTTAATTATTTTTGGTTTTCCTCCAGCTAACAAAACCATATCTGGGTATGATACCCAAAAAGGTGCAGGTATAATTACTTCGTCCCCTTTATTAAGAGTTGCCATAAAAGCATTATAAAGAACTTGTTTTCCTCCTGTGCCAACAGTGATCTGATCTAAAGAGTAGTTGAGTTTATTTTCTCTTTTAAATTTCTTAATTATAGCTTTTTTAAGTTCAGGTGTGCCATCAACAGCAGTGTATTTTGTGTCTCCTCTTTTTATAGCTTTGATCGCAGCCTTTTTTATATTTTCTGGAGTGTCAAAATCTGGCTCTCCAGCTCCTAAACCAATTACATCTTTACCAGCTGCTCTTAATTCTCTAGCTTTCTGAGTAACTGCGATAGTTGGCGATGGCTTAATTCTTTTTAAACTGTCTGATATTATGCTCATTGAAATATAAATTAATTCTACTACGTTCTTTAATATATGGAAAATACATATCAAGATTTAATTACTGATATTCAGAGTAAAAACCCAAAAATCAGTGGAAAACTTGAAGGTGGTAAAAAATTTAAAATTAAATCTGATTTCAAGCCAGCGGGTGATCAACCAGAGGCAATTAAAAAATTAGTAAACGGTGCAAATAAAGAGGAATTTAATCAAGTTTTGCTTGGAGTTACAGGGTCTGGAAAAACTTTTACAATGGCAAAAGTGATAGAGGCAACAAATAGACCAGCCTTAATTCTAGCTCCTAATAAAACTCTCGCTGCTCAACTTTATGGAGAGATGAAGACATTTTTTCCTGATAACGCTGTTGAGTATTTTGTGTCTTATTATGATTATTATACACCAGAAGCTTATGTCCCAAGATCTGACACATACATTGAAAAAGAAGCATCAATTAATGAACAAATAGATAGGATGAGACATTCAGCAACAAGATCACTTTTGGAGAGAGATGATGTTTTAATTGTGGCCAGTGTATCATGTATTTATGGTTTAGGCTCTGTTGAGGCATATAGTAAAATGACTCTTACACTCCAAAAAAACTACGATTATAATAGAGAACAAATAATAAAGTCTCTAGTTGCGTTACAATACAAAAGAAATGATCAAAATTTTTATAGAGGTACTTTCAGAGCTCGTGGTGAATATTTAGAAATCTTTCCGTCTCATTTAGAAGATAGAGCTTGGCGATTAAATTTGTTTGGTGATAAATTGGAGAAAATTGAAGAGTTTGACCCTCTCACAGGTGACCAAGTTAGAGAGTTAAGTTTAGTTAAAGTTTATGCAAATAGTCATTACATAACTCCTAAACCAACTATTGAGCAAGCGATTTTGAATATTAGAAAAGAATTAGAAATTACTCTTAAAAAACACAAAGCAGAAAATAAATTGCTTGAAGCTCAAAGACTTGAGGAAAGAACTAAATTTGACCTTGAAATGATTGAGGCAACTGGATCTTGTGCTGGAATTGAAAATTATTCAAGATTTTTGTCAGGTAGAAAACCAGGCGAACCACCCCCAACTTTATTTGAATACTTTCCAGATAATACTTTAATTTTTGTTGATGAATGTCATGTAACAGTTCCCCAGCTTAATGGCATGTACAAAGGTGATAGATCAAGGAAAAGTACGTTAGCTGAATACGGATTTAGACTTCCATCTTGTATGGATAATAGACCATTAAAATTTGAGGAATGGGATTTAATGCGAACTCAAACAGTGTTTGTTTCAGCAACACCAGGACCTTGGGAATTAGAACAAACAAAAGGGAAGTTTATTGACCAAGTTATAAGGCCAACTGGATTAATTGATCCACCAGTGGAAATAAGACCTGCTAAAAACCAAGTAGATGACTTAATGCATGAATGTAAAAAGGTAATAGAAAAAAATCATAGAGTTCTAGTTACAACTCTTACTAAAAAAATGGCAGAAGATTTAACTGAGTACCTCCATGAAAATGGAGTGAAAGTTAGATACCTTCATTCCGATATTGACACTCTTGAAAGAATAGAAATTATGAGAGATTTAAGGATGGGTGTTTTTGACGTGCTTGTAGGCATAAATCTATTAAGAGAGGGTTTAGATATTCCTGAATGTGCTCTAGTTGGAATTTTAGATGCAGACAAAGAAGGATTTCTAAGATCTGAAACATCCTTGATTCAAACTATCGGAAGAGCTGCAAGGAATGTTGATGGTAAGGTAATTTTGTATGCTGATAAAGAAACAAAAAGTATCAAAAAAGCTATACAAGAAACAGAAAGAAGAAGAAAAATTCAGTTAGCTTATAATAAAAAAAATAAGATCGATGCGAAAACAGTAAAAAAAGAAATTAACGATATTCTAGAAAGTGTTTATGAGAAAGATTATGTAAAAATCAGTGAGGGTTCAAACATTGGTGGAAATTTAAAAAAACATTTAAAAGCTTTGGATAAAAAAATGAAAGAAGCAGCCTCCAATCTTGAGTTTGAGGAAGCAGCAAAAATCAGAGATGAAATAAGAAAATTAGAGAGTACTGAACTGGAAATAACATTAAATCCAAAAATAAGACAGTATGATGTTAAAAATAAACTTTATCCCAAAGGAAGATCCACTATGGGTATGCCTGGTACAAAAGTTACAAAAAAAAAAGATAAAAAATGGAAGCACGCAAAATAATCATCACGGGTGGAGCAACAAGAATAGGTGCAGCAATTGCAAAAAAACTTTCGGGTCCAAATAAAGAGTTAGTTCTTCATTTTAATAAATCAAAATCTAAAGCAGAAAATCTCAAAAAAAAATTAGAGTATTATGGAGCTAAAGTTTATTTAGCCAAAGGTGATTTAAGTAAAGAGAAAGATATTATCAAAATTATCAAATTAGCAAAATCTAAATTAAGATATTTTGACTGTCTTGTTAATAATGCTTCATTATTTGAAAATGATAAATTAGCAAATTTTAATAATAAAAGTTGGGAAAAACATATATCAATCAATTTGAAAGCACCTGCACTTTTAACTAAAGAATTTTCCAAAAATATTAGAGGAAATGATAACAATATTATAAATATTATTGACCAAAGAATTTTTAAACTAACTCCATATTTCTTTTCTTACACTATAAGTAAATCTGGTCTTTATACTTTGACAAAAACTAGTGCTATGAGTCTTTCTCCTAAAATAAGGGTTAACGGTATTGCCCCAGGACCTACTATCAAAAATCAAAGACAGACTGAAAAACATTTTAAAAAACAATATCTTGCTACTCCTTTAAAAAGACAGGTTAATGTTGATGAAATTTGTAATGCTGTTGACTTTTTTATAAAAAGCAGATCTATTACTGGTCAAGTGCTGGCAATTGATAGTGGCCAAAGTTTAAACTGGCAAACACCAGATGTTCTAGGTAAGGAATGAAAAAAAATAATTTTAAGATTGTTAAAATTGATAAAGGAAAATCTCTTTTCAATTATGAAAAAAAAATCCTTATAAACGAGTTAATACTGGATTTAAAACTTGGATATTATGATTTTGAAAGAGAAAATGCTCAAAAAGTAAAATTTAGTCTTGAAATAGATTATCAAGATAAAAAACCGTCAAATGATAAAGATTTAAAATCAATAGTTAATTATGGAACTATTGTTAAGCTGATAAGAAAACTGGTTAAGAAAAAACATTATAACTTTTTAGAAACTCTTGCAGAGGCTGTTTTT
>CACHKE010000014.1 GCA_902580335.1 uncultured Pelagibacteraceae bacterium
TTGTACAAGTTAAAATTAAAGAAAAATCTTTTGACATAATAAAATTTTAATATCAATTTTTTTATTTAATTATATATTAACCTTTAAATTTATCATATGTTTAAATTATCAGATAAAATTGTTAATTCTCTATTCAAATCAAAATTCTTAAATTTCATACCCAAAAGAGTTATTAAGCGTTTAATTAAAAAAAATAAGATTTTTTTCACCCAAACCTCTTTGAAAAGTCTACCTTCAAATAATTATCCATTTCTTTTATCTGCAGGAGACTTAAATAAAAAAAAAAATATCTATTTAAATAACAAGTTAAAAGTTCCTACAAATGAATTTCCTTACTTAAGCCTGGTTCTAAAATTGATATTTTATGAGAGAGAAAAATTTAATTTTTTAGATTTTGGCGCACAATATATTGATAATTATTTTTTTTTAAAAAATAAAAATCGGAATATCCAATATTTTTATCATGATTTAATTGAGAATAATAAGATTGTTCAAGAATTTGTTAATTTAAATAATTTGGAAAATATCGAGGTTATTCATAATTTGGATGACATAAATAAAAAAGAATATGACTTTATTTATTTTGGATCAGTAATTCAATATGTAAATGAATTTGAAAAGTTATTACAAGAAATATTTAAAAAAAAACCAAAATATGTTTATTTTTCCGGATTAAATATTTATCAAAAAAATAAGCATGATTTTATAATTTGCAAACAATTCAATGTTTTTCCACAGATAAATTATTGTTATTTTTTTAAATTTGAATATTTAGTTGATTTGATTTGCTCAAAGAATTATGATTTATTATATAGTTCTGAAAATCCAAATTCTAAAATTAATTACTCTCATATCAACCGTCATTTGAATGAAAATTGTCAGTATTTGGATTTATTTTTTAAGATTAAAAATTAAATTGGAGAGATGGCCGAGTGGTTTAAGGCGCACGCTTGGAAAGTGTGTAAAGGAGAGATCCTTTCATGGGTTCGAATCCCATTCTCTCCACCATGAAATTAGTTAGATTTTTCCATGTTTATTTAAAGAATTTTGTTTTTTTTTGTGAAGATAAATCAGCATTTTCCATAAAAAATGTTATAATTATTTATTTCCAGTAATTAAAAATGACAAACAAAAATACATATCAAGCAGATTCCATTAAAGTTCTCAAAGGCTTAGAAGCAGTAAGAAAAAGACCAGGCATGTACATTGGAGATACCGATGATGGAACAGGCTTGCACCATATGGTCTATGAAGTTGTAGATAATTCAATAGATGAAGCTTTAGCAGGTTATTGTAAAAATATTCAGGTAAAGATAAATCAAAATGGCACCATAACAGTAAGTGATGATGGGCGGGGAATTCCAGTAGATATTCATAAAGGAGAAAAAAAATCTGCAGCAGAAGTGATTATGACTCAACTTCATGCGGGTGGAAAGTTTGATCACGACTCTTACAAAGTCTCTGGTGGGTTACATGGAGTAGGTGTTTCAGTTGTAAATGCATTATCAGAAAGATTACAATTAGAAATAAATAGAGATGGAAAAAAATATTACATTGAATTCCAAAATGGTGATGCTAAAGCGCCTCTAAAAATAGTTGGAAATTCAAAAAAATCTGGAACTCAAATAACCTTCTTGCCTTCAAAGAAAATTTTTTCATCAACAAAATTTAGTGCAAATACACTTATTAAAAGAATGAGAGAATTAGCTTTCTTAAATAAAGGTATCAAGATTTCTTTTATAGATGGAAATCAGAAAAAAGAAAAAGTTTCTGAATTCAAATTTGATGGAGGATTAATTGAATTTGTAAATTTTTTAGATGAAAAAAGAGAAAAGTTACAAAATAAAAATGGAAATGATTTATTTAAAAAACCGATATATCTTGAGGGACATAAGAATGGGATCGAATTAGAATGTTCTTTAAAATGGAATGCTGGGTACTCTGAGGATATTTTTCCTTATACTAATAATATTTATCAAAAAGATGGTGGAACTCATTTATTAGGATTTAGAAGTGCTTTGACAAGGGTAGTAAATAAATATGCGAATGAAAATAATCTTTTAAAAAAGAATAAATTAACAATTTCTGGTGATGATATTAAAGAAGGGCTTACTTGTATTCTATCTATTAAAATACCAGATCCTAAATTTTCTTCCCAAACAAAAGACAAGTTAGTTTCTTCAGAGGTAAGAATGATTGTTGAAACAATAGTAAACGAAAAATTATCTATATGGTTTGATCAAAATCCTTCTGTAGCAAAAGTAGTTTTAGCTAAAGTTATACAGGCTGCGATGGCTAGAGATGTGGCTAGAAAAGCAAGAGAAAATGTTAGAAGAAAAGGAGCCATTGAACTAAGTGGCCTCCCAGGAAAATTAGCAGATTGTCAAATAGGAAAACAAGAAGGAACAGAATTATTTATTGTTGAGGGAGATTCAGCTGGTGGTTCTGCCAAACAAGGTAGGAATAGATCAAATCAAGCAGTCTTACCTTTGAGAGGAAAAATACTTAATACTTATGTTGAAGATCTAAAAATTAAAAAGAATGGAAATGGAAATGGTTCAGATCAAAGAACAAAAGCATTGTCCAAGATGATATCTTCAAATGAAATAGTTACATTAATTAATGCCCTTGGATTAGATCCAAAGGCTAATGAAATTGATTTAAAAGATTTAAGATATGGAAAAATAATTATAATGACGGATGCTGATGTTGATGGATCTCATATCAGAGCATTATTATTAACTTTTTTTAATAATAAACCTTTTAATAAGTTAATAGAAAATGGTCATGTGTACCTTGCTCAACCACCATTATTCAAAATTAATAAGGGCTCCAAAGGAATATACATTAAAGACGAGGAAGAATTAGAAAATTATATAATGACTAATAGCAAGGAAATTAAAAAATTTAAGAGAGGTTCAAAAGAGTTCTCAAAATTGATAGAATTTGAAAAATCTAAAATGAGCATACAAAGGTTTAAGGGTTTAGGAGAAATGAACCCAGAAGAACTTTGGAGCACAACGCTTAACCCAGAAACGAGAAATTTACTTCAGGTTCAATATTCAAAAAATTCAAAAAAAGACCAGGATTTGATACATACTTTGATGGGTAATGATGTAACATTAAGAAAGGATTTTATCATCTCTAATGCAATAAATGTTCAAAATTTAGATATTTAGACCATGAAGTTTTTTGAAACTTCAAAATTTCATACTTTAAAAAAATCTACTTATATCTCTTTAAGATGGATTGGTATATTAGGTCAATTAATTTCTGTTTACATTGTTTATTTTTTCTTCAATTTTAATTTTAATTTTATCTTATCAAATTTAATTATTTTTATAGGAGTTTTGAGTAATTTTTATTTGATCTTTATTTATAATAAAACTCAACTTTCAGACAGATCTGCACTAATTTTTTTAATGATTGATATATTTCAATTAGGTTCACTAATTTATCTAACAGGAGGAATTAAAAACCCTTTTGTTATTTTTTTATTGATTCCCAGCGTATTTGCATCATCAAACTTAGGAATTAAAACTAATTTATTTCTTGTTGTTACAACAATATTAATGATTATCTTTTTGACATTTTATTCGGAAGACTTACCTGCGCCATTAAATAATCATTTTCATGTTGATGCTTATTATTATTATTCAATTCCAATCGCTTTTATAATTGCTTTAATTTTTTTAAATTATTTTGCGATAGTATTTGGTGCAGAGTCAAGAAAAAGGAAAGAGGCCCTAGGTAAAATGGAGGAAATAATGGCTCAAGAGCATGAAATGTTATCTTTAGGAGGTCAAGCAGCAGCAGCAGCACATTCACTCGGAACTCCTTTATCTACGATTAAAATTATCACACAAGAGTTAAAAGATCAGTTAAAGGATCGTGCAGATCTGAAGTCAGATATAGAATTACTTTCAAGTCAAGTTGAGAGATGTAATCAAATTTTAAAAAAACTATCTTTGAATCCTATTGAAGAAGATGATTTTATAGATGAGGATCTAGATTTTAAAAAATATATCAATCAAATAGTTAATTCATTTAAAGAAACAAGTAATAAAAGATTTATTTTAAATTTTGATCAAGATGCAAGTCCCAGAAAAATTTCTAGATCAATAGAAATAATTTATGGTTTGAGAAATTTTATTGGGAATGCAAATAAATTTGCTAAAGAAAAAATATTTATAACTTTAAAGAGTAATAATGAATACACTGAAATCTCCATTGAAGATGATGGTGAAGGATATCCTGGCGAAATATTATCAAAAATAGGTGAACCTTATTTAAGATCACTTAAAAATAAAGATAAGAGTCAATCTGGTTTAGGTCTGGGAATATTTATAGGTAAAAATTTACTTGAAAAAAATTTTGCTTCTTTAAATTGTCAAAATTCTAAAACAAGAACTGGAGCGGAAGTGAATATAAGATGGAAAAATCAAGATTTAAAAAAAATTTAATGTAATTTTGCTTTTTTATCCAATAATGAGCTTAATTGAGAAATCATTACATCGCCAAGTTCATTTACATCAGTGATCTTAATTGCTCTTCTATAATATCTTGAAACATCATGACCAATTCCTATAGCTAAAATCTCTATTTCAGATTTGTCTTCTATAAACTTAACCATTTTTTTTAAATGTTTCTCTAAAAAATCTCCTGAATTTACTGATAAGGTTGAGTCATCAACTGGTGCACCATCTGAAATTACCATTAAAATTTTTCTTTCCTCTTTTCTTTTTTTAATTCTATTGAAAGCCCATGTTATAGCTTCCCCATCTATATTTTCTTTCAATAAACCTTCTTTCAACATTAGCCCAAGGTTATCTTTTGCCTGTCTCCAATGTGTATCAGCTCCTTTATAAATAATATGTCTTAAATCATTTAATCTTCCAGGTGTCTTTGGCTTATTTTTTTTGTTCCATAACTCTCTACTTTGACCACCTTTCCAATTTTTCGTTGTGAAACCCAATATCTCCACTTTCACTGAGCAACGCTCCAAAGTTCTAGATAGAATATCAGCGCAAATAGCTGCAATTGTAATTGGTCTACCTCTCATTGAACCTGAGTTATCAATTAGAAGTGTTACCACCGTGTCCTTAAAGTCTAAATCCTTTTCTTTCTTGAAAGATAGTGAATTGTATGGATCCATTATAATTCTTGGTAACTTAGAGCTATCAAGTAATCCTTCCTCTAAATCAAACTCCCAAGCTCTATTCTGTTTTGCCAATAATTGTCTTTGAAGTTTATTAGCAAGCTTGGTTATGACATCTTGGAAACCAATTAATTGTTGATCTAAAGTTTTTCGAAGTTTATTTGCTTCATCTGCGTTCTCAAGATTTTCGGCTTTCGTAATTTCGTCAAATTGCATTGTAAAAATTTTATAATCCACATTTAAATCTTTTAAATTTTTCTTTTGTATAATTTGCTCAGAGTCTTGTTCATCAGACTCTGTATCTACAAGCTGTTCATCTAATTTATATTCATCAACACTATAATCTGAGTCTAGACTAGCCTCTGTTTCATCTTGCTTATCAGGATCTTTTTTGTCCTCATCCTCACCATCATCATTTGCACTTGAATGATTTTCTTTATTATCCTCTGAGTTTTCATCCCTTTTTTCTTCATTTTCCTCTGATTGAAAAATGTCCATTTCTTGCAGTAACTGCGAGAACTTTGAACTGTAAATATTCTGATCTTCTAAATTTTGTTTAAAAAATTCTATATGTTCAAAAATTGATTTATCAAAATCTTTTTCCCATAAGTTTAACATTCTTGATGTTAAAGAATTGAGTTTGATATTATGGAAATTTTTCAGCATATATAATTCAAAAGCCTCAACTACAGACACATCATCTTTGGATTTAATTTGATCTTTTCTCTTATGGTTGATCATTTGATTATAATTATCTGTTAAATTTTTTTCTATTCCTTTTAACATTTTTGATCCCAATTTTTCGTATCTTATTTTTTCAGTGATTGTATAAAGTGACTTACAAGACGAGCTCGAGGGTAAATTTTTTTTAAATATTGATTCATCAGAAAATTTCTTTTTAAGAGCTTTCGAGTCTGCTTCTGCTCTAGCTTTAATAAAATCGTTTTTTGAATTTAAATTTTCTAGTTCAATTAAATCTTGTTTTTCAGAATTTTTAATATTTTTTTTAGGATTGATGCCCAAATCATCTGAGATTACTCTTACTGTAGACGATAGAGCCTGTCTAAGCTTTTCTTTAAAACTCTCAGTTTTGTTATTCATTAAATTTGAATATTTATTAAGGACTCTGGTAATTCCTCACCAAAACATCTTTGGTAATACTCTGCAATTATATTTTTCTCGATTTCATCACACTTATTTAAAAACGTTACTCTAAAAGCATAACCTGTATCTTTAAAAATTTCTGCGTTTTCAGCCCAGTGTAAAACTGTTCGTGGACTCATCACTGTTGATATATCCCCAGCTATAAATCCTTTTCTAGTTAATGATGCAACCTTAATCATATTAGAAACTTTCTCTTTACCTTTTGTGCTATTTAACTCTTTATTTTTTGCTAAGATTATCTCCATTTCTTTATCAAGGCTAAGGTAGTTTAAAGTTGTAACAATATTCCATCTATCCATTTGCCCTTGATTTATTTGTTGAGTTCCATGGTAAAGTCCTGTTGTGTCTCCTAAACCAACAGTATTAGAGGTTGCAAATAATCTAAAAAATTTATTTTGCTTTATAACTTTATTTTTATCTAAAAGAGTAAAATTACCTTCTGCTTCAAGTACTCTCTGGATAACAAACATTACATCAGGTCTTCCTGCGTCATATTCATCAAATACTAATGCAACGGGGTTTTGAATCGACCAAGGCAAAATCCCTTCATTAAATTGTGTAACTTGCTTACCGTCTTTCAAAACAATTGCATCCTTACCTATCAAATCTATACGACTTATATGACTGTCTAAATTTACTCTGATGCAAGGCCAATTTAATCTCGCAGCAATTTGTTCTATATGCGTAGACTTTCCTGTGCCGTGATAACCTTGAACCAAAACTCTTTTATTAAAAGCAAAACCCGAAATGATTGCTAAAGTAGTATCACGATCAAATTTATAATTTTTGTCTATTTCTGGAACATATTCACTTTTCTTAGAAAATGCATCGACCTCCATATTTGAGTCTATCCCAAAAGTCTGTTTTATTGAAAGTTTTATGTCAGGTTGACTGTTTATATTTGGTGTCAATTTTTTTCTCTATAAGTATTTTTTAATTGGGTGTAAGCCAAAGTTATTGATTTGAGTTTTTCCTCAAATTTTTTATTACCAGAATTCATATCAGGGTGAAATTTTTTAACAAGTATTTTAAATTTATCATAAATTTTTTCCCATCTAGATCCTACTGAAATACCTAATATTTCAAATGCTTTGATGTCTTTGTGATTATATCTAAATTGTCCCATGTGATTAAAATCGCTTTTTAACTTTTCTTTATCAAGATCATCTCTCAAAGTATTACTCCACAAGACTTTAAAAAAGTTATCTGAAGAACTAAAACTTTGCGTAGGTTTATGCCAAACCATATCTGATTTTAAAAAGTCAATTACTTGATCATCATTCATACCCGAAAAATAATTCCAATTTTTATTGAATTCTTTGACATGATTTAAACATAACAATCTAAATTTTTTACTATTATCTTTTTCAACTGGTGCTTTATATTCACCAATTTCATTGCAATTATTCCAGTCACAGATATTTTTCATGATATAATTATACCATATGAATATAAATGAATTAATCGTAAACGTAAAAAAAAAATTAAAAAAAAATATAAATGTAGAAAATATTTTAATAGAAGATAAAACGTTTTTACATAAAAATCATGCAGGACATGAAAACAATAAATTTCACCTAAAAATAAGGATAGAGTCTAAAGAGCTAAAAAAATTGAATAAGATTGAAAGCAATAAGAAAATTTACAAAATATTAGATGCAGAATTAAAAGACCACATTCATTCTCTACAAATTTCAATTAGTTAGCAACCTTCTTAAAAAAAGTTTTATACTAACACTATTAAATTCTTTTTCAATTATTGGTCCACCAATTTTTTTAATCAACATGAGCTTAATATTTTTTGAATTATTTTTTTTATCTCTCATCATAAAGGATACAATCCGATCAACTTTTTTCATTGAAAAGTAACTTTTAATTGATATTGGAAAGTAAGAATTATTTAGATGTTTAATTGCAGAATAAAATTCTTTATCGTTAATCAACTTTTTATTATGACTAAATTCAAGCGCTGACTTCATACCTAGAATTACTGCTTCTCCATGATTTAATTTTTTTGAAAAATTTATACTTGCCTCATATGCATGAGCAAAAGTATGACCAAAATTTAAAATTTTTCTCAGATTTTTCTCTTTTTCATCTTTTTCAACAATTGATTTTTTGACCTTACAGCTTTCATAGATAGATTTTTCAATATTTGGAGACTTAAGTTTCAATATTTCACCAATATTTTTATCCAAAAAATTATAAAACCTTTTATTTGCGATTAATGCATGTTTTACTATTTCTGCATAACCACAAACCACTTCTCTAAAAGGTAGACTTTTCAAAAAGTCTACATCACTGATAACAATTTTGGGTTGATAAAAACTTCCAATTAAATTCTTACCTTGAGATGTGTTAACACCTGTTTTGCCACCAACAGATGAGTCGACCTGCGATAACAATGTTGTTGGAATATTTACAAACTTTAGACCTCTCTTGAATAAACTCGCAGCAAATCCTGCAACATCACCAGTAATTCCTCCTCCGATTGAAATCAAACAATCATCTCTTGAAAAATTTTTTTTAAGTAAAAGATCTAAGATTCTAGTAACATTTTTCTGATTTTTATTTTTCTCGTTGGCATTGTAAATAAATTTGTGAGTCTCATATTTTCTAAGAGATTTTGAAATTTGTTTTACATATCTATTAGGAATATTTTTATCTAAAACTAACAAGCATTTTTTAAAGTTAATAGAATTTTTTCTTAATATTTGAGATAGATTAGAAATTAAATTACTGCCAATTATAATAGAATATTTGTTTGAATTAGTTTTAACTATCAGTTTAATTGGTTTCATAAATATCTATGATTTTTTTTGCAATTTGATGTTTTGTAAAATTTTCACAATCTATTTTATATAGTGCTTTAGAGTAAATTATTGAACGTTTTTTTATGATTTCTAATAGCTCATTTTTGTTAGAATTAACTGCTAAAGGTCTTTTTTTGCTATTTTTAATCCTGTTAACAAGGGTATCGATATTCCAATTAAGCCAAAATGATAAATGATTTTCTAGAACTTCATTTCTAATTCCTCGAGTGATAAACGCTCCCCCACCTAGAGCAATTACACCCTTTTTACTTTTTAAAATATTAAGGGTTATCTTTTTTTCAATATCTCTAAAGAAGTTTTCTCCTTTAATTTCAAAGATTTTTGATATTTTCATTTTTTGATCATTTTCAATTAATTGATCAATATCAAAAAAGGTAAGATTTAGTTTTTTTGATACTATAGAGCCAATAGAACTCTTTCCTGAGCCCATCATTCCGATAAAAACTAAATTTTTCTTTGATTTCATAAGTTTCTTTATTGAAAAAACACAAATATGTCTTAATTTGAAATTAGTTAATCTATATGCAATTTACAAGAAAAACAAGTTATAGCAAAAGTATAACCGGATTATTGATAAAATTATTTTTAATTGCAATTGTATTTATTGGGATATTTTTTCTTTTAAATAAATTAGATTTCCCAGCACCAAAAAAAACAATCGAAAAAATAATACCTAATGAAAATTTTAAAATTGTTAAATAAAACTTATTTATCAATTCTAATTATTCTTTTTTTTTCAATAGTGAATTCTTTTTCAGAAAATGAGCCAGTAGATATATGGAATATTGATAAAGAACAATTACAAGAAAATTCTGAAAATAAAGAATTAATTTCAATTACTGAAAATGAAATTGAAAGTGAAAAAATTGATGTTTTTAGTTTACAAACTAAGGATGGATCAGATTCAATTAAAATTGATGAAACTCTAAATTCTAAAGAAATTGAAATAATAGGTCTTTATGACCCTGAAGATTTTGGATTAAAAATTGATATGTGGTCGAATTCTAATGGTGATCAATTAAAATACCTTTTTTCTAATTTAGCTAAAATAAACTTATCACGTGATGCTTCAGAACTTATGAACATTGTTTTATTAACTAATGCTTATTATCCTAAAAAAAATATTAGTGAAAAGGATTTTTTAAAAATTAAATCAGATTGGTTGATAAAACATAATAACTTAGAGCTGATAGAGGAATATCTTATAAAAAACGATATTTTAAACTTGCACCCTAAACTAAGTAAATATTTAGTTGATAATTATTTATCCAAGTCTGAGCTTGATAAAGCTTGCAAAATTTTTTTAAATAATTCAAAACCAATAAAAAATAATTATTTGTCAAAATTTAATATCTATTGTTTGATAAACAATGGAAAAAAAGATGAGGCACAATTAATTTTTGACTTAAAAAAAGAATTAGGCTTTAACGACCAATATTTTGAAAATAAACTTAATTATCTTTTTGGATATACAAATAAGATTGATGAAGCTGTTTCCGAAAAAAGTATTCTAGAGTTTCATTTGGCTCATAAAACAAACCCAGAATTTTTTTTTGAACCAAAGGAAAGCACTAATCCATTAATATGGAAATATTTAGCTGCTTCAAATTTATTATATCAAACTAGTGAAATCGACTTGGATGAATTAGAAAAAATAGAATTAATTGAGTATGCCACACACAGCAAGAATTATCTTGAAGATGATTTATTTCAAATTTACAAGAGGTTTCAGTTTACGATTGATCAATTTTTGAATGTCAAAACGGTATTCAAATCTTTAGCTAATATTGAGAGTAGAGCTCTTTTATATCAAAGTGTATTGTTAGAGTCTGACACAAATAAAAAAATAGAATTAATGAAACTTCTAAAAGAAGCATTCATCAAGGATAAAATTGGTAATGCTTTTGAGGAGAAACTAAAAGACCTGCTGCAAGATATTGAATTAGATCAAATTTCCTCAAAGCATACTAGTTTTTATTTAGAAAATATTAATACTGATGAAAAAAAACAAACTAAAATTAAGTATAATGATGATCTTTTACATCAATCAAAACTTATTAAATATTTTATTGGAGAATATAATCAAACAAAAATAGAAAAAGATCTCAATAATTTTCTCAAAAAAATAAAAAAGGATAAAAAGTATTCTATCTCAAAAAAAGATATTATTTTAATCGAGTCATTGAAGTCAGACGGCATAAAAATTGATAAGAAATATGACAATTTATATAAAATTCTAGACTCTGAAATGCCAACAGATATTCAAGTCATGGTAAATAATAATGAGTCTGCTTCAACAATTCTCAGAATTATAGAGGTTATTGGTCAAGATGAGTTGAGTGCTTTAGACGAGGATACCCTATTTTTTATTATAAGTGCACTTAATCAATTAAACATAGACTCTATACGTAATAAAATTCTACTAAAAGTTCTTCCTTTAAAAGTTTAAAAATTAGTTTATCTATTTATCTAATGAGCATTAAAGATATAATTACAGTTCCTGACGAAACTTTAAAAAAAATCTCTGAACCATTAGAAAAAGTCAGTACTAATGAAAAAAAACTTATTAATGATTTATTTGATACAATGTATGCTTCGAAAGGTATTGGATTAGCTGCAGTACAAATAGGTATCTTGAAAAGAATTTTAGTAATTGATGTTTCTACTAAAGATGAAAAGAGGGAGCCTTTAAGTTTCATAAATCCTGTTATTAAAAAAGTTAGTGATGAAACCTCAATTTATGAGGAGGGTTGTTTATCAATTCCAGATACATTTATAGAAATTGAAAGGCCAAAAATTTGTGAAGTGGAATATATTGATATCAATGGAGAAGAAAAAAATTTAAAATGTGACGGTCTTTTATCAACTTGTTTACAGCACGAAATTAATCATTTAGATGGAAAATTGATAATTGACCACTTATCAAAGTTAAAAAGAGATATCATCATCAAAAAAATTTCAAAAACAAGAAAAAATCCTGAAAGAATATTAGTTTAGAAATGCCTAAAAAAATCATTTTTATGGGTACACCCATGTTTGCAGTTCCAATATTGAAATCACTCTATCAAAATGGTTTTCCAATAAATTTGGTTTATACACAACCGCCCCAAAAATCTCATCGAGGTCAGAGGATAAATAAATCACCAGTCCAAGGTATATCGGAAACTTTAAATGTAGAATTCAGATCCCCACAGAACTTGAAAAACAACAACGAGGAATATGAGTTTTTAAAAAAAATGGAGGCTGATCTTGCAATTGTTGTAGCCTATGGACAAATAATTCCTAAAGAATTCTTAAGTTTAACAAAAAAAGGTTTTATAAATATTCATGCATCTATACTCCCAAAATGGAGAGGTGCTGCACCTATTCAGAGAGCTATAATGAATTTAGACACAGAAACAGGGATCAGTATAATGAAAATCAATGAAGAATTAGACAGTGGACCTGTAAGCAACACATATAAAATAAAACTTGATCAAAGTCTCAATGCGAAAGAGGTTTCAGAAAAACT
>CACHKE010000015.1 GCA_902580335.1 uncultured Pelagibacteraceae bacterium
TTAATATCTTTTGCAGTTGCATCGTTTTGATAATCAACAAAAGACTTAGTTTTCCCTATGGATTTATCAGATGGTAATAACCAAATATTTCTCTTTGATTGATTTAAACCTGAGATAATTTCAACAGTTTTGTATTCAGAATTATCAATATCAAGAAACTTTTTAATAGAAGATAAGGTGTTACTTATTATTTCCTCTAAACCAAAGTCTCCATTACAAGATCCAACACTTATTTGATCTGAAGGATAAACATTAGGTATAAATACTTGGTCTTCTTCTCTAAATTTTAATTTACCTCCTGATTGTGTAAACAAGTGTACTGCTGGGGTCCAACCACCAGATACACCTAAACAATCACAATTCAACTTTGTTTTGTCACCAATGACTGTTTGACCATCTTTTGAAAGTTTCATGATGGATATTTTATTAATTCTTCTATATCCGTAAGTATCAACGACAGTATAACCTTTATAAATTTCAATATTATTTTTCTCAACTTCGTATGAAATTTTAGAGTCAATCTGCTCTCTATTATCAATTATTGCATTAATCTTAATTCCTCTTTGAATTAAGCTCATGGCTGTTTCATATGCGGTATCGTTATTGGTAAAAAGAATATTATTTTCACCACAAGCCACACCATATAAATCAATATATTTTTTAATTGCTGAAGATAACAGTATCCCTGGACGATCATTATTATCAAATATTAAAGGTCTTTCTATAGAGCCAGTTGCTGTGATTACTTTTTTAGCTCGAATTTTTAATAATCTTTGTCTTACTTTATTTTCTCTTTGATTAATCGGTAAATGATCAGTGAGATTTTCACGGGCTAATAAAAAGTTGTATCCATGAAATGCTGCAACGCTAGTTCTTATTTTTATTTCTAAATTTTCTAATTTAGATATTTCGTTAATTTCTTTTTCTAACCATGAACTTGTTATTTGATTATTAATCTTTGAAAATTCTGAGTTATCATAAATAGAAGATCCTCCCAAATAAGATTTTTCATCAACTAAAAGAGTCTTAAAACCATTTTTAGCTGCCATTTTAGCTGCCATTATTCCTGAAATACCTGCTCCGATAACTAAAACGTCACAATGAATATATTTATGTTCATATATGTCTGGATCAGCTACTTTAGGTGATTTACCTAAACCCGCAGATTTTCTAATAAAGTATTCATACTTTTCCCAGAAACTTGCAGGCCACATAAAAGTTTTATAATAAAAACCTGCAGGTAAGATAGGGGATAATAGATTATTAATCCCTCCAATATCAAAATTAACGCTAGGCCAACAATTTTGACTAGATGCAACTAAACCTTCATAGATTTCGACCTCTGTAGCTCTTACATTTGGTTCAGTTCTTGAGGAATTATCATGCAATTGAATAATTGCATTGGGTTCTTCAGAACCTGATGTCATAATTCCTCGAGGTCTATGATATTTGAAACTTCGTCCAACAAGATGAATTCCATTAGCCAACAAAGCTGATGCTAGAGTATCACCTTTAAAACCAAAATATGTTTTGTTATTAAATTTAAAAGAAACTCGATAAGTCTCATCGATAAATTTGCTTGTTTTAAATCTTAAATTATTAGTCATTTTACTTTACTGGTGGTTTTTCACCCATTTTGTATACAGCTTTTATTTGGTCGTTTGACGTATCCCTAACCATATTGAACCATTTTCTACAACCATGAACATGGTTCCATCTTTCAAACTGAATTCCTTTTATATTTTTTCTCATGAACAAATATTCTGCCCATTCATCATCACTTAGTTCTGTAGGTTGTTTTGGCCTTACAATATGTGCTTCACCACCAGCTTTGAATTCACTTTGTTCTCTCTCACCGCAAAAAGGACAATTAATTAAAAACATTAGTGTGCAACAGCGGCTGCACCATGTTCATCAACTAGATCACCACTTACAAATCTATTTATATTAAACGCAGCATTTAATTTATGAGGTTCGTCATTTGCAATGGTGTGAGCAAATAAATCCCCTGAGCCAGGTGTAGCTTTAAAACCTCCAGTTCCCCAACCACAATTAAAGTATAAACCCTTAATTGAAGTTTTACTTATGATTGGACTTGCATCAGGACATATATCAACTATTCCACCCCACTGACGAAGCATTCTCATTCTACTAAATATTGGATATAGTTCTAAAATTGCATTTAAAGTTCCTTCCACAATATCATGACTTCCTTTTTGAGAGTAAGATACATAATCATCAGTTCCTGCTCCAATAACTAACTCTCCCTTATCAGATTGGCTGACATATGCATGAACAGCGTTAGACATTACAACTGTATCTATTATTGGTTTTACGGGTTCAGACACTAAAGCTTGAAGTGGTTTACTTTCCAAAGGTAATTTCAATCCAGCCATATTCGCTATTACACTGGAGTGACCAGCTGCCACTACTCCAATTTTTTTTGTTTTGATAAATCCTTTGGTCGTTTCAATTCCTTCAACTGTATCACCATTTCTTTTTATACCTTTTACTTCACAATTTTGAATTATATCAACACCCATTTCATCAGCACCTCTTGCGTATCCCCAAGCAACAGCATCATGCCTAGCTGTACCGGCTCTTCTTTGAAGAGTTCCACCTAAAACTGGATAACGAATATTTTGCGAGGTATTTATGATGGGACAAAATTTTTTAACTTCTTTAGTGTTTAAATAAACTGCATCAATACCATTCAATCTATTAGCGTGAGTTCTTCTTTTTAAATCTCTAACATCTTGCAAATTATGTGCAAGATTCATAACTCCTCTTTGACTAAACATAACATTATAATTCAATTCTTGAGATAAACCTTCCCAAATTTTAAGAGCATGGTCATATAAACCCGCACTTGCATCCCATAAATAATTAGATCTTATTATTGTAGTATTTCGACCAGTATTTCCTCCTCCTATCCAACCTTTTTCCACAACAGCAATATTCTTCATGTTATGTTTTTTTGCTAGATAATAGGCAGTTGCAAGACCATGTCCTCCACCACCAACAATTACTGCATCATATTCTTTTTTAGGCTCAGGATCTTTCCAAGCTTTCTCCCAATTTTCATGATAAGAAAAAGCGTTTTTAATAAGTGAAAATATTGAATACTTATTTTTCATAATTATTGAATAATTACTTTATAAATATTGATTATTCAATACAATCAGAAGTGACAAATTTATTGGAAGAGTGGGTGAGAGGCTGAAACCAGTCGTTTGCTAAATGACCGTGCGAGGAAACTTGTACCGAGGGTTCGAATCCCTCCTCTTCCGCCATTTTTAGTATAAAGGATCATCCTTAAAGAAATTTATCATTGTAACTGGCTTTTGAGCTAAAATATAACGATAGACGTTGTAGTTCTCCAGTACTCTTTGCACATAATTTCTTGTTTCTTTAAATTTGATTAATTCAATCCAGTTTACATAATCAATTTGGTTCTTTTGTGGATTTTTATTTATTTTTTTCCAATATCTGACTCTTTTAGGTCCGGCATTATAGGCCGCTATTGCAAAGGGATAAGCACCATCATATTCTAAAATTAGTCCAGCTATATAGTGAGAACCTAAATTGATATTATATTCTGCATCTCTTGTTAATCTAGATTTTGAATAAGGAAGTTTTGCTTGTTTAGCAACTACTTTTGCCGTGTAAGGCATGAGCTGCATTAATCCTTTTGCTCCTGCGTGACTGTTAGCACTTAAATCAAATTCACTTTCTTGTCTTATTATTGACAGTATAAATGCAGTATCAGGAATTTTTCTTCCATTTATATAATTTGGAGTACTTATAATTGGATAATTATATTTGTTATGAAATCTTTTTTCATATGATGCAATTTTTGCTATTTGAATAGCAAAATCAAATCTATCAATGCTTGTTGCTAATTCTGCTGCTAAAACTTCACTACCATTATTTATATCATCATTAGCCAAATGTCTTAAAATATGTTTTGTATATTTATCTTCGTTCAGCTCATCAAGAAGATAAACTGTTTTAACTAATTCTTTTTTAAAAAAGTAGTCTCTATATTCTTTTGAAACTTCAATATCTCTAGATAGTTCAAAAGGCTGATTGGGATTTAACTCCATAAATGCTAACTGACCATAATATGTAGTTAGAAAATTAGATGCTTTACCAAACCATTCATTAGCTAATTCATTTTTACCAAGTTTCTGATAAGTTTTAGCTAACCAATAAGCTCCTCTCGAAGTACTTATCGGGTAACCAACATTATTATAAAAATTTTCAAAATGATCCTTAGCTAACAAAGGATCATCTAAGAAACTTAATGCTATCCATCCACTCATCCATTCCGCGGCCGCATATTCGGGTCCATCAGTCAAAGCATGATTACTTGCAATTTTATAAGCTAAAGCATATTTCTTTTTATAAATTAATGATCTTGAAATGATTTCTCTTTCAAACCACCACTTATCTGGTCTGACTAAATAATCTTTGGTATTTTTAATTTTTACTAAAATTTCAACAGAACTATCAACCCTTCCTCTTTTTCTTCTCCATTTTAATCTGTCGTAATTTAAACCCGCATCGTTTTTAAATTTTGCTGGAACTTTAGAAATAGCATTATCTACACCATAAGATTTACTCATTAACAATTGACGTGCTGTATAAAGTAACTCATAATCTTTAGGTAAATATCTTAATAATCTTTTTAAATCCCAGTATTTATTATTCCAAGCCAAGTAATCTGCTCTTTTAATATAATCATCCGCATTGAGATATTTTTTGAATTTTTTTCTATAGAATCTTAATTCAGATTTGCTTAATTCGGCAGTAATCCATCCTTCTTTAATATATGAAATACCTTTTTGTGTATTACCATTGAGAATTATACTTTCTCCAAGTATCATTTTTCCAAAACCACTTAAAGGTTCATCAACACCGAACCAATCGATAATTTTTTTGGGTGAAATAGTGTCTGTAGAAAGTTTATGCTCTGCTAAATATTTTACTCTTCCCAATCGTGGATAATCCTCATTTTTGTCTATAAAAGTTTTATAATCGTAATATGATGCTTTATTTCCTTTAGTTAGTAGATGTCTCCATTGTATGAAATTATAGACTGATTTATCTCTTGCCTTTTTTGCTGTTTTCAATGCGGCAGGCCATTTTGCTTGTTTCATTTCTGAAATAGCCTTTTTCGCAATTTCGAAATCTTTCTTGTTATAATATTTGGATTTTTTCGCTGTATCAGTTTTTTTGGTTCCAGCTATTAAAGGTTTCTTTTTTGGTAGAATAATACCTAAGTCTTTTTCAGCTTTTAACTTTATTTCACCTTCAGGCTTTTTTTTAATTTCCTCTACTATTTTTTCGGGAATTGGTTTTGGCAGAGGCTTCATTACATCAATTAATAACTTCTGGTCCTTTTCTGCTTTAGTTTGGATCGGTTTCTTTAAAGGTATTATTTCAGTAGAAAACAAAATAGTAATAGTAGAGAAGAAAAATAAATTGATAAAAAATATGAATTTTTTTAGCATAATCTTTTAGTATATGAATCCACAAACTATGTTATAAGTATTTATGTTCAAAGGATCAAATGTTGCTTTAGTCACTCCGTTTAAAAATGATAAACTTGATGATGAAACTTACATTAAGTTAATCCATTTTCATATTGAAAATGGGACAAATGGTTTGGTTCCAGCTGGAACAACTGGTGAGTCTCCAACTTTAAGCCATAATGAGCATGAAAGAGTAATTGATTTATGTGTCAAAGAAAGTAATGGAAAATTACCTGTATTTGCTGGTACTGGGTCAAACTCTACTGAGGAGGCTATTTCATTGACTACTCATGCTGAAAAAATGGGAGCAGATGGAGCTTTAATTGTAACTCCTTATTATAATAAGCCTACCCAAGAGGGACTTTATCAACATTATAAAGCAATAAATGATAAATGTGGAATTCCAATTCTTATTTATAACATTCCTGGAAGATCAGTGATTGATATGTCAGTTGAAACAATGGCAAGATTATTTGAATTAAAAAATATTATTGGTGTTAAAGATGCAACAGGAGATTTAACAAGAGTAGATAAAACATTAAAAAAATTAGGCAAAGATTTTATACAATTAACAGGAAATGATGATAACGCTTTGGAGTTTAATAGAAAAGGTGGAGTAGGTGCTATAAGTGTAACAGCCAACATTGCTCCAAAACTTTGTTCTGATTTCCAAAGATTTTCAAAGTCTAATAATGATAATGAAATTAAAGAGGCTGAGAGATTAAATGAAATATTGCAGCCTGTTCATCACGCTATGTTTGTTGAAAGCAATCCTAGCCCAGTTAAGTACGCTGCAAAATTATTAGATTTATGTGATGACGATGTAAGATTACCATTAGTAAAAGTAACAGACACTACTAAAGATATTGTTAAAAAGGCTCTTCATACAGCTAAATTAATTCAATGAACAAAAAAACCAATTCTGGTTTAAAAATAATATGTTTGAATAGAAAGGCTAGTTTTAATTATTTTTTTGAAGATTTATTAGAAGCAGGGATTGTCCTTAAAGGCTCTGAGATTAAATCAATAAGAGAGGGAAAAGTAAATATTGCAGATTCATATGCTGTTGAAAAAGACGGTGAGTTGATTTTAATTAATTCTCATATAGCGTCTTATAAACAAGCCAGTTATTCTAACCACAATCCAACCGATGAAAGAAAGTTACTTTTAAATAAACGGGAAATAAATAAATTAATAGGAAAAATACAAAGAGACGGTCTTACCATTGTTCCCACTAAAATGTATTTTAAAAAAGGAAAAGCAAAAATTGAACTTGCAGTAGCAAAAGGAAAAAAACTGCACGACAAAAGAGCTAGTAAAAAGGATAGGGATTGGAATCGTGACAAATCAAGATATTTTAGAAAATCAAGCTAATCATATTTATTTAGGTATTGGCTCAAATTTAGGAAACAGAAGATATAAAATCGAACAAGCTAAGTATGAATTATCGTTAAGAAATATTAGACTTGTCAAATCATCAAACTTTTATGAGAGTTTATCATGGCCAGATGAAAGTAAACCTAAATACTTAAATATTGTCTTAGAAGTTATTTCTGATCTAAAACCTTTAGAGTTACTTAAGGTATCTAAAGACATTGAAATCAGCCTCGGTCGTAAAAAAAGGTATAAAAATGCCCCTAGAGAATGTGATATAGACATAATTGATTATAAAAGTAAAAAAATTAGTCAAAAAATCAATTTACCTCATCCAAGAATGCACAATAGAAATTTTGTCCTTTTTCCATTATTTGAATTAAATAAAAATTGGAAACACCCAATTTCCAAAGATCACATTAAAAAACTCATAATATCATTACCAAATAGAGACATAAGATCTATTAAACAAATCTGAATTAATGATATAATAAGGTGTATGCTTAATTCAGATGATTTAATAAATAAAGTAAAAGGATATAATAAGTTTTTAAATCCAGATAGGTTAAATAAGGCTTATGACTTTGCGGTTAAGGCCCATAGCAATCAAAAAAGAGCCTCAGGTGATCCATACTCAGTTCATCCAATTGAAGTAGCAAATATATTAACCGATTTAAAATTAGATAGTGCAACCATAACTACGGGTTTATTACATGACACAATAGAGGATACATATGCAACTTATGAAACTATCAAAGGTGAGTTTGGAGATGAAGTTGCAGATTTAGTTGATGGTGTTACAAAAATATCTGCACTTGAAAATAATGCATCATCCAATTCTAAAGCAGAAAATTTTAGGAAATTAATTTTAGCAACTTCAAAAGATATTAGAGTTTTATTAGTAAAAATTGCTGATCGACTGCATAACATGAGAACTATAAAAGCAATTTCAAAAGAGGAAAAAAGAAAAAGGATTTCCCAAGAAACTATGGAAATTTATGCTCCATTAGCGGACAGAATGGGAATGCATAGAATTAGGGATGAGTTAGAAGATCTTTCTTTTGAAATTTTAAATAATGAAGCTAGGTCGTTAATTCAAAAAAGACTTGATGAAATAAAATCAGATAAAAAAGATATTTTTGAAACTTTATCAACTGAAATAAGAAAATTATTAGATCAAAATAAAATTTCCTCAAAAATTTATGGAAGAGAAAAAACACCTTTTTCAATCTGGAGAAAAGTTCAAAAAAAAAGAGTTTCTTTGGAACAAATTACCGATATCATTGGATTTAGAATTATTTTGGATAGTGTTGATGACTGTTATAAAACTTTAGGAATAATTCACAAAGAATATAATTGTATACCTGGTAAATTTAAAGATTATATATCTTCAGCAAAAATTAATGGCTATAAATCAATTCATACCGCAGTTATTGGATCTAATAGAAAACCCATAGAAATTCAAATAAGAACTAAAGAGATGCACGATTTTGCTGAGAGAGGAATAGCTTCTCATTGGCAATATAAGTCCTCAGAAAAATTTAACTCTCTCACCTGGAAAGAATATGATTGGTTGAAAGATTTAGTTGAAATTATAGAAAAAAATGAAAATCCTGAACACTCTTATGAATACACTAAACTTCAAATGTTTCAGGAAAATGTTTTTTGTTTTACTCCCAAAGGTTCAGTAATCAAATTACCCAAAGATGCAACAGCAATAGATTTCGCTTATGCCGTACATACAAAAATTGGTGATACTGCAGTTGGATGTGAAATAAACGGAAATAAGAGTGAACTTCAATCAATTTTAAGAAATGGTGATAGAATAAAAATAATTACTTCAAAAAATCAATCACCATCACTTCACTGGATTCCAACAACAAAAACTGGAAAAGCCAGAGCTGCTATAAGAAGATATTGGCATGATAGGGGTGAGGAGAAGCAGGAAAGAATAAAAAAATACAATACCACTTTATGGATTTCATTACCTGATAAACCAGGTCAATTAGGAAATGTAAGTTCATTAATAGGTGAACATAAATTAAATATTTCAAATTTAGTAATGGCTGGAAAAAAACCTGACTATATTAATTTTAAATTTCAGCTGATAATAAGAGATTTGAAAAATTTTACTAATTTTATTGCAGAGCTTAAACAAAAGAGTATAAAATTTAAGATAATTAGACACGAAGATAAAAGAAATGCTTTCACACAAAAAATCCTTAGATATTTTAAGAAAGACTAACGCTTTATTAGAAGGACACTTCATTTTATCTTCTGGATTACATTCTTCAAAGTATATCCAGTGTGCTAAACTTTTAAGTTATCCATCAAAAGCAGAAAAAATATGTAAATCATTGGCTTTAAAAATAAAAAAAAATTTTAGAAAATTTGATTTAATTTTGGCACCGGCCATTGGTGGCATTGTGATAGGTTACGAAATTGGCAGGATTTTAAAAAAAGAGACAATTTTTTGTGAGAGAGTTAAAGGCAAATTCACTCTGAGAAGAGGTTTTAAAATTAAAAGAGGCTCCAAAGTTATTATTATTGAAGATGTAATAACCACAGGAAAATCCAGCATGGAATGCGTAAAACTAATAAAAAAATCTAATGCAAAATTAGTGGGTTTTGCGACAATTATTGATAGATCATCAAAGAAAACATTGAAAATAAAAAAAAAAATAATTTCACATCTTAAAATTGAAGTACCAACTTATAAATCAAACAAAATACCAAAGGAATTAGACTCAATTCCCATTTCAACTCCAGGAAGTAGATTTATTAAGTGAAACGGTTAGGTGTAAATATTGATCATGTTGCGACAGTTCGAAATGCCAGAGGTGAATTTCATCCTGACCCATATAAAGCTGCATTATTTGTCAAAAAAAAAGGTGCAGACTCTATAACAATACACCTTCGAGAAGACAGGAGACACATAAGAGATTTAGACGCAAAAAAAATTTGTTCAATAAAAAAATTATTAGTAAATTTAGAAATTTCAACAAATAGGAATATTGTTAAGAATGCTTTGAGAATAAAACCAAAATTTATTTGTATTGTACCTGAAAATAGAAATGAAATAACAACCGAAGGTGGTTTAAATTTAAAGAAAAATAAAAATAGAATTAAAAAGATAATATCACAATTTAAAAAAAAAAAGATTAGAACAAGCTTATTTGTAAATCCAAATATAAAAGATATTTATTTGTCTAAAGAAATAGGTGCTGATTGTGTTGAAATACATACAGGACATTTTTCAAATCTGATAAAATCAAAAAAATCTTTCATTAAGGAATTTTTAAAGATTAAGAAATGTGCAATATTAGCATCAAAAATTGGTGTGGAGGTACATGCTGGACACGGTCTGGATTTCAAATCTACTAAAATACTAACCAAGATAAATGAAATAGTAGAGTTTAATATTGGGCATTTTATTATTGGTGAGTCTATTTTTTATGGTTTACCATTTGTCATAAAAAAGTTTAAAAGAATTATCAAAAATTAAAATGAAAATTTTAGGTATCGGTGTAGATATTGTTGAAAATAAAAGGCTTAAAAATTCTATTAAAAATAAAAGTTTTATCTCAAG
>CACHKE010000016.1 GCA_902580335.1 uncultured Pelagibacteraceae bacterium
GTTTTTTCATTGCATCTCGTCTAAAAGGCTCACCAAGTTCCTGGTTTAATATAACTTCTATAAACGTTGTAATACCTTTTTTTTGATCTTCGCATGATTTTTTAATTGCCTCTGTTGTTTCTTCCATTGTTCTAACAGTTACTCCTTTTAAACCACAAGCATCAGCAACTTTCGCGAAGCTTAATTCGGGATCAAGTTCTGTTCCAACAAAATTATTATCGAACCAAAGTGTTGTATTTCTTTTTTCTGCACCCCATTGATAATTTCTAAAAATAACCATTGTAATTGCTGGCCACTCCTCACGAGCACAAGAACTCATCTCATTCATACTAATTCCAAAAGCTCCATCTCCCGCAAAACCAATAACAGGTGTATCTGGACATCCAATCTTTGCTCCAAGTATTGATGGAAAGCCATAACCACAAGGACCAAACAAACCTGGCGCTAAATATTTTCTTGGTTTTTCAAAAGTTGGATAAGCATTTCCTATTGCACAATTATTTCCAATATCACTTGAGATAATTACATCTTCAGGCATTCCAGCTTGAATTGCTCTCCAAGCTTGTCTTGGTGACATTCTATCTTTATCTCTATTTCTTGCTTCTTTGTTCCAGACTGTTCCTTCGTCATCATCCTCATGATCTAGACTAGATAATTTTTGTAACCATGCAGATTTCGTTTGATGAATTAAGTCTTTTCTTTTTTGTCTATCTGTGTCACCTGCATTAGATGATAATTTATCAAATATTTGTTGCGCAACTAATTTTGCATCTCCGCTTATTCCAACAGTAACTTTTTTAGTTAAACCAATTCTATCAGGATTGATATCCACTTGTATGATGCTTGCTTTCTTAGGCCAATAATCTATGCCATACCCTGGAAGTGTCGAAAACGGATTTAGTCTTGTTCCTAAAGCCAAAACAACATCTGCTTTTGAGATTAATTCCATAGCAGCTTTTGACCCATTATATCCTAAAGGTCCTACAGCCAAAGGATGACTTCCTGGAAAACTATCATTGTGCTGATAACCAGAACAAACTGGAGAATCTAATTTTTCTGCAAGTTTTTTTGTCTCTTCAATTGCACCACCAATAACAACTCCTGCACCAGATAAAATAACTGGAAACTTTGCATTTGATAAAAGTTTTGCAGCTTTATCTATAGCCTCTGCTCCTCCACCTTGTCTTTCTAATCTTACTATTGGTGGTAATTCAATATCGATAACTTGCGTCCAATAATCTCTTGGAACATTTATTTGCGCTGGCGCTGAGCCTCTTATTGCTTTTTCAATTACTCTATTTAAAACTTCAGCCATTCTTGATGGGTCTCTAACCTCTTCTTGGTAACAAACCATATCTTTAAATAAATTCATTTGTTCTACTTCTTGAAAACCTCCTTGACCCATAGTCTTATTTGCTGCCTGGGGTGTAACTAATAATAATGGTGTATGGTTCCAGTAAGCAGTTTTAATTGGGGTTACTAATCCAGTGATACCTGGCCCGTTTTGTGCAATGACCATAGACATTTTACCTGTAGATCTTGTATAACCATCAGCGATTAGTCCGCCATTTGTTTCATGAGCGACGTCCCAAAAAGTAATACCTGCATCAGGAAAAATATCAGAGATAGGCATGAATGCTGAACCTATTATTCCAAAAGCATGTTCGATGCCGTGCATTTGTAAAACTTTTACAAAAGCTTCCTCTGTTGTCATTTTCGTCATTAATAGAACCTTTCTAATCTAGCAAATGTAATAATTTTTTTATAAAACTATTTCTTAATTGTCGCGATTAATATATAAGATTTTTGAAAATTCAAACAAACAAATCGACACGATATAATGGCTACTGACATCATAATTCACGATAAAAAGGATAATGTAGGGGTTGTAGTAATCGAAAAAATAACACCAAAACAAGACTGTAAATGCTGGATTATGGAGGATGATAGCTCAACAGATATTCAATCAATGGATGAAATACCTTTAGGTCATAAGATTGCAATGACTGATTTAAAAGAGGGTGACACAATTTTAAAATATGGTCACGACATAGGAAAAGTTGTTAAATCCATAAAAAAAGGTGAACACGTACATGTTCATAACGTAAAAACAAAAAAGTGGTAAATTGATGGAAATTCCAAAGAGTTTTTTAGGTTACAAAAGAGAAAATGGAAGAGCGGGAACTAGAAATCATGTAATTATTTTACCAGTAGATGATATTTCAAATGCTTGTGCAGAAGCAGTCGCAAACAATATAAAAGGAACTATCGCATTACCTCATTCATATGGACGATTACAGTTTGGAGCAGATTTAGAGTTACACTTTAGAACAATGATAGGTACTGGAAGCAACCCAAATGTTGCTGCAGTGATTGTAATAGGTATTGAACCAAAGTGGACTAAAAGAATTGTAGATGGAATAGCGAAGACTGGAAAACCTGTGGAAGGTTTTCACATTGAACGAACAGGTGATATTGGAACTGTTATGAAAGCATCTAAAAAGGCACAAGAATTTGTCATGTGGGCTTCAGAAAAACAAAGAGAGGAATGTCCGATAAGTGATTTATGGATTTCAGTAAAATGTGGAGAATCAGATACTACTTCAGGTCTTGCGTCAAATCCTACAGTTGGAAACTTAATGGATAAACTTGAACCACTTGGTGTTCATTTATGTTTTGGTGAAACTTCAGAGCTAACTGGAGCTGAAAAAGTTTGTGCAACTAGAGGTGCTACAAAAGAAGCTTCAGATAAATTTATGAAAACTTGGAGCGCATATAATGATTTTATATTAAAAGAGGCAACAGATGATCTTTCAGAGAGTCAACCAACTGCTGGAAACATTGCTGGAGGATTGACAACTATTGAAGAAAAAGCATTCGGAAATTTTCAAAAAATTGGTGATTGTAAATTTATAGATGTTTTAGAGCCAGCGGAAGAACCAAAGAAAGGTAAAGGATTATACTTTATGGATACTTCTTCAGCTGCAGCAGAGTGTGTAACACTACAAGCCGCAGCAGGATTTAATATTCATTTGTTTCCAACTGGGCAAGGTAACATTGTTGGAAATCCAATTGAGCCAGTCGTTAAATTAACTGCTAACCCATTGACTGTTAAAAGTATGGGTGAACACATTGATTGCGATGTATCAAAAATTCTTTCAAGAGAAATGAATTTATCAGAGGCGGGAGATAAACTTATTGAGACAACTCTTAGAGTTGCTAATGGAAGATTAACTTGTGCAGAAGCTTTGGGTCATAAGGAATTTGTTATGACTAAACTTTATAGAAGCGCATAATCAATTTATTAGAATGTTTTTAAAAGATTACTTGGTGTTAATACCAGGTATAATACTTGCATTTATTCTTTATTCTCTTTCTCAAGGTTTTAATAATATTATTGGTATTGAACTCTTAGGATATAGCAAAAGTCCAATCTCTACAGCAATGATAGCCATTCTACTAGGAATTTTTTTAGGAAATTTTTTTAAAATTCGAGAAAGTTTTCAAAAAGGATTAGATTTTAGTAGAGACTATATTTTAAAACTTGGAATTATCTGTTTAGGAATACAATTAAAACCTTTTGAATTTTTAGAATTTGGAAAAATAGCAATTCCATTGATAATGATTTGTATTGTCAGCGTCTTAATTGTAATAAAGCTAATTATAAAAAAACTTCAAATACCTACAAGAATGGCTTACTTAATATCAATCGGTAGTACAGTATGTGGTACTACAGCCATAATGGCAACTGCTCCAGTAATAAAAGCTAATAAAAGTGAAATCTCTTATGCTATTGCCAACATTACTTTATTCGGAATACTATCGATGTTGTTATATCCCTACTTTGCGAATTTTTATTTTCAAGGAAACTCATTATTTACAGGTCTTTTTTTAGGTACTGCAATACATGAAACCTCACAGGTAGCTGCAGCAGGATTAATTTATGATCAGCAATTCAATAGTCCTGAAACATTAAATATCGCAACTGTTACAAAGCTTATAAGAAATACTTTTTTGATAGTTATGATCCCTCTTTTTGCTTTTCTTTATAATAGAGGTCAAACTAAAGAAAAGAGTTACTCTATTTTGAGTATATTTCCATATTTTGTTTTGGGTTTTGTTGGGATGATAATTTTAAGAAATATAGGTGATGAAGTTTTTTCAACTAATAACAATTGGATTGATTTAATAAATTCAATTAAATTTTCTTCTAAAATTTTTTTGACTATGGCTATGGCAGCTATAGGCTTATCTACAAATTTAAAAGATATTAGAAATATGGGTTATAAACCTTTTATAGTTGGATTTACATCAATGTTGATGGTAGGAGTTGTGAGTATTTTAACAATTGAGATCTATGTAAAATTTTTTATTTAGATTGTTTAACTGTCTTTTTAAAATATTTTTCTCTAAATTTTGAAATCGATCTTCTAATAAATGCAGCTCCTATTCCTAAAATAACAGCAAATAAGATTGAAAATAATCCATAGAAGAACGGCATATCTTCTGAAAACTCCTTAATAAACTTTGAGAAGAAATTTAAATCTGGTGAACTTACAGATGTAACTCCGTTTCTAATCTCCTCAGCAAAAAATGTATCGTAAGCTATTACAATCCCAACTATTAATAATAAAACTGCTAACAAAGCTTTTAATCCAGAGCTGTCAATCTGTTCTCCGAGTTTCTGACCTACTTGAACTCCTACTATTGATCCTACAACTAACATTAAAACTAACATTAAATCAATTGACCCATAATTAATTGAATGAAGAAATGTAACTATCACACTTACAAAAATGGTCACAAACAATGAAGTTCCAGGCACTAATTTTGTTGGCATCTTAATAAGGTAAATCATTGCAGGCACTAAAATGAATGCACCGCCGATACCCATGATAGCCGCAATAAAACCAACGATTAATCCAATTACGATAGGTGTAAATATACTTTCATATAATTTGGATTTAGGAAATCTCATCCTAAAAGGAAGTCCATGGATCCAGTAATGGACATGTAGTTTTTTCTTCTCTACAATATTTTTTTTGGCTTTATCAATTTCACCCAAACTTTCCACCAACATCAAAGTTCCAATTATTGCAAGAATGTACATATAGGCTAAAGAAATCACTGTATCTATTTTTCCAATATCTTTAAAATAAGTGAAAGTAAAAATACCTAATACAGTTCCAATTGTTCCACCAATTACGATCATTAATCCCATTTTGTAATCTAAAGTATTTTTTAACCAATGAGTGGTAGATCCAGACACAGAAGTTGCTAAGATATTGTTGGCCTCATTTGCTACCGCATATGCTGGGGGCACACCCATAAAGATTAAAAAAGGGGTCATTAAAAAACCACCTCCTACTCCAAACAAACCTGAAAGAACGCCAACAATGGCACTAAGCAAAAGTATTTCAACTGGATTAATAAAAACTTGGGCTATAGGTAAAAAAACGTCCATCAAATATAAAAACTTAAAATATTACTTATTTAAAAGTAATAAAAGTTCCAACTAAGATAACACCCCAACATGCAGCTATAGCTGAAAAAATTCCAGTTTTAATAAAAGTTGATTTTTTATTAGCTATAATATTTAGAATTTTTAAATTTGAAAGATGCATCTAAATCCCTGAATACACCTAGCAAAAAAATTGTCAAACTATAATTAATAAATTGTAGCTCCAAAAATCTTGATCTCACCATCCTCAACCCCCAGTACCATTCTTCCTAAAAACTCCCCAGGTATTTCCTTGTTGGTCTGTTTGATCAATACTGTTATGTGCTCGCCACGTCTTAAAGTTCCAAAAGGTTTGTAAGTTTCATCCAAATTTGTGATAATTTTATTGTTTGCCCACTGTTTACCAAGTTCTACTTCGTTAGCTCCAAATAACATTTGTGTTGAAAAATCTTTTGTAAAACCTCCATAATCCTTCATATTTGAAGCTCGGACTAAATTTTCCCAAAAAGGTTTACCAATCTTAAAAATCTCTTCATCTGACTTTGATAAAAGATCCATAAATTTGCTAAAAATAAATTATGAGGCCTTCTTTTTCTCTTTTTCGTCCACAATGTGATAAACTGGAACTTTTTCTAGAGTAAATTTACCAGTTTTAGGATCTCTTCTTGAAACTGTTAGACAATGCCAATTTTCATCATCTAATTTCATATGATCTCCTCTATAATAATAACCTGGCCAACGAGTTTCCTCCCTAAATAAAGTATGCTCAGTCACACATTGTGATGTCAAAGCTCTATGTTTCAACTCCCAAGCCCTCATCAATTGATGATAATCTTCTGCACCAACGTGCTCTAAATCCTCTTGTAACCAAGCTAAAAGTTCTAAAGCCTTTTTAAGTAAATTTCCGTTGGTCATATAGTTTGAGGTAATACCCCCAACGTATTCATCCATAATTTTCTGAAGTCTTTGTAATCCTTGTATTGGAGAAATATAACTTGGTGAAACTGTTCCTCCAGTTATCTCGTTTTGAGCAACTGTGTAGGTTTCTAAAGGTTTGTAGACAGCTTTTTTAAAATCATCACATTGTTTATCTGTTACATTAATTCCTTCAGCTTTTTTATCTTCAATATATTTTACTGCCGCTTTTGCTGCTAACCTACCCTCTGTGAAAGATCCTGATGAAAATTTATGTGCACTACCACCCACTGTATCTCCCGCACCAAAAAGTCCATCGATTGTTAACATTCTGTTGTAACCCCAGAAGTATTCTGGTGGAGACAGGTCTTCAGGTCCACTAACCCATGCTCCTGAACATGTCGCGTGTGATCCCATAACATAAGGTTCAGAAGTTGTTAATTCAGGGTTTGTATACTTTGGATCAATATTTTGTGATGCCCAAACAACAGCTTGTCCAACTGTCATCCCTAAAAAGTTTTCCCATCCAACTGTTTCTAAATGTGGATCTTGAAAAGCTTCTTTAGTAACCATGTGGATCGGTCCGCCACCGGCAGCCACTTCTTGTATAAATGCGTGGTTTCTTAAACAGGTAGGTGTTGGATGATGATCAATATATTCACCAACTAATTCTTTAGTTTGATCATACCATTTTTTTTCATAATTTTCGCCATTAGCATTTTGTGTATATGTTTTTAAATGTAAAAAATATGCTCCAACAGGTCCATAACCATCCTTAAATCTACACAATACAATTCTATTTTCCATTTGAGTCATCTTTGCGCCTGCAGCAATAGGTAGTGCATATGCAGATCCATTACTCCATGGTGCATACCAAGTTCTTCCCATACCCTCTCCAACCGCTCGCGGTTTAAAAATATGCGACGCACCACCTGCAGCAACGATAACTGCTTTAGCTCTAAATACATGGAAATCTCCTGTTCTCATATTAAATCCAACAGCTCCACCAATTCTATTTTCTTGAGCTTCATCCATTAATAAATGAGTAACCATTATTCTATTATAAATTTTATCTGCAGATTTTTTTGCTGCCTCAGCAACGATTGGTTTATAGCTTTCACCATGTATCATGATTTGCCATTTACCTTCCCTTAAGTATCTTCCAGTTTTTTCGTTTTTCATCATTGGAAGACCCCACTCATCAAACATGTGAACAGTTGAGTCTACATGACGAGCCATATCATAACCTAAATCTTCTCTAACCATTCCCATTAGATCATTTCTGGCATATCTAACATGGTCCTCAGGTTGATTTTCATCCCATTGCATACCCATGTAACAATTGATTGCATATAAACCTTGTGCGACTGCACCACTTCGATCAATATTTGCTTTTTCAACACAAACAATTTTTAAATTTCTTCCCCAATGTCTGGCCTCAAATGTTGCTCCCGTACCAGCCATTCCACCACCAACAACTAATACATCACATTCCTCATAATGTGTTTTGTGCTTAGCCATTAATAATAAACACCTTTCTTGAAAGATTCTTTTGGAACTGATGGTAATTCTTTATTAGTATTTAAACCCTCTGGCTCACTATATAATCTTTGTGAATTAATTTCTCCTTGGTTAGGAGTGTCACCCTCAGCAAGTTTAGGAATAAATTTACCCCAAGGTTTTGTTGTTATTGGGGATACGAAATTCTTTTCTGTTCCATTTCTAAATTTGATTTTCCAAGAGATGGTTCCTTTTTCTTCTTCTCTTCTAACTCTAACACTGTGACCCATAGGAGCAAAATCAGCATACCCTCTTACGTCAATTGCATGATTAGGACATGCTTTGACGCATGAGTAACATTCCCAACAAAAATTTGGTTCAATGTTTTTTGCTCTTCGAATATTTTCGTCTATGTGCATGATGTCCGAGGGACATATATCTACACAATGTCCACAACCATCACATCTTGTCATGTATACAAAAGTTGACATAATTTATTTTTTTCCTTTTTTTAATAACATATTAATAGTGTTTTGGCTCTTCTCTTTTTATACCTAAGCCAAATTGCTCAGGGGCATCTGCTGGTGGAGGAAGATTGTCTCTTGAACCATCAGCTTCAGCTAGATTTTTTTGTATTGCTGCTCCAGGTTTGTAGAACATATGGGCAAATTTAGACCAATAAACGCCACCAAATAAAATTAAATTAGATGCAACAAATAAAGTTAAAAACAAATATGATAATCCCATTTGTCCGTTAAATTGAGTGTAAGACCATGCTAACCCAAAAGTTGAACATGCAAGTAAAGCTAAAACAAATAAATCAGCTTTAATGATTCTATACCAAGGATGAGCTTCCGCTGATACGTCTACTCTTAAAAAAAACCAAAACCAATACCCGCCCAAGCAAGTTAATATTGCTCCTGCATGCCAAATTAATGACCAAGTTTGAGAACTTGGTTTATCAGCACCTGTGTAACAAAAAACTAAAACAGCTGAAGACACCCAAAATAAAATTGTTCCGTACATTCCTAGAACATGAGCCAGTCTTCTTTTACCAAAACCTAATTCAGAGGTAGTACCAATATCAACAACTGTTGTTTTAGCAATCACGGAAACTTTTTCTCCAACACCTAGTTCTTTTGTCGCTGATAGTTTTGCTTTTTTTGCGTTATTAAAAAAATAAGTCAAATTTTTATGATGTATCATTTGAATAATAGTTCCAACTGCAATCAACAAAACCATTGCGATAATAAAAGATTGCATAGCAAACGGTGAAATGGTTTCTGATAAAATTAAAAATGGATTGTTGCTTAACATTTCCGCCTTTTGTTAAATTTTGATTTAGTTTTACAGTTTTATATATAGTTGAATTTATAGTTCAACCTCAAACTAGGGTCAATTTGTCTTTTATAATAGGCTAATTATTTCTTTTATAATGTTGTTTGTTTGGAATGACTGATCGTACTCCCCCTTGAGGATTATCTACATCTCCTTCTCTTCGGGGAATCAGATGAAAATGACAATGTAAAATAGATTGACCAGATACAATTCCTATATTTGTGCCTAGATTAAATCCTTTAACTAATGGATCTTTATTGATTATTTCTTTTTTTACAATTTTTAAAAGATCATTACAGGCAACCAATTCATCATTAGATAAATCAAAATAATCTTTTATGTGTCTTTTAGGTATAATCAAACAATGATGTTCTGAAACTGGATATGAGTCATAACTTGCATATGCTAATTCATTTTCATGAGCACATCCACTTTTTTTAACATTACAAAATAAACAAGGATTGTTTGGGTCTTTCATTAGCTAAAAACTGTAAGAATTACATTTATTTATAACTACATCATATTGTTTTGATAGAAA
>CACHKE010000017.1 GCA_902580335.1 uncultured Pelagibacteraceae bacterium
GGTCTTTTTATTATGCACAATGTGTGATTGTACATGTGAATGCTGATGAACCGATTTGTTTTGTTAGAGATCAAGATGCTGGCGGCGCTTATATAAAAACTTATTTAAAAGATGAAAATATAGTTAAGTACCATGAGAAATATATTCACACTTGGCCGCTACATCCTTACGATGCTTTAGTAAATTTATTAAAGAAAAAAAAATGGGATAAATTATCTATAGGCGTTGAAATGGATAGTCATTATTTCACCGCTTATTGTTATGAAAAAATAAAACAAGGATTACCCGATGCAAAATTGTTAGATAGCAAACGATTAGTAAATTGGGTTAGGCTAGTTAAGTCAGACGCTGAAATCAAATATATGAAAGCAGCTGCGCAGATCACTCAACTGGGTATGAAAAAAGCATTTGAGGCTATTAATCCAGGTGTAAGACAATGTGATGCTGTTTCAGAAATATGGTCAACTTTAGTTAAAGGAACCTCAGAATTTGGAGGGGATTATGCTTCAATAGTGCCAATGCTTCCAACTGGAAAAGGAACCTCTGCATCCCATTTAACTTGGTCTGAGGATAAGTTTGTTGAAGGAGAAGCCACAATCATAGAATTATCTGGTGTAAATAAAAAGTATCATTGTCCAATGGCCAGAACAGTTTTACTTGGAAAACCCGACCAAAAAAAAATTGATACAATGAAAAAAACTAACGAGGCACTTCAAGCTGGTATTGATCAAGTTAAAGTAGGAAATACGGCTGATGATGTTGCGCAAGCTTTTTGGAAGATATTAGATAAATATAAAATTGAGAAAACTTCAAGAACTGGCTATTCAATTGGGATAGGTTATCCTCCTGACTGGGGCGAACATACTTTAAATATTTCAAAAGGTGACAAAACATTATTACAGCCCAACGTTACCTTTCATATGATTGCAGTAATGCAATTTGGAAATTGGGGAGTTGAAGCTTCTGAAGCAATTAGAGTAACTGATAAAGGTTCAGAATTATTTTGTAATTTATCAAGAGAACTTCACGTTAAAAGCTAATTATTAAAGGTTGATATTTATTCTCACAAATGTTTTAAAGTTCCTTAAATTATGGCATCAAAAAAAGATTTCGTTAAATTTGATAAAGTCGATAAAAGCTACGATGGTAAAGTCTTAGTTGTTAAAGACCTTCAATTAGATATTGCTGAAGGAGAATTCATTACAATGTTGGGACCCTCTGGTTCTGGTAAAACAACCTGCTTAATGATGTTAGCAGGTTTTGAAACACCAACTAACGGAGAAATTTATTTAGATGGTAAAGCAATATCCAGTATACCGCCTCATAAAAGAGGTATTGGAATGGTATTTCAAAATTATGCATTATTCCCACACATGACTGTGTATGAAAACTTAGCTTTCCCATTAAGAGTGAGGAAAATTCCAAAAGGTGAAGCCGATAAAAAAATTGATAAAGCGTTATCAATGGTATCCCTACAAGGTTTCGCTGCAAGGATGCCAGGTCAATTGTCAGGTGGACAACAACAAAGGGTAGCTGTTGCAAGATCATTGGTGTTTGATCCACAACTAGTTTTAATGGATGAACCTTTGGGTGCTCTGGATAAAAATTTAAGAGAAAGTATGCAATATGAGATTAAACATATTCATGAAAGCATTGGTGTGACAGTTGTTTATGTTACTCATGACCAAAGTGAAGCTTTGACGATGTCCAATCGTATTGCAGTATTTAATGATGGCAAAGTTCAACAACTTTCAAGTCCTGATGAATTATATGAGAAACCTGTAAATTCATTTGTCGCTGAGTTTATCGGAGAGAATAATACTTTTGGTGGTGAAGTTTCAGATATTTCTGGAGGAAAGTGCAAAGTAAAATTAGCAAATGCAGAAATACTAGCTAATCCAATCTCAGTCAAAGGTAAAGGAGAGCGGACTACTGTTTCTTTAAGACCAGAACGAGCTTTAATTAATCCAAGTACAAAAATGGATAATCTTCATAAAGGAAAAATAGAAGAAGTTATTTATCATGGGGACCATACAAGAGTAAGAATAAATCTTTTAGGCAACCCAGAGTTTATTTTAAAAGTTCCAAATAGTTCATCTAACTTAGATATCAAACTTGGCAACGAGATTAATATCGGATGGAACAGTGATGACGCACGGGCACTTGACCCAAAATAGACATTCCACAATTATTGAATAAGTAGATAAAAAGGGTTGTTGACTCTCTTCCCTGAAGTTGTTTTAATTAGTTTTTTAAACGTTTAAACGGAGGAAAAATGAAAAAACTAAGTAAAATATTACTAGCTATTTCTTTTGTACTTTCACTAACTACTTCAGCATTTGCAACAACAGTAACTGCAGTGTCTTGGGGTGGGGCTTATACTGAGTCTCAAAAGTTAGGTTATGGTGATCCGACTGCTAAAAAACTAGGCATTAACATTGCTTGGGTTGATTATTCAGGTGGTTTATCAGAAATCAAAGCACAAAAAGAAGCTGGAAAGATCACGTGGGATATAATGGACGTGTTCGCAATGGATACTATCACTGGATGTGATGAAGGATTATTTGTTGAATTTGATTTTGACAAAGACTTCCCACCAGCTCCAGATGGAACTCCAGCAAGTAAAGATTTCTTTACTGCAATGCCAAGTAAATGTGCTGTAGGAAATATTTTATATTCTTGGAACTACGCTTATAACACTGAAAACGTTAAAGGTACTCCAAAGACTATCAAAGATTTCTTTAACACAAAGAAATTCCCTGGAAAAAGAGCTATCTACAAAAGCGCTTTAACTAACTTAGAGATCGCTTTAGCCGCAGATGGTATTAAGCCAGGTAAAGGCGGAGCAAAAATCTACAAAGCTTTAGAAACAGAAAAAGGTGTTGAAAGAGCTATGAACAAGATCAAAGAATTATGTACAGATCCAAAAGGTGGATGTGTATTTTGGTCTGCAGGTGCTCAACCACCAGAACTGTTAGTATCAGGTGAAGTAGTAATGGCTACTGGTTGGAATGGTAGATTCTTCAACGCAGAAATTGGAGAAGGTGCACCAATCAAACAAGTTTGGGACGGCCAAGGTCTTGACTACGAATATTTCGTACAAGTTAAAGGTGGACCAAACGATTCTAATGGTATGGCTAAAAAAGCTTTAGCTATGATGACTAGTTCTGAAATGTTAGCAGGAAGCGCTAAATACATCGCATATGCTCCTTGGAGAAAATCTTCAATTGGTATTATGGAAAAAGGTGAGCCTTGGTATAAAGATGGTAAGACTAACATGGTACCACAAATGCCAACTGCACCAGCTAACACTAAAAACTACTTCCTAGTAGATCCAATTTTCTGGGCAGATAACGGAACAGAGCTTGGTGAAAAATGGGAAGCTATGAAAGCGGGTCTATAATTTAAGTTTTAAAGAACTTAATTATATATTATAATTTAAGGGCGGTTATTTATAACCGCCCTTTTTATTTATGAGCTCAGAAACAAAACAGATCTTAACTACAGACGGAATACCTTTAGAGGTTAGTCTAAAAAAAGCAGAAAAAAAGAATAAGATAAAAGCTTTTTTGCTAGTTGCTCCATTATTATTTTTCTTAATTATTACCTACGTTTTTCCAATAGGTGATATGCTGTTCAGAAGTATTGACGATAAAATGGTAACACAAATGTTGCCAAAAACTTTTAAAGCAATGGAAACCTGGGATGGTCAAGAGTTACCTGAGGAAGAAGTTTTTGCAGCTTTTCATGAGGACTTTATAAAACTAGTTGAAGATAAACGAGAAGGTAAACTATCTACTCAATTAAATTACACTAAAAATGGATTTAAAAGTATTATTAAAAAATTAAGAAGAGCATCTAAAAAATTTGAAGAGGGAAATTATAAAGAGCAAATAATGTCAGTCCATAAAAGATGGGCCGATGTTGAGTACTGGAGAGCAATCCAAAGAAGAGCCCCTGAATTTACAGGTCAAAAATATCTAAAAGGAATGGATATGTATGTAAATGAAGAGGGAAAGATAGTAAGTGTTGAGGAGGATAGAAGAATTCACAGAGTGTTGTGGTTACGCACTTTGGAAATAGCGTTCTTTGTAACTGTCTTTTGTTTTTTGATGGCTTATCCAATAGCTCATTTATTAGCTACTTTACCCATGAAGTATAGTAACTTATTAATGATCTGCGTACTGTTGCCGTTCTGGACTTCATTACTCGTAAGAACTGCCAGTTGGATGATTTTGTTGCAACAACAAGGTATCGTAAATGATTTCTTTGTTGGAATAGGATTGGTAGCAGATGATAATAGGCCTGAGATGATGTACAACAAAACAGGAAGTTACGTAGCAATGACACAAATCTTGCTGCCATTTATGGTGCTACCTCTATACAGTGTAATGAAAACTATCTCACCAAGTCTGATGAGAGCCGGAAAATCATTAGGTGGAACACCATTTGTAGCGTTTTGGAAGGTTTATTTTCCATTAACAATTCCTGGAATAGGTGCAGGGTGTTTATTAGTGTTCATTTTAGCGATAGGTTATTATATTACACCAGCCTTAGTTGGCGGTGCATCTGGAACTTTAATTAGTAACCAGATTGCCTTTCATATGAAAAGTACCCTAGACTGGAGTTTTGCATCTGCAATGGGATTAATGTTGTTAAGTGGAGTGTTGGTGATTTATTGGCTTTATAACAAAATAGTTGGAATTGATAATATTAAACTAGGATAATTAGAATGGCATTACCAAAATATACTGAACCACATTATAGAATTTGGCATTATATTTACCTAACAATTTGTGCCGCTGTTTTCTTTTTTCTAATTGCCCCTTTATTTGTAATCTTCCCATTGTCTTTTAATGCAGAGGAATTTTTAAGTTTCTCTGATGGAATGAAAAGGCTTGATCCAGATGCTTTTTCTTTAAGATGGTACAAAGATATGATTTACGGGACTAAAAATCCTTGGGGATTAGCCGCTAAGAATAGTTTTATTATCGCAATTTTTGCAACAATAGGTTCGGTGATACTTGGAACAGTTGCCGCTCTAGGTTTAAGTAGCAGACATATGCCTTACAAAGGTTTAATAATGGCCGTTTTAATTTCTCCAATGATTGTACCTTTAATTATTTCAGGAGTTGCAATATTTTTCTTTATGGCAAAAGCTGGTTTAGCAGCTACACACACAGGTATTGTTCTTGCCCATATTATTTTAGGAACACCATTTGTTGTTATCACAGTTACTGCTACACTCTCAGGATTTGATCACAGTGTAACTAGAGCTGCTGCAAGTTTAGGCAGTGATCCAGTAAATACTTTTATGAAAATTACGTTGCCGTTAATTTTACCCGGGGTTATTTCAGGTGGATTATTTGCTTTTGTGACCTCCTTTGATGAGGTTGTTGTTGTCTTATTTTTAGCAGGATTAGAAAATACAACTATTCCAATTCAAATGTGGACAGGTTTAAGAGAACAATTAAGTCCAACAATTCTAGCTGTTGCGACTTGTTTAATTATACTATCAACATTAATATTAGTAACCGCTGAGCTTTTAAGAAGACGATCTGAGAGGCTTAGAGGAATTAATCGATAGTAAAATAATCAAATGAAAATTAAGAATGTAGTAGTTATTGGATCAGGTACAATGGGTAGTGGTATAGCTGCACATCTCTGTAATGCTAATATCCCTGTCACACTTTTAGACTTAAAAACTGAAATAAGCCAAAATGCAAGAGAACGAATTCATAAATCAAGACCACCTTTATTAATTGATAAAACCAAAATTGATAATATTAAAGTTGGAAATATATCTGATGATTTCAATGTAGTTAAAGATGCTGACTGGATTGTCGAGGCAGTGGTAGAGAGAATTGATATTAAACATCAGATTTATGATAAAATTTTTGAAAGTAGGAAAGATGGAGCAATAGTTTCATCAAATACTTCCTCAATCCCAATCAAAGTTTTATCTCAAAATTTAAATAAAGATCAAAAAAAAGATTTTTGTATTACCCATTTTTTTAATCCAGTTAGATATATGGGTCTTCTTGAAATAGTTAAGAATGAAGACAATGATTTAAATAAAATCAATCAATTAAAAGAATTTTGTGAAGTTGAGTTAGGTAAAGGAGCAATCGTATGTAACGATACCCCTGGTTTCCTTGGAAATAGGGTAGGTGTGTACGCAATGCAAATTGCAATGACTGAAGCATTTAAGATGAAACTTTCTGTGGAAGAAGCAGATGCAATCTTTGGAAGACCTATGGGTATACCTAAAACAGGAGTTTTCGGATTATATGATTTGATTGGAATAGATTTAATGGCAGATGTTTTAAAAAGTTTTATCAAAGAACTTCCAAAATCTGATGAGTTCCATGAGGTTGCTAAAGAGATTCCTTTAGTTAAAAAATTAATCGAAACTGGATATACGGGGAGAAAAGGCAAAGGTGGCTTTTATAGAATGAAGAAGACTGATAGTGGAAAAATTATGGAAGCTATTAATCTTGAAACTGGCGAGTATTCAACAAGTCAAAAAATAGATATTAAGTCTGATAAAGTGGATTTAAAGGCTCTAATTAATAGAAATGATAAGTATGGAGACTACGCTTGGTCAGTACTATCTAAGATAATTAAATATGCTTCATCTCTAGTTCCTGGAATTACCAAAGAATTTAATGACATAGACGAGGCAATGAGACTTGGATTTAACTGGGCGAAAGGACCTTTTGAGATGTTAGAAGAAATTGGTGTTAAAAATTTCTTTGATAAAGTTGATGAATATAAAGGCAATAACTTTTTAAAAAATTTGTCGAATTCTAAAGATGAAAATTTTTATGGTGAAAGGCAAAAATATACATCAATTGAAACTTTAGGTAAGATCAAGAAAACTGCCTCAAGTGTTGATGGCAATAGTTCAGCTGCAATTTATAGATTTAATGATTTTAATATTGTTGAGTTTACGACTAAAGCTAATGCACTCGATTATGACTCAATGGATGCACTTAAGAAAGCAACTGATAAACCTTTAATAATAATTAATGAGAGTATGCAATTTTCTGCTGGCGTTAACCTGACCTATACTATGGAATTTGCTAATAAAAATGATTTTAAATCGATAGAAAAATTTATTAAATATTTTCAAGAAACTTGCAAACATCTTAAGTACTCTAAATACCCAGTTATATCTGCACCATCAGGATTAACTTTGGGTGGAGGTTTTGAAGTTTTAGTACAAAGTAATTTCGTAGCCTCACATACAAATATTGTAATCGGATTAGTAGAAACTATTGTTGGATTAATTCCAGCTGGAGGTGGATGTAAAGAAATGCTGGCTCGATGGTTAAATACTGAAGAGGCTAAGAAGGATCCAAAATATGCACCTTTAAAAGTATTTGATATAATTGGCTATGGTAGAACAGCTACGTCTCCAGTTGAGGCAGAGCCTTTGAAATACTTATTACCTGAAAATAAAAGAATTATGAATAGAAATAGTTTGCTTGAAGTATCGAAAAAAATCTTAAATGAAAATAAGGACTTTAAAGCACCAAATGAGCTTACATTTAATTTACCTGGTAAAACAGTGATTGATGATATGAACAAAATTTTAGAAAAACTTTACAATGATAAAGTTATATTGGATCATGGTTTGACTGTAGCAAAAGAATTAGCTCACGTTTTAAGTGGTGGTGAAACTACCAAAGATAAAACTCTTACAGAAGATGATTTGTTTAAATTGGAACTTGATGCTTTTATGAGATTAATCGAAACTAAACAAACTCAAGACAGAATTAAACATACTCTTGCTACCGGTAAACCTTTGGTTAATTAAATAATCTAAGAGTATTTATAAAGTCAGGCCTTAAAACATATTCAGATTTATTTAAATGTTTAATTTTTTCTAAAGCTTCTAAGCCAAATATTACTTTTCCGATGGGTGTGTATTCTCCTTCATACAAAGGTTCATCCTGAAGAATAATAAAAAATTGGCTGTCCTCAGTATCATATTTTAAAGATCGAGCTAATCCTACACTTCCTTTGGTATAGTTAAAATCCTTATCAACTTCAGATTTGATTGTACCTAAACCAGATTTTCCACTTCCAATTTTTCCATAATCAATGTTTCCTTTCTTTCCAAATTCTACATCACCAGCTTGTACAAGTTTATCTTTAATGACCCTATGAAATGCTACATCATCATAGGCATTAGATTTAATCAATGTTTTAAATCTCTCTACTCCATTTGGAGATATTTCTGGATATAATTCTATAATTACATTTCCACATTCAACGTTTAGAATTGCTATGTTATTTGGATTTTCAAAATTAATTTTATTTGGGTCATAATTCTTAACAAACAAACATTTATCTTTAAGCAAAACAAAAGATGTAATTGAAAATAAACCTAAAATTACAACAAATATAAATATTATTTTTTCAAATTTTGATGCTTTTATCTTCTCAATCATAAAATAAAATTTTCATCAATTTTTAAAAGTCCTTTTTTGATGAATTCAATCTTTTTTTGCAGAATAGGATCAACCTTTGTAGGTAAATTTCCATACATTAAATGAGAAAATACCTCAGCCATATCCTCAGATGCAGTAGATTGTGAGTATTCAGTAATAAAACCAGCTGTTTTAGAATATGTATCCAATCCTATTTTTTTAGTACACGTCGAACATTCTGCATAATTGAACTCTTTAGGATTAAAACTAGACCAAATTTGTTGGTTAAATATATCTTTGAAACTATCATTTATTATGTGGAACACTTCGTGATGTAAAACTCTTTCAAAATATCTATCGTTAAATTTTATATCTACAATTAAAGTTTTCATTACATTATCAGGTATCCCAGCAGTATTTATACCCGAGATCGATAAGTCTTCACACATAACAATATATTTTAAATTTATTTTTTTTAAAAAGTTTTGAGAATATCTATTAAGATTTTTTTCAATAATCTTATATTTTTTATCTAGGTCTTGTTTTGACGATTTGAAACAATTGATATTATTATCAACACCTATTGTAAATGCTCGTTTAGCATTAAAGTATCTTAATTTGTTTTCAGTTTTAAGATTATAAATCTCCAGGTTTGGAATTTTTATTAATTCGTAAATCGTATCTGCTTGGCTTGAGGAAATTAAAAATAAATACAATAAAATGAGCTTTAATAATTTCATAATAAGTATTA
>CACHKE010000018.1 GCA_902580335.1 uncultured Pelagibacteraceae bacterium
CAAGAACTGCCTCTGCTCCAATTCCTGCTGAAAAAGCTTCTTCACCAAATTCGTCCTGATATTTGGCTAATTCCTCCTCGTTTAACAATTGATTTTTTTGTAAGCCAGTTAAACCAGGTTCAATTACTATGAAATTTTCAAAATAAAGAACTCTTTCTATTTCTTTTAATTTCATATCTACAGCTAGTGCAATTCTACTTGGCAAAGATTTCAAAAACCAAATATGTGCTACCGGTGTAGCTAAATTTATGTGCCCCATTCTCTCTCTTCTAACATTAGATTTTGTTACCTCTACACCACATTTTTCACAGATTATTCCTCTAAATTTCATTCTTTTATACTTACCGCATAAACACTCGTAATCTTTAATCGGGCCAAATATTCTTGCACAAAATAACCCATCTTTTTCAGGTCTAAATGTACGATAATTAATTGTTTCTGGTTTCTTTATTTCACCATAAGTCCAAGATTTAATTTTTTCAGGACTAGCTAAAGAAATCTTAATACTATTAAAATTTTGAGCCTCAGAAATTTCAGTATTTTTAAAAAGATCTGTTAATTCTTTTTTCATAACTAATTGAGCTCCACGTTTAATGCCAATGATTTAATTTCTTTAACCAAAACGTTAAATGACTCAGGAATTCCTGACTCAAAATTTTCTTCTCCCTTAACAATGGTTTCATAAACTTTAACTCTTCCAGCTACATCATCTGATTTAACGGTAAGTATCTCTTGTAAAGTATAAGAAGCACCATAGGCTTCAAGTGCCCAAACCTCCATCTCTCCAAATCTTTGACCACCCAATTGTGCTTTGCCTCCTAATGGTTGTTGCGTAACCAAACTGTATGGCCCAGTTGACCTAGCATGAATCTTATCTTCTACTAAATGGTGTAATTTAAGCATGTAAATAATACCAACAGTAACAGGTCTATCAAATTTCTCTCCGGTTCTTCCATCCCATAAGAAAGTTTGACCCGAACCAGGAAGTTTAGCTAATTCTAACATTTCAGTTACATCTTTTTCTTTTGCACCGTCAAAAACAGGTGTGGAAATTGCTATACCATTTTGAAGATTCTCACATAAGTCCTCAAATTCAGTTTTACTTAACCTATCAACTTTCTGATTATATATATCATCACCATAAACAGATTTTAGAAATTTTGAAATTTTCTCAGTCTTTTCAATTTTTTTATGATTTTCGTTAACCAAATTTTTGACCTGTTCTCCAAACTCCTTACATGCCCAACCTAAATGTGTTTCTAAAATTTGACCAACATTCATACGGCTTGGAACACCTAAAGGATTTAAAACTATATCAACTGGTCTTCCATCCTCTCTGTAGGGCATATCTTCAACGGGCACAATTTTACTTACAACACCTTTATTTCCATGTCTTCCAGACATTTTATCACCTGGTCTTAATCTTCTTTTAATTGCGACAAAAACTTTAACCATTTTCATTACACTTGGTAAAAGATCATCACCACTTCTTATTTTCAAAACTTTATCCTCAAATCTTTCAATAATATCCTGCTCTGCTTTGTTATACTGATCTTTAAGTTGCGCAATAGCTTCCTCATTCTTTGGATTTCCATTAGTTATTTTAAACACATCTGTTATCGATATTTTGTTTATATTTTCAAAATCTAGTTTTATACCTACATCAAGATTTTTAATCTTTTTTGTCAGGGTCGAGCCTGATAAAATTTGAGAAGCTCTTTGTTTAATACTTCTCTCTAAAATCTCTTCCTCTACAATTTTATCTTGTTGAACTTGATCAATTTCTGCACGTTCAATTGTTATCGATCTCTCATCTTTTTCAATACCGTGTCTATTAAAAACTTTAACATCAACTACAGTGCCACTACTACCTCTGGACATTCTTAAAGAAGTATCTGTTACATCTATGGCTTTTTCACCAAATATTGATCTTAATAATTTCTCCTCAGGACCAGAAGCAGAGTCACCTTTAGGAGTAACTTTTCCAACTAATATATCCCCTGCATTTACCTCTGCTCCAATATAAACAATTCCTGACTCATCTAAATTTTTCAGTGCATCTTCGTTTACATTTGGAATATCTCTAGTTATTTCTTCCTCACCTAATTTAGTATCTCTCGCCATGATTTCATATTCAACTATATGAACAGAGGTAAACACATCATCAGTCACACATCTTTCAGATATTAGAATTGAATCCTCAAAATTGTATCCTTGCCATGGCATGAATGCTACGGTAACATTTTTACCTAATGCTAATTCACCTAATCTCGTAGACGGACCGTCAGCAATAATATCACCATTCTTTACTTTATCTCCCACTCTGACTAGTGGTCTCTGATTTATACAAGTATTTTGATTAGATCTTTTAAACTTTTGTAAATTATAAATATCCACACTTGATTTAGTGAAATCTGTCTCTTCTGTAACTTTTACTACTATTCTTTTTCCGTCGATCTTATCAACAATTCCATCTCTTTTTGCTACGATAGTAACTCCTGAGTCTAAAGCAACATCACTTTCTATTCCTGTTCCAACTAGTGGTGCCTCTGGTTTAAGTAATGGCACAGCTTGTCTCATCATGTTAGAACCCATTAATGCTCTATTAGCATCATCGTTCTCCAAAAATGGAATCAGCGAAGCCGCTACAGAAACTAATTGTTTAGGAGATACATCAATATAGTCAATTGTTTCAGGTTTAGAGAGTAAAAAATTTAAATTTTGCCTACAGGATACAAGCTCTTCAATAATTTTATTATTCTTATCTATTTTTGTATTCGCTTGAGCAATAGTATATTTAGTTTCTTCCATTGCAGATAAGTATTCAACTTTTTCTTGAACAACACCATCTTTTACTCTTTTGTACGGGCTTTCAATAAAACCATATTTGTTGATTTTAGCATAAGTAGATAAACTGTTAATCAATCCAATATTTGGTCCCTCTGGTGTTTCTATTGGGCATATCCTTCCATAATGAGTTGGGTGAACATCTCTTACTTCAAAACCAGCTCTTTCTCTTGTAAGACCTCCTGGACCCAATGCTGAAACTCTCCTTTTATGTGTAATTTCAGATAGTGGATTAGTTTGATCCATAAACTGAGATAATTGTGAACTTGCAAAAAAATCTTTTAATGAAACTGTTAATGGTTTTGCGTTTATTAAGTCTTGGGGCATGGCAGACTCAATATCAAGAGTAGTCATCTTTTCTTTAATAGCTCTTTCCATTCTATAAACGCCTATTCTTGCTTGATTTTCAACCAATTCACCAACTGATCTTACTCTTCTGTTCCCTAGGTGATCGATATCATCTACATCATCTTTTCCATCTCTCAAATCTAACATTTTATGAATTATCGCTATAATATCGTCGTTTCTTAATATTGTAATTTTGTCAGAACACTCAAGGTTTAATCTTGAATTCATCTTAACTCTTCCAACATCAGACAAATCATATCTATCAGAACTAAAGAATAAGTTATTGAAAATTTGAGTTGCAATTTCGATTGTTGGTGGCTCTCCTGGTCTTAACATCTTATAAATTTCTGTAATAGCCTCATCTTTAGAATTATTTTTATCATTAAAAATAGTTGTCAATAAATAACCACCTTTATTGATTGAATTAGTAACAGAAACATCTAGAGAATGGATTTTAGAGTCCAGCAGTTGTTGAATAATTGTTTCATTTAATTCTGTCCCGATCTTTAAAATTCCACCCTCTTCGTCATTAATCTTTATGTCCGTATGTAAAAATTTTCCATACAGCGAATCTTTAGAGACTAATATATTTTTTAAACCTTCATTAGATAATTTTTTTGCATTAAGATAATTTACTTTTTCACCAAGTTTAATTACCACTTTACCAGTATTTGCATCTATTACTTCCTCAGAAAAATTTTTTGCTCTATAATTTTCAGGATTAAACTTTGTCTTCCATTTTTCAGAATTTGTATCATAAGTATATTTTTCATTTTCATAAAATTCATTAGCAATATCAGATTTCGTATAACCAAGAGCAAGTAGTAAAGATGAAGCTAGGATTTTTTTTTTTCGATCAATCTTAAAATATAATAAATCTTTTACATCATATTCAAAATCTAACCATGAGCCTCTGTTTGGTATGACCCTACAATTAAATAATAACTTTCCACTAGCATGAGTTTTTCCTTTATCATGATCAAAAAATACACCTGGACTTCTATGCATTTGATTTACAACGACTCTTTGAACACCATTGGTAATAAACGTTCCACTGTTAGTCATCATAGGTACTTCACCCATATAAACCTCTTGTTCCTTTGCAGATAATATATCTTTTAAATTATTTTCTTGATCTATCTCATAAACTACTAATCTTAAGGTACACTTCAATGCAGAGGAATATGTCAATCCCCTTGCTATACATTCTTCGACGTCAAATTTTGGT
>CACHKE010000019.1 GCA_902580335.1 uncultured Pelagibacteraceae bacterium
GATAATCCTCTGCCATAAAAATTAGGTGGTCTTTTTTGAAGCGATCCAAGTATTTTGATGGAAATAATTGATTGCCCAGTATAAAAAATAACTTCATAATTAAATATAACTAATAAAAATTTTTATGTCAGAAAAATATCTTATTCTTGGTGCGACAGGTTCAATCGGATCTAGTTTAGCTGAACAATTAGTAAATTCAGGAAATTCAGTTCATTTGGTTGGCAGAAATGAAAATGAAACAAAAAATATTTCTGATAAATTAGGTTGTAGTTTTACAATAGCCGATGTTTTGCAGGATGGATTTGTGGAAAAGGTTAAAAATGATATTTCTGATGTAAAAGGAATTGCCTACTGTGTAGGTTCAATTGATTTAAAACCTTTGAGAATGGTCAATGAGCAAGATTTTAATAAGTGTATGAAATTAAATTTATATTCAGCAGTTGAAGTGATAAAAGGCTACCAGGATAGTTTAAAAAAGAATAAAGGTTCGGTAGTTTTATTTTCCACAGTTGCAGCTCAAAGAGGTTTTACAAATCACGCTATAATTGCTTCTACTAAAGCTGCTGTAGAGGGTTTAACTGTTTCTTTGGCAGCGGAATTTGCCCCTAATATAAGAGTGAACTGTATTGCACCTAGTTTGACTAACTCGAAAATTGCTGAGCCAATGTTAAAAAATAAAGCATTAGCAGATGGTATAGCTAAAGCTCATCCTTTAAAAAGATTAGGTGAAGGTAAGGACTCTGCCTCTCTTGCAAAATTTCTTATCACTGACGATAGTTCTTGGGTTACAGGTCAAATCATTGCTGTTGATGGTGGTAGATCAAAACTTTCTTAAAGTGAAAAGAACACTTGTTACAATTTTTTTATTTACACTTTTTATAAATTATTCATTCGCTGATAATTTAAGATTTAAGAAAATTGTAAATTTAAAAGGTCCATGGGGATCTACTTTTATTAATGATACAGAATTATTAATTACCGAAAAAAGCGGAGAAATTAAATTAATAGACCTTAATTCTAAAAGAATTTCTTCATTAAATCACAATCTTAACTATTTAGAGCATGGTCAGGGTGGTTTATTAGACATTCTTTATAAAGATGATTTTGTCTATGTTTCTTATACCGAAAATAGAGGAAATTGGAAAACTAGTACTTCAATAGCAAAATCGAAATTTAATGAAAAAGATTTAATATTTAAAAATATTTTTCAAGCTAATCCACCTATAGACTCGGGATATCACTTTGGATCAAGGTTGGCGATCAAAGACGGTTATCTTTTTGCGTCTGCAGGTGAACGAGGTCAAGGTATGATTGCACAAGATCCTACAAAGCATCCTGGCAGTATCATTAGAATAAATATTGATGGAAGTATCCCAAAAGATAATCCAAAATTTCAGGGTAAATCAGATTGGTTACCTGAAATTTATCAAATAGGTATTAGAAATCCTCAAGGTCTAACTTTATCACCATTTGATGAAAAAATTTATATGAGTAATCATGGAGCGAGAGGTGGGGATTGGTTTGGTGAAGCAAAAAAAGGTGAAAATTATGGATGGAAAATTTTAGGTTGGGGAGGGACAAACTATTCAGGTATTCCCATCGGTCCAAAATGGAAACCAGGTTTTACAAAAGCGATACAATATTGGGTGCCGTCCATAGCTACAAGTGCAATTACAATTTACAAAGGAAATGAGTTTAGTGAATGGAATGGACATGCTTTAATTACTTCACTTAAAGACAAATCTTTGAGAAAATTAATATTTGACGACTTATCTAATGTAGAGGAGGAAATCATATTTAAAAATAAAATTGGAAGAATAAGAGATATACAAGTACATCCTAATAACGGAAAAATTTACTTTTTAGGAGAAGACGCTCTCTGGCTGATGGAGAAAATCTAATTTTTTAGATATAAGTAACCACTTAATTCGATTAAAAGATTATATCTAAACAAATTTATGAATTGGGTAGTTTTTACAATTTTAGCGGCTTTTTTTCAAAATCTAAGAACTTCATTACAGAAAAAATTAAATAAAGATTTATCATTGGTTGCTTCTGCATACGTAAGATTTGCCTTTGCATTACCATTTGCTTTTGTATTATTTTTTATTTTTCATGATTTTGATATCATTTCAGAAATTCTAGATCAAACTAACTTCATTTTTTTTACTTTTTTAGGATCTATTTTACAAGTTACTTTTACAATAACACTATTATACCTTTTTAGATTTTCGAATTTTGTTGTCGGTACTTCACTAAGTAAAACAGAAGTTATTCAAATTGCGATTTTTGAATATATCATATTAAAAGATAAACTAAATTTGCTTGGTGTTTTTGGAATAATAATTGCAACGCTTGGGGTTATTATTATCTCAATCAAAGATTATAAATTGTTTTTTAAAAATTTTTTTTCAAAGGTAACACTTATTGGATTGGGAGCAGGACTTTTACTGGGTCTCAGTGTTGTCTACTTTAGGGCAGCAGCACTAACACTTGAAAATTTTTCCTCTAATTTCGATAAAGCGCTTACTACAGTTTTTTTTGCTTTAGTAATTCAAACTATAATCATTACTGCATATCTGATAATTTTTGAAAAATCAGAATTCAAAAAATTTTTTGATAATAAATTTGAAATATGCTTGACTGGACTAGCTGGTTTTTTAGCAACACTATCTTGGTTTTTTGCTTTCACTTTGATTCAAGCATCTTTTGTTAGAGCTGTTGGTCAAATTGAAATATTTTTTAGTTACATCTCATCAAAATATCTTTTTAAAGAAAAAATAACTTTTATTGAGATTTTAGGTATTTTGATATTTATAGCTGGTGCAACTTTATTGCTTTTAACAAGAGCAACTTAATCTTTAATTATTTAATAATTTATTTTTTGCCTTTTCAAACTCTTCTTGAGTTAATACACCGCTTTCTCTTAGTGCATTCAATTTTTCTAACTCATTACTCAAAGATTTATCAGTGTTTAAATCATCGTTATTGTCATCTGTTTCATTTTCATCTTTGTTAGCTTGGTTAGCTTGTTTAGCACTAACACCACTCATGATAGCTCTCGTCCCTAAGTATAAAACAAAGAATAAAATAGGAATTACCAATCCAAAAAAAATTAATTTTTCCATTACTTAATCATCATCCTCTTCTCTCCAATTTTTTTCATACATTAGCCAAGCTGCATATATAACTGAAAATGTTCCAACAATCATACCATAATCAAAACCTGTTTGTTGATCATATAAGTACCAGCCCAATTGAGTTGCTCCAATAGTAGGAACTGTTAAAATTAAGAATACAATTGCAATTCTATATGGATATTTAGGTTTCTTCACGCCTCAAAATATCAAAAAATTTAATAGGTTGTAACTTTAAAGTTGCGATCTTTTGAAACACTCTACAGTATTTTTTAATAAACAAGCGATTGTCATTGGTCCAACTCCACCTGGAACTGGTGTTAATGCTTTAGCATTTTTTGAAACTTCATCAAATGCAACATCGCCAACAATACCTTTATCGGTTTTGTTAATTCCAACATCAATTACGATTGTGTCTTTTTTAACCCAATCTCCTTTAACAAGTTCAGGGATACCGACAGCAGCTATAATAATATCTGCTTCTAAACATTCAGCCTTGAGATCTTTTGTTTTTGAGTGGGTAATTGTTACCGTGCAATTTTCTTTTAAAAGAAGTTGTGTCATTGGTTTTCCATTTAGATTAGATCTTCCAACTACAACTGCTTTTTTTCCACTTAAGTTTGGCTCAATTTTTTTAATTAATAAATAACAGCCTAGTGGAGTACAGGGCACGGAACTCTCGTAACCTGAAGAAAGATTACCAACATTCATAGGATGAAATCCATCAACGTCTTTTGATGGATGAATAGCTTCAATAATTTTTTGTTTATCGATATGTTTTGGCAAAGGTAATTGAACTAAAATACCTGAAACGCTCTTATCTTTATTTAGATCATTAATCTTATCCAAAATAACTTTTTCTTCCACAGAGTCTGGGTATTTAATTACATCAGACTTTAAACCAACCTCTTTTGCTGATTTCTCTTTGTTTCTTACATATATTTGACTAGGGGTAAGATCTCCAATCAAAATCACCGTTAAACCTGGCACTTTATTGTACTTATTTTTTAATTCAGCTACTTCTTGTTTAAGTTCTTCTCTTAATTCAGCTGCTGCTTTTTTTCCATCAATTAGAATCATAAGTTTTAAAAAATTAAAGGTGCAATGTAGAGCTTCATACACATTTCTATAAACCAAATCAATAGAAGTAATATAATGGGTGAGATATCTAAGGATCCTAAATTAGGTAAAAAACGTCTTATTTTATTTAGTATAGGATCTGTTAAACGATATGTTAATTCTAAAATTGAATAAACAAATCTATTT
>CACHKE010000020.1 GCA_902580335.1 uncultured Pelagibacteraceae bacterium
CACCAGATGATAGCCTAACCTCTCTAATTGGTAATGAATGACCGGTCGGAGCACCCTTCAGACTTGGATCTGTTGAAAAACTATATTGAGTTTTTGCAACACATATAGGTAATTCACTATAACCAGCTTCTTCAAAGTTTTTTAGTTGATCTCTGATTTTAGTATCTGCAATAACTTCATTAGCTCTATAAATCTCTTTTGCAATGGTTTCTATTTTTTTGAAAAGCGGAGTTTTACTTTCATATAAAAATTTAAATTTAGCTTCATTATTTTCACATAAATTTGTTACATGTTTAGCTAAATCCTTTGTTCCTTCACCACCATTAGCCCAATGCTTACAAATACTAGCCTTAACCCCTAGCTTTTTACAAAATTCTACTAAAGCATTCACTTCTTTATCAGTGTCTTTTATAAAATGATTTACAGCTACTGCTACAGGTAAACCAAACTTTTTCACATTTTCAATATGTCTTTCAAGATTTATTAATCCTTTTTTTAGTGCATCAACATTCTCATTCTTTAAATCATCTTTTGCAACACCACCATGCATCTTCAAGGCTCTAACAGTTGCTACTATAACAACGCAACTTGGTTTTAAATTTGATTTCCTACATTTGATATCTAAAAATTTTTCAGCTCCTAAATCTGCACCAAAACCAGCTTCAGTTACAACATAATCAGCAAGTTTTAATCCAGCTTTAGTTGCAATTACAGAATTACATCCATGTGCAATATTTGCAAATGGTCCACCATGAATTATCGCAGGATTATTTTCTAGTGTTTGTGTAATATTAGGTCTGATTGCCTCTTTAAGTAAAACAGTCATTGGTCCATGAGCATTTAAATCTTTAGCGTAAATCGGTTTTTTTTCTCGAGTGTATGCTACTGTAATATTTCCAATCCTTTTTTCTAAATCTTCAAGATTGTTAGCGAGACAAAAGATAGCCATTATCTCAGAAGCAACTGTGATATCAAAACCATCTTCTCTTGGAAAACCATTAGCAACACCGCCAAGATTAATATTAATTGATCTTAAAGCTCTATCGTTCATATCCATAACTCTTTTCCAAACAATTCTTCTGACATCTATGTTTAATTTATTTCCCCAGTAGATATGATTATCAATTAAAGCAGATAAAAGATTATGTGCTGATGTTATTGCGTGAAAATCTCCAGTAAAGTGAAGATTAATTTGTTCCATTGGAACTACTTGAGCATATCCTCCTCCTGCAGCACCACCTTTCATACCAAAGGATGGACCTAGACTTGGTTCCCTTAAGCATACAATAGATTTTTTTCCAATTTTATTAAGTCCATCATTTAATCCAACAGAAGTGGTTGTTTTACCTTCTCCAGCAGGAGTTGGAGTTATTGCCGTAACTAAAATTAATTTACCTTCTGGCTTATCTTTTAATGTATCTAAGTATTCCAAGTTTATTTTTGCAATATGTCTGCCCATCGGGCTAAAAGCTGAACTTTCGTCTGGAACATTTACTTTTGCTAAGATTTCCTTTATTGGAAGCATTTTTGCTTCACGAGCAATTTGAATATCTGATTTTATGTCGCTCATTGAATTTTATAAAAAATAATAAAAAACTGGTCGATTAGTATCTCTTTTTAAAGCCTTTGGAAATATCTAAAAATTATATATAAAAAAAATATGAACTATTTATACTCATTATTATAAAATTTATTCATGCAAAAATATTCAGTTTTTAGTCTTGTTAAAAATGCCCTTTCAAATCACGAAAATTGGGACTTAGCTTGGAAAGACCCAACTCCTAAGAAAGAGTATGATGTTGTTATCATCGGTGGCGGCGGACATGGTTTAGCAACAGCATATTATCTAGCTAAAGAACATAATATTACCAATGTTGCTATAATCGAAAAAGGTTGGATCGGTGGAGGTAATGTTGGTCGAAACACTACAATAATTAGATCAAATTATATGCATGATGACAATGCATTATTCAGCGAATTTGGAATGGATCTTTGGAGAAGAATGAGTCAAGATTTGAATTATAATGTGATGTTTTCTCCAAGAGGAATAATAAATCTTGCTCACTCAGATGCACAAATGAATACTTATGCTCGAAGAGGAAATTCAATGAGATTAAACGGTATCGATGCAGTTCTCTTAAATAGGGAAGAAGTAAGAGAAATTATTCCTATGGCTGATTTTTCTGAGAATGTACGATTTCCAATCTTTGGGGGATTAATGCAACCTAGCGCGGGAACAGCTAGACACGACGCTGTAGCTTGGGGTTATGCACGTCAGGCAGACGATATGGGTGTAGACATAATTCAAAATTGTGAAGTAATTGGATTTGATGTGTCTGCAGGAAAAATTAATGGAGTGAGAACTTCTCGTGGAGACATTAAAGCAAAAAAAATTGGATTATGTGTTGCAGGTAGTACAAATATTTTAGCTGAAAAACTAAATATGACATTACCAATTGAGACTCATTTACTGCAAGCATGTGTATCTGAGCCAGTAAAACCAATTTTAGATAAAGTAGTTACTTTTGGTGCTGGACATTTTTATATAAGCCAGTCTGACAAAGGTGAAATGGTCATGGGTGGTGATCTTGATGGCTACAATAGTTATGCACAAAGAGGTAATCTTCCAACTCTTCAACATGTTCTAACTGAGGGGATTGCAATGATGCCTTTCCTAAGTAAATTAAAAATGCTTAGAACTTGGGGTGGAATAATGGATATGTCTATGGACGGCTCACCAATAATAGACAAAACCCATATTGAAGGTTTGTATTTAAATTGTGGTTGGTGTTATGGTGGATTTAAAGCAACACCTGCATCTGGTTGGACATTTGCGCATACGATTGCGCAAGATAGAGTTCATGAATTAAATGCTGGCTATAGTTTAAATAGATTTAATACTGGTCACTTACTAGACGAAAAGGGACTTGGTACCAAAACCTGGATTTCGTAAATGCTCCATATAAAATGTCCACACTGTGGAATGAGATCACAGAATGAATTTTCATATGGTGGTGATGCAACTGTCAAACGACCAGAATTAGGTAAAGAAATATCTGATAAAGATTGGGATAATTTTGTTTACAATAGAAAAAGTCTAAGAGGAAAGCATTGGGAATTATGGCAGCATTTATCAGGTTGCAGACAATGGATTAAAGTTCAAAGAGATACAGCTACTCATGAAATTTTTAAAACTCTAAAAGCAAACGAAGAAATTTCATAATGACGCAAAGTTTTAGATTAGAAAGTGGTGGATTAATAAATAGAGATAAAAAAATTTCTTTTAAATTCAACGGTAAAAATTATTTTGGTTATGAAGGTGACACTCTTGCATCAGCATTAATTGCAAATGGAGTTCATTTAGTTGGAAGAAGTTTTAAGTACCACAGGCCAAGGGGCTTTTTCGGAGCAGGTGTTGACGAACCTTATGCAATTGTTCAATTATATAGAAATGGTGAAACAGATCCCAATGTTAAAGCCACAGAACAAGAGCTTTTTGAGGGTTTAGAGGCAAAAAGTGTAAATTGTTGGCCTAGTGTAAACTTTGATATTGGAGC
>CACHKE010000021.1 GCA_902580335.1 uncultured Pelagibacteraceae bacterium
AAGAATAAAATAATTGAAGAAATTAAAAAAATTTATGACCCAGAATTACCAGTAAATATTTATGAGCTTGGTTTAATTTATGAAGTTAAAGTCAATGGTAAAAAAGCAGAAATTATAATGACTTTGACAACACCTAATTGCCCAGTCGCAGAAACTTTACCAAATGAAGTAAAACAAGGCGCTATGCAAGTTGAGGAAATTGAGGAAGTCGATTTAAAATTAGTTTGGGATCCTCCTTGGACACCTGATAAAATGTCTGACGCCGCAAAATTGGAGTTAAACCTAGCATGAGCCCAATAATTAAATTAAGTGACAATGCTGCTGCTAGAATTAAAGAAATCATGTCTAACGCTGAAAAAAATGCAATTGGAGTGAGAGTTTCAGTCAAATCAGGCGGTTGTGCAGGCATGTCATATGTAATGGAATATTCAAAAGAGGTGAATCCAAATGATGAGTTAATCGAAGATAAAGGAGTAAAAGTTTACATTGACTCGGCGGCAGTTATGTATCTTTTAGGCACTGAGATGGATTATAAAAAGGAGGATTTTTCATCATCATTCGTCTTCAATAATCCCAATGAAACCGAGCGTTGTGGCTGCGGTGAGTCTTTTAAAATATAATCCCATTTTGAACATACCAGAGTTGCAATAAACGCATAGATTGATAATATTTATCTATGAACGTTTTTGAAATCAGAAATTTGCAAAACAGTGAGGACAGAAAAGAGAAGAGAAAAACTTTTTTAAGATCTCTTATAAAGTCAGTCGATGCTGGAGCAAATGGAACACTTGATTACATTGTTAAAAAAGGTTCTGGCAAAAACAAAATTGCTAAAACCAGACAATAAAAGTTAGCAACTGTAATACATCTCAAACTCTATCGGATGAGGTGTGTGTTCAAAATTGTGAATTTCTTCAAATTTTAATGCAATATAAGCATCTATTTGATCATCAGTAAATACATTACCTTGTTTTAAGAAATCTCTATCTTTATCAAGACTCTCCATTGCTTCTCTTAAAGATCCGCAAACAGTTGGAATTTTCTTAACTTCATCTTCTGATAAAGCATAAAGATCCTTATCAAATGATTTACCTGGATCAATTTTATTCTTAATTCCATCTAAACCAGCCATTAACATTGCAGAGAAAGTTAAATATGGATTACCAGCAGCATCACCAAATCTAATTTCACATCTAGCTGCTTTTTTACTTAAAGTGATAGGAATTCTGCAAGATGCTGATCTGTTTCTAGCTGAATAAGCCAATAAGACTGGAGCTTCAAATCCTGGAATTAGTCTTTTGTAGCTGTTAGTCGTAGCATTAGAAAAAGCATTTATTGCTTTTGCATGTTTTAAAATTCCACCTATGTAGTGTAAAGCTGTGTCTGACAAACCAGCATATTTATCACCAGAAAATAATGCTTTATCACCTTTCCAAATCGATTGGTGAACGTGCATACCTGAACCATTGTCACCTTTAACAGGTTTAGGCATGAATGTAGCTGTTTTACCAAATGAGTTAGAAACCATGTGAACAGCATATTTATAAAGCTGTAAGTTATCTGCTTGATCCACAAGTGTTCCAAAATACATTCCAAGTTCGTGTTGACTAGGTGCAACTTCATGATGGTGTTTTTCAACTTTAATTCCCATTTCTTTCATTGCTTTCAGATATTCACTTCTCATATCTTGTTCACTATCAACAGGAGGAACTGGGAAATAACCGCCTTTAATACCTGGTCTATGGCCCATGTTACCATTTTCATATTCTCTTCCTGAATTGTAAGGACCTTCTTTACTATCAATTTTAAATCCAGTTTCATTCATATCATTTTTAAATCTTACATCGTCAAATACAAAAAATTCAGCTTCAGGGCCAAAAAATGCTTTATCTCCAATTCCTGAACTTTTTAAGTAAGCCTCAGCTTTTTTAGCTGTTCCTCTAGGATCTCTTTCATAAGGATCTTTTTTAATTGCATCTAAAACATCGCAAAAAAGATTTAATGTATTATGAGATGTGAATGGATCTACGATTGCTCTTGAATTATCTGGCTTAAGGATCATATCAGACTCATTAATAGCTTTCCATCCAGCTATAGAGGAACCATCAAAGAAAATTCCTTCGTTCAACATATCATCATCCACCATTTTAGCATCCATAGTTACATGTTGAAGTTTACCTCTAGGATCTGTAAATCTTAGATCTACGTATTCAATTTCTTTATCTTTGATAGTTTTTAATACATCTTTTGAACTCATAATCTCTCCTTTATAATTCTGGTCGTTGTAATAACAAAAAAAGACTGATAGATAATGCTCTTTTAATTGATATCACCTATGCATTTTTTACATAAGTTTAATAGGTAATTTGTAAATTAACTAACAATTAAAAGTTGAATAATGAGTTTATTAAATAAAGAGCCAGTTCAAAGAGTTGAAAAAATTCTTAAGGATTTTGATAAATCTCAAAATATAATTGTTCTAGAAACCTCTGCTAGGACTGCCCTTGAGGCAGCTTCATCTTTAGGTTGTGAAGTAGGAGCAATTGTAAAAAGTTTGCTCTTTAAAACTGAGAATAGTTTCACTTTATGCTTAGTTGCAGGCGATAAAAGGGCGTCATTAAACAGGATTAAGAAGGCACTCAAAATAAAGGATGCTTCTATGGCTTCAGCTGAAGATGTAAAAAATATTACAGGTTATACAATTGGGGGAGTTTCACCTGTTGGTCATTTAAAAAAAATTGAAGTTTTAATAGATAAATCCTTAAGTAGATTTAATTTGTTGTTTGCTGCTGCTGGTCATCCAAACTGTGTATTTAAGATAGATTTTACAAATTTAAAAAAAATTACAAAAGGAAATACTGAGGAGATTACCGAATGAGACAAGCTAAGATTACAGATTATCTTTTATTAATTTTGCTTGCATTAATTTGGGCTTCTGCTTTTTTTAATATTAAAATTGCAACATATTCATATGGTCCAGTTACCATCGCATTTTTAAGAGTTTTTTTTGGAGCTATTCCAGTTTTATTACTTTGTTATTATAAAAATATAAAAATAGAAGCATTCTCAAAAGATTGGCATTGGTTTGCTATGATTGGATTTATAAATTTAGTAGCACCTTTTTATTTGATAGCTTATGGAGTTCAATCAGTTCAAAGTAACTTAGCAGCAATTTTAATGTCAACAACACCTTTGAGCTCAACTGTTCTTGGTCATTTTTATACGACAAATGAAAAGTTTAATTTTATTAAAACATTTGGAATTTTAATAGGGTTTTCAGGAATACTTTATTTATTTTCAGATAATCTTTTAATTGATGAGAATAATTTTCTGTCTGCTCTACTAATTCTTTTAGGCTCAACTTGTTATGTAATAGGTGGTGTACTAACTTTAAAAATTAGTAAGAAAAAAAATGAAAATGTAACTGGTTCTATATTAATTTGGGCTACAATTATTTTGATACCACTTGTCAGTTTTATAGAACAGCCTTGGAACCTAACACCAAGATTAGACTCAACGGTGTCAGTAATATATTT
>CACHKE010000022.1 GCA_902580335.1 uncultured Pelagibacteraceae bacterium
TTATTCACTTTTTCTTGTAATATTCCACATATCTTTTTTTTTTGGATTAAAAGATCATTAGGTTTTTTAAAATGAATCTTTTTTTTATAATATTGTGAAATACATTTTTTGACCATTAAACAATTAATTTTAGTTAAATTATTTAAAGATATCTTAAAGTTTTTAAGATTATAAAAAAAACTTACGAATAAATTTCCTTTATAGGAAACCCATTTTTTTCCATATTGGCCTCTTCCATTAACTTGCAAATCAGATAAGATCATACCAAAATCATAATTATAATTTTTGATTATTCTTATTGCGGTATTGTTGGTACTTTTTACTTTATTAAATCTAAATATTTTAAATTTCATTAAATTATATTGATTTTTGAAACTACATCAATCAATTCACTAGGAAAAATAAAGTACATTAAAATAAGTATTGTAGAAACTGTTAAAGATAACTTCAACCAAAGGTTATGATCTTTGTCGTAACTATCTTTTTCCTCATCAAAATACATTATCTTAATAATTCGCAAGTAATAAAATGCTGCTACTACTGTTGATAATAGTCCAACAATAGCTAAAAAAAACATTGACTGTTCAATGACAGATTTAAAAATATAAAATTTTGCAAAAAAACCTGCTAGTGGTGGTATTCCAGCTAGAGAAAATAGAATTATCAATAATGAAATTGAAAGCAAGGGATGATTTTTTGATAATCCTGATAAATCATCTATTTGTTCGTAATAAATATTATTTCTTTTCATCATTAACAAACATGAAAAAAAACCTAAGTTCATGATAATATAAATGGTCATATAGACAACTGAGCTTTGTATACCTTCATTAGACCCAGTTGCTAAACCTGCTAATGCATATCCAATATGACTAATAGAACTATAAGCTATAAGTCTTTTAAGATTTTTTTGTCCTATTGCTGCTATCGCACCAAAAAGCATGGATGCAATTGATAAAAAAACTAAAATCATTTGCCACTGATCAATAAGATTTAGAAAAGGAACATATAAAAATCTTATAAACACAGTTAACGCTGCTATTTTAGGAACCATTGTAAAAAATAATGTTACTGATGTTGGCGACCCTTCATAAACGTCTGGGGCCCACATATGAAAAGGTACAGCAGAAATTTTAAACGCTAAACCCACCAAAATAAAAACTATTCCAAAAGTAATAGCATATTCATTTGTATTAAATTGTGTTGAAATAACATTAAAATTTGTTGAACCTGTAAAACCATAAATCAAAGAACAACCGTACAATAATAAACCTGAGGATAATGCACTTAAAACAAAATATTTTAATCCTGCTTCAGATGATTTTAATTGATCTCTATTAAATGTTGCCAAAACATACAAGGCTAATGACTGAAGCTCTAACCCCATATAGAAAACAATTAGATCATTAGAGCTGATCATAATCATCATGCCCAATACAGAACTTAGAATTAAAATTGGATATTCAATTTTGAAAATTTTAAAGGTTTTTAAATAATTTGATGAAATCAGCAAAACTACAAAAGCAGCCAATAAAGTTATAATCTTCATGAATGATGACAAATAATCAATGATAATACTCTCATTAAATAGAGTTGTCGGATTAATACTTAAAGTTTCATTAAATGTAATGACTGCTGTAATTAATAAAACTAATAATGAAATATTATGAATTATTTTTGAACTATCTTTTTTAAAAACCCCTAAGATAAGTAAAAACATTATTGATAATGATATAAAAATTTCTGGAAATATTAATTCAATATTGTTCATTGTTTGCTTGCCACATTGAAGTTATATGTATCGATTAAATCACTTATTGAAACTTCAATAGTGTTAATTAATGGTTCTGGATAAAAACCGAAATATAAAGTTGGTATAGCTAAACATGTGAGCGTGAACGACTCTGATTTGTTTAAATCAATCATTTTTTTTAACTCAGAGTTTATTAGTTTTCCAAAAATAACTCTTTTGTACAACCAAAGCATATATGCTGCTCCGATGATCACTCCTAAACTAGCTAATACTGCTACTAAAAAATTATCTTTAAAAGCAGCCATTAAAATTAAAAATTCACCAACAAACCCACTTGTTCCTGGTAATCCTAAAGCAGCTAAAGTAAATACCATAAATAAAATAGCATACTTGGGTATAATAGTAACAATACCTCCATAGGTTGCGATCAATCTAGAGTGCATTCGATCATAAACTACGCCAACACATAAAAATAAAGCTGCTGATACTAGACCATGACTGATCATTTGAATTATGCTTCCTTCAATACCTTGTTGTTGGATTGTAAATATTCCCAAAGTAACAAATCCCATATGGGCCACAGAAGAATATGCTATTAATTTTTTCATATCCTCTTGCATTAAAGCTATTAAAGACGTGAAAATGATTGCGATAACACTTAATGTATAAATTAAAGGAGTAAAAACCTCTGAGGCAGAGGGAAATAATCCCAAAGAAAACCTTATAAATCCATAGCCTGCCATTTTAAGTAAAATAGCAGCTAACAACACCGATCCTGCTGTCGGAGCTTCAACGTGTGCATCTGGAAGCCATGTATGAACAGGCCACATTGGAGTTTTTACTGCAAATGAACTAAAAAAAGCTAACCACAATAAATTTTGATATTTAGTGTCTATACCTAATTCATAAAGTTGAACAACATCTGTGGTACCTGTGATCCAATAAATTGAAATTATTGCCACTAACATTAGAACTGATCCCAAAAGAGTAAATAAAAAAAACTTAAAAGCAGAATAAACTCTTCTAGCTCCACCCCAAATTCCGATAATTAAAAACATTGGGATTAATCCAGCCTCGAAAAATAAGTAAAAAACAACAAGATCTAGGGAACAAAAAACTCCTATCATGAAAGTTTCCATAACAAGAATAGCTATTAAAAATTCATTTAATCTTTTAGTGACTGAATTATTAACTGAAATTATACACAGAGGTGTAATAAATGTTGTTAAAATTATAAAAAGTATTGATATTCCATCAACTCCTAATTTGTAATTAATTAAACCTTTGATCCAAATTCTATCTTCAACAAATTGGAAAGCAGAAGTTGTTTGATCAAATAAAAACCATAAATAAATAGATAAAAAAAAGTTTACTAGAGATGTAAATAAGGCAACATATTTTGCAGTAATCTTATTTTCACTTTGACTTTTTGTAAAAAATAAAAAGAGTGCTCCAATGGAAGGTAAAAGTATTAATGAAGAAAGAATTGGGAAATTCATTATTTAACAATTAAGAAGGTTAAAAAAGCAGAAAAACCAAGTAACATTATAAATGCATATTGATAAATATAACCACTTTGAAATTTATTTGCTTTGATAGAAAATTTTTTAATTATC
>CACHKE010000023.1 GCA_902580335.1 uncultured Pelagibacteraceae bacterium
CAATTATGGAACCACCAACAAGATTTAAAGATAATGCTGAAAAACATGGATTTAATAAAGAGGATGCACTTATTTTTAAGATTGGTCAAATTTCAAAATTATCAGATATTATCAACTAAAAATTTATGGAAAAATTTAATTGGAATTATCCTACTTCAATGTGGGTTGGAGAAAATAGAATTAAAGATTTAAGTATAGCTTGTAAAAATCTAAATGTAAAAAAACCTTTATTGGTGACTGACAGAGGACTTGCACAATCAAGTATTGTTAAAGATGCTTTATCAAATTTAAAAAGTAATAATTTATCTACTGAAATATTTTATGATGTAATTGGTAATCCAACAGGTAAAAATGTAAGTGACGGAGCAAAACATTATAAAGAAAAAAATTGCGATGGTGTGATTGCTTTTGGTGGTGGAAGTGGTCTTGATGTCGGAAAAGCAATTGCATTCATGATAGGTCAAACTTTATCATTGTGGGATTTTGAGGATGTTGGTGATAACTGGACTAAGGCTGATCCAAACAATATCGCTCCTATTATAGCTGTACCTACTACAGCTGGAACAGGTTCTGAAACGGGTAGAGCATCTGTTATTTTGAATGAAGAGCTAGGAGTAAAGAAAATTATATTTCATCCAAAATTTTTACCATCCATAGTAATTTTAGATCCAGTTTTAACGAAAGATTTACCAAAAAAAATGACAGCCGCAACAGGTATGGATGCGTTGGCTCATAATTTAGAGGCATTTTGCGCTCCAGGTTATCATCCAATGGCTGATGGAATAGCTTTAGAAGGTATGAAATTAATTTCTAAATGGTTACCAGAGGCATACAAAAATGGATCTAACCTTGAAGCCAGAATGAACATGCTAACAGCTGCAAGTATGGGCTCTACCGCATTCCAAAAAGGCTTAGGTGCAATTCACTCCCTAAGCCATCCAGTAAATGCTTTAAATAACCTTCATCATGGCTTATCAAATGCAATTTTCATGCCATATGTTTTAACTTTCAATAGAGATGTAATTGAGAGTAAAGTCATAAAGATAGCAGAGTATCTAGAGTTAAAAGATAAATCTTTTGATGGTTTTTTGAAATGGATTTTAGATTTAAGAGAAGAATTTGAAATTCCACATAAATTATCTAGCGTGATTAATGAGAAGGATTTACAAATTAATCGTTTATCAGAAATGGCTTTAGATGATCCATCAACAAGCGGTAATCCAAAAAAATTGAGTATTGAAGATATGAAAATGATGTATCAGCACAGCATGTCTGGTGATTTGTTTTAAATGAAAAACTTTAATATCTTAATTGTTGAAGGAAATTTAAAAGAGGAAAATCAAAACTTTTTAAAAGTAGGTATTCAAACACATACTGAGAGTTTAAAGGATAGTCTTAATGGATTTGATAATCATTACAATTTTGATGTTATTAATCCATCGTCTGACCTAAATTTAGATGAGGTAAAAAATAAACTTCCAAAATATGACGGATTAATTTGGGGTGGAAGTAGTTTGAACATCTATAACAATACACCAGAGATAAAAAGACAAATTGAATTTATGAGAGAATGCCAAAAACAGGTTAGAAGTATTTTAGCAATTTGTTGGGGAATGCAAGTTGCGGTGACAGCTGCTGGAGGAGAGGTAAAAAAAGCAGAAAAATCTCATATTGGAATTGCAAATGATATTATTATTAATAATGAGGGATTAAAATATCCTATTTATAAAGATAAGAATAATAATTTCAATTCTCCAGCGTTTAATTTTGATGAGGTAACTAAATTGCCAACAAATGGAATTTGTTTAGCATCAAATAGAATTAATAAAGTTCAAAGTTTATACTTTGAGGTAGGTAAATCCAAAATTTATGGATTACAATATCATCCTGAAATAACCTACGAAAAAATGATAAGTTTAATTGAATTTAGAAAAGACAGATTAATCCAAACTAGAAAAGCGTTTAAAGATGAGGAAGCAATTAAAAATCATATAATTTTTATTAAAAAAGAAATTACTGTGTCAAATAAGACACAAAGAATGATTGAGTTAAAAAACTGGTTAGATAATATAGATTTGATTTGAAATGCTAAGTTATATTATACCTTTTATTATTCTAATTTTAATTGTTGTTTTTATTCATGAGTATGGACATTATTATTTTGCCAAAAAATATGGAGTAGGAGTTACAGATTTTTCTATAGGTTTTGGTCAAGAAATTTTTGGTTGGAACGATAAATCAGGAACAAGATGGAAAATATGCTGGATACCTTTGGGTGGATATGTAAAGTTTTTTGGAGATAGAAATGTATATTCTCAAGCAGATCATAAAGAAATTTTAGAAAAGTATAATGAGGAAGAACAAAAAAAATTATTTATTTTAAAACCTTTATATCAGCGAACTTTAATTGTATTTGGAGGCCCTCTTGCTAACTTTTTGC
>CACHKE010000024.1 GCA_902580335.1 uncultured Pelagibacteraceae bacterium
GGCAGAATGCTTTTGATGCATGCTAATTCTAGAGAGGATATAAAGGAAGCAAATGCAGGTGACATTGTGGCTCTGGCAGGTTTAAAAAATACAATTACTGGACATACTTTATGTGATAAAGAAAATAGTGTCCTATTAGAACCTATGGAATTCCCAGATCCGGTTATAGAAATTGCTGTTGAGCCAAAAACTAAAGCAGACCAAGAAAAAATGGGTGAAGCTTTAGGTAGATTAGCTAAAGAAGATCCATCATTTAGAGTGACCTCGGATGAAGAGTCTGGTCAAACAATAATCAAAGGAATGGGAGAATTACACTTGGATATAATCGTGGATAGAATGAAAAGAGAATTTAAAGTCGAGGCAAATGTTGGTGCCCCGCAAGTTGCATACAGAGAAACAATAGAAAACTCATCAGAGGTTGAATACACCCACAAAAAACAAAGTGGTGGTGCTGGTCAGTTTGCTAAAGTTAAGTTATTAGTTGAACCTCAAGAACCAGGAAAAGGTAGAGAGGTCGAAAGTAAAATTAAAGGTGGAGCTATTCCTAAAGAATTTATTCCAGGGGTGGAAAAAGGAATTGAAACTGTCTCAGATGGAGGAATTTTAGCGGGATTTCCAATGATAGATTATAAAGTAACAATATTAGATGGCCTACATCATGATGTTGACTCTAGTGTTTTAGCGTTTGAACTTGCAAGTAGAGCTTGTTTTAAAGAAGCTTGTACAAAAGGAGGTCTAAAACTTTTAGAACCTGTTATGAGAGTAGAAGTAGTAACACCAGAAGATTATATGGGCGATGTAATTGGTGATCTAAACAGTAGAAGAGGTCAAATCAGTACCCAGGAACAAAGAGGAAATGCAACTGTTATTACTGCTATGGTTCCGTTAGCAAATATGTTTGGTTACATAAATAGTTTAAGATCAATGTCACAAGGAAGAGCACAATACTCAATGTTTTTTGATCATTATTCTAAAGTTCCTCAAAATGTTCAGGATGAGGTAACAAAAAAGATTGCAGGATAATATGGAGAAACAAAATATAAGAATTAAATTAAGAGCTTATGACAATAAAGTTCTCGACGCATCAACAGAGGAAATAGTTAACACAGTCAAAAGAACTGGAGCAACTATTAAAGGACCTATTCCATTACCCACTAAAATAGAGAGATATACAGTGCTAAGATCTCCTCATATTGATAAAAAAAGTAGAGAGCAGTTTGAATCTAGGACTCACAAAAGATTAATTGATATTGTTGAACCAACACCACAAACAGTTGAGGCATTAATGAAATTAGATTTAGCCTCGGGTGTAGATGTAGAAATTAAGATTTAATTATGAAGAATATAGCATTAATTGGTAAAAAAATTGGTATGACACGAGAATTTTATAAAACTGGTCAATTAGTACCTGTTACTGTTTTAAAAATGGAAAAGGCGCGTGTCGTTCAAATAATTGATTTTGAAAAAAGAGGATATAAGGCTGTTCAATTAGGTTATGGAAAAATAAAAAGCTCGAAATTAACAAAAGCAATGAAAGGATATTTCGCCAAAAAAAACACAGAAGCAAAAAGAAAATTAAAAGAATTTAGAGTTGAAGATTTAGATAATTTTAAAGAGGGTAATGAGTTTGGTCTTGAAATTTTCAAGGATATAAAATTTGTTGATACTAAATCAAAAACTATTGGTAAAGGTTTTGCTGGCGCGATGAAAAGACACAATTTTGGAGGTTTAAGAGCTAGTCATGGGGTGTCAATTTCTCATAGATCTCACGGTTCTACTGGTCAAAGACAAGATCCAGGAAAAGTATTCAAAGGAAAAAAAATGGCAGGTCATATGGGTGATAAATTAAGGACGATGCAAAATATTGAGATTATTAAAACAGACTTAGAAAATGAGTTACTTTACCTTAAAGGTTCGATACCTGGATCTAAAAATTCTGAAGTTCTTGTGAAAGAATCAGTAAAAAAAATAAACAAATTAACAATTGATGAAAAAATTAAAGCTGCTGAACAAGCTAAAAAAACTCCAGATAAAAAGAAAAAATAATGAAAATAGATAAATTAAATTTAGATGGAAAAAAAAGCTCGATTGAGGTTTTAGATAAAATTTTTTCAGCAAAAATAAATAATAAGCTAGTAAGCAGTGTATTATATAAAACTAACGCTAACTACAAGGGTAGACATGCTAAAACAAAACAGCAAAATGAGGTTTCA
>CACHKE010000025.1 GCA_902580335.1 uncultured Pelagibacteraceae bacterium
TAACTTAAGAAAAGATTTTTATAAAAAATTAATTAAATCAAAAGTAAATTCAAACTTTCAAAAAATAGCTTCAAATGGTTCTGCTTATAATTTTGTAAAACCTGAGATAGTTTGTGAAATAAAATTATTAGAATTTCAGGGAGATAAATCTAATGATGAACCTATAAGACACTTAAAATATGAATACTCAAATAAATCTTTAAATGCCACAGGAAGATCAAGATCAGTTTCAATATTAAACTGTAATGTTGTTAATATTAGATCAGACAAAAGAGCAAATTTCAAAGATTGTGGAATAGATCAAATTATAAAAGTAAGCGGTATTCCAAAAAGTGCATTTAAAGAAATAAATCATAAGGATCTTCCAAAAAGTAAAATAATAAAAAAAGAAATATTCAAAAAAGATAGCAAAAAAGGAACTGCAATTAGAAAGTTTTTGTTCTGGAAATCCAATAAAGAAAAAACATCTGATTATCCATCATATCTTTGTTATTACCTAGATTATTCTGAGGGAAGAAGTGATCCAATAAAAAGAAAATTGTATCCCTTTGAGGATCAAAAACTTGCATTAAATCATTTTAAACATCTTGTTTCAGAAAACATAAAAAAAGGTTGGGAAAAATATGGCACGTGAATTAATTCTTAATCTGAAGAAAAAAAAATCTACTTTTGGAATATCAAAAATTGATAGAAAAAAACTTTATGGATTTAAAAAAAGATTATTCTTAGATGAAAAAGGTAAAGAGTGCTCAAAAGCTAATTTAGAGGAAGAAACAGGCATAGTATTTGTTAGTAGTGATATAAGTAGCAGCTACTTAGATCACAAAGGTAATTTTGTTGAAAAAAAAGAATTAGAAGCAATTAATGACGAGGGTAAAAAAGTAAAAAAAGAAGACTCAACTCTTGGTAAAGAAGTTGATTTAAAATCAACATCAGTTGAAGAGGCATTAAACCTAAAAGTTAATTCTGCATATCATTTGGAACCAAAAGATTTTGATAAAGATTTAAAATTAAAGTTAGATAAAGGCGAAGTTTTTAGTTTTCCATTTAATTATTATGCTGATTTTAAACTTGAGGATGGAATTCTTTTAAAGGGTGAAAAAGATTATTTTGCTTTAATTGGACGAAAAACAAGTTGTAATTGGGTTGGTGAACATAGTGAAGATCTACCTGAAGAGGTAGAAGAATTTGAAGATAACGATTTAGATTTTGAGATGATGTAATGACAATAGCTTTAAAAGAAATACATATATCAAACGAAAAGAAGAGAGATACAAATGTAAGGTTTGTATCCTTAATAAAAGAAAATGATCCACAACTTGCTTACAAAGGTAAATTAATTAAAAATTCAAGATTACTTATTAGTTCAGGCGAAACATCTGAGGAGGGTCTAATTAATAAATATAAATCTAAACTAGCAGAAAATATTTTAAATAATGATGTAGATATTAATATTGAATATGCAGGTAAATTTATAGGAGATACAGATAGAATATTATTTAACTCAAAGAATGAAATTCTCTATTCACCTCCTAAAATTAAAGAAGTTCTGTTCAATAAAGATGGAAAAGAGGTAAAAAAACAAGATCCAAAAGAAATAGTACCAAATGTAAGAGATGACACCCCTCCTCTTAAATGGACTGGTAAGTTTTTTAAAAGAGAAGAAATATTAAAAAAATTTGTAATTAATAAAAGTATTCAATTAAGACACACTGATGGTTTAACTTTTGAATTTTTATATGACATAGCAAAAACATTAGATAACAAAAAAAGTCTTATGTTTTTAGGGGGTGGTAAATCAGGAAAGGAACCATTAATTTTTCAAACAAATGGAAGTCCTTACAGAGGATTTTTGGATGGCAGAATAAATAAAAACCAATACCAATTAATCTTAAGACTAAGTAATATGGAATTAAAAAATAAATGACATTTAATGTATGGGGATAAAAAAATAAAATTAAATTCAGATATTATTCTAAAATTCTTTTTACGGGACAAAGATACTTGGCATAAACTTGGGTTTATTTCAGAAGATGAGGAACCGTATTCATGTTGTATGTGGCATGCTTTAGGTGAGTTATATGGATCTTACGGTCCTGAAGAAAA
>CACHKE010000026.1 GCA_902580335.1 uncultured Pelagibacteraceae bacterium
TTATAATAAAGATAAATTTGGTTATAAAGTTTTAGGCGGCGGGTGGATCAAAAATTAATTTATTTTTTTCCACATAAAAAATGTTAATAAATAAAAAGTGATTACTCCAATAAAATAATCCCATTCCAACGCATGTTTTAAAAACTTTAATTGAATTCCGAAAAAATTATCACCAGGTAGACTGACGATAGGTATACTTATTACTGCAACTATAATTAATATTGAAACTAAAATTATTTTAAGATTTAGCACCATCGGGTTTATATGATCCTTCAATTTCTCTTTGAAAGACCAAAAAGTTGCTACTAAGTAAGCCTGGGCAACAATTTCAAAAACAATAAAAGAGAGCATTACTACTCTTCTAAAAAGTTTGTACAGGTCATTATCAAATTTGATACCCAAAAAAATTGAATGCACAGTTAGTGCAACCGCTGAGGCAATACCAAAAAAAACTATCTTTTTTAAATTCTTGTGGTCGACTTTAAAATATTTAATGATGTCTTTATTAAATAACCAATATTTGATTAATAAATAAGATGTCAAAAACATTGCGGGCTTAAATACTAACCAAGAAGGGTAAGGTCTAGCTGTTCTACTGATAGAGGCACCACCATCAAAATAAGGAATAGTATTATGCAGTATGTCCGTCTGATTTGGGAATAAACTATGAAACTGAGTTACTAGTATAAGACAGATATTTACTGCAACGAAAGGGACTATAAAAATCCATATACTAATGGATCGTGCCTTTTCTATTGAATTCATTGAGGACTATTTCTTTTTATTTTTTTTTCTAGCTCTTCTTTTTTTTGAGCCCATTTTTCTTCGGCCTCTATGTTTTTTCGGATATCCCATTATTCCCTTCTGTTATAATTTAATTGAAATTATGTGAGGGATATAGCATTGTCCTTTAAGGTTATCAATTTTTTTATGGTAAAATCATTTAAGACATTTTTAAAACATACTGCAAAAGATTTTCATAATCAGTCAGTAAATCCACCAGTAGTTAGAGCTTCAACGATAATATTTAAATCTATGAAGCATATAAGAAAGACTCAAAAAAAGGCCCAAAAAAATCCAGTTGGTGGTCATTATGATTATGGAAGACAAGGAACTTCAACAACCTATATTTTACAAAAGATTTTAACTAAGCTCGAAGATAGTTATCATGTTTTTACCACTCCTACAGGTTTTGGATCAGTATTTTTAGCTATATTTAGTGTTGTTAGACCTGGTGATGAAATAATTGCTGCGGACCCAGTTTATAGTCCTACGAGAGTTTTAACTAAAGATTTTTTAAAAGAATTCAATATTAAAACAATTTTTTATAATCCACATGATTTAAAAACTTTAGAGAGAAGCATAACAAAAAAAACAAAATTAATTTTTGTTGAAAATCCGGGTAGCAATACTTTTGATTTTCAAGATCTTGGAAAAATTGTTTCAATTGCCAAAAGATACAAAATTTTAACAGCAATAGATAATACCTGGGGCACACCCTACTATCTTAAACCAATTAAACTTGGTTTTGATATGTCTATTGTATCCGCTACTAAATATTATTCTGGTCATTCTGATGTTATGGGTGGAAGTCTAGCAGTTAATAAAAAAGTTTTCCAAAAAGTGAAAGCAGCCGAAAAAATAACAGGTTTAAGGTTGGGACCTGATGATGCATATTTAATTACTAGAGGTTTGAGAACTTTGGATGTTAGATTAGATAGACATAGAGAAAATGCAAAAAAAATTGCAGCTTTCTTGTCAAAAAATAAAAAGATTAAACTTCTCTATCCATTTAAGAAAAAATTCCTTAAATTTTAGAATGTGGAAAAAGTATTACTCCGGTGCCTCAGGATTAATGGGGCTTAAAATAAAATCAAAAAATATCAATTCTGTCAGAAAATTTGTAAATTCGCTTAAATTATTCGGATATGGTTATAGTTGGGGAGGTTTTGAGAGTTTAGTTTTACATCAAGAATTTAGGGAAACAGGAAATAGAAAATTCATGAATTTAGCAAAGGA